>CAZZYU010000005.1:0-29902 GCA_964658375.1 uncultured Acetobacteraceae bacterium | reverse complement strand
AAGGCGAGCTCGTAGCCGGCCCGCGGGTTGACGACGCAGGAGACGCGCTGATCAAACAGCGACCGGTCGATGCACGCCTGGTCACAGCCGATGCAGACGTTGACCGCCCGGCCGGTCTGAGCCTTGGCGACGATCTCCGGGTCGGCGAGAAACGGCCGCGCGAGGGAGATGAAGTCCGCCGAGCCCTCCCTGAGCACCGTGTCGGCGAGGGCGAGCGTGTTGATCCGGTTCGACGCGATCACCGGGACGTCGACGACGGCACGGATCGCCCGCGCCCACGGTGCCCACGCGCCGAGCGGGACGTGCAGCTGGACGGTCGGGACCCGCGCCTCGTGCCATCCGATTCCGACGTTCAGCGCGTCGACGCCGTCCTGCGCGAGCGCGCCGGCCAGCTGGGCGACCTCCTCCTCGTCGGCGCCGCCGGGCACGAGGTCGGCCCCGGAGATCCGGTAGACGACCGCCAGCTCGCGGCCGACGCTCTCCCGGACCGCCCGCGCGACGGCCAGCGGGAACGCCATCCGCCGCTCGGGGTCCCCGCCCCAGGCGTCGTCACGCAGGTTGGTCGCCGACGCCGCGAACTGGTTGAGCAGATAGCCCTCGGAGCCCATGATCTCCACGCCGTCAAACCCGAGCTCGCGCGCGCGGGCGGCGCCGCGCGCAAAATCGGCGATCGTCTCCCGGACCTCCGCGTCGGACAGCGCGTGCGGCTCGGCACGCACCAGCGACGAGTAGACCGGCGAGGGGGCGACCGGCTGCAGATCGAACGCGCTCGGGATCGCGTAGCGCCCGGCGTGAAACAGCTGCAGCAGCACGCGCCCGCCGGCGGTGTGGATCGCGTCGGCCACCCGGGCCAGCTTGGACGCGTCGCGCGGCTCGTTGACGAAGCTGTAGTTGCGTCCGGCGGCCCCGACGCGACTGACCGCCGAGCCACCGGTGACGATCAGCCCGGCGCCGTGCCGCGCGCGCTCGGTGTAGAACGCCGCCAGCGCGCGGCCATCGTCATCCAGACCCTCCAGGCCGAGATGCATGGAGCCCATGACGATCCGGTGGCCCAGCGCCAGCGGCCCGATCGAGCCGGCGCGGAAGACATGGTCAAGCACGGGACGCCGGGCGGTCGTCGCCGTCACCCACCGCAGACGCGGCCACGCGACCGGCGGTCAGCTCAGCAGGTCGCGCGCGATGACCGTCTTCTGGATCTCGTTGGTCCCCTCCTCGAAGCGCTGCGCGCGCGCGTCGCGGTAGACCCGCTCGATCGGGCTCGAGGCCCAGTAGCCGATGCCGCCGTGGATCTGCAGCGCCTTGTCGGTGACGCGGGCGAGCATGTCGACGGCGTTGAGCTTGGACATCGCCGATGCGGCGTCGGCGGGTCCGCCGCCCTCCCAGGTGAGCGCCGACTGCATGACGAGCGCGCGCGCGGCCTCGATGTCGGTCTTCATCTCGGCCAGCGAGAACGCGATCGCCTGGCGCTGGGCGAGCTTCTTGCCGAACGTCTCGCGCTGCCGGGCATAGTCGACGGCGAGCTCGAGCGCCCGCTTGGCCAACCCGACGCAGGTCATCGCGACGGCGATCCGGCTCGGGGTCAGAAAGCCGCTCAGGGCCACGCCGAGCCCGTCGCCCTCCTCGCCGAGGCGGTTGGCGACCGGGACCGGCGCGCGGTCAAAGACGAAGGCGCCATGGTCGGTGCCCCGCACGCCCATCGTCTGCGGCATCACGGTCGCGCTCACGCCCTCGCCGTGCGGGGGCACGAGCAGCGCAACGGTGCCGTCGGCGCCGGTGGTGCCCTGCGCGCGGGCGAACAGCAGCAGGTAGTCCGAGATCGTCCCGAAGGTGATCATGTGCTTCTCGCCCGACAGGTAGTAGGTGTCACCCTCACGGGTGACGCTGCAGCGCAGATCGGCGCCGGTCCCGGCGGTCGGCTCGGTCAGCGTGAACGCCACCTTGAGCTCGCCGGCGATCATCGGCAGCACGAAGCGCTCCCGCTGCTCAGGGGTGGCGTGGGAGTCCATCGAGCGCCACACCCCGTTGCAGACATGGACGATCATCCGCACCGAGGCGTGCGACATCGCGAACAGCTCGAGCAGCGGCAGGTACTGCGTGAACGGGATCCCGCGACCGCCGTACTGCACCGGCGCCGCCAGCCGCAGGTAGCCACGGTCGTTGAGCTCCTGCCACAGCTCCGGCGCGACCGCGTCCTCGCGCTCGATCCGCTGCGCCCACGCCTCGCCCTCGGTCCGGACCCAGCGCGCGATCTCGTCGGTGAGGTCGGCGAGCTCTCGCTCGTCGGGCGGAGCGGGGGTCATCGTCGTCATCGGGCGCCGGCCTTTCTGTGCACGTCGGTGAACTCCCGCGCGCGGTCGCGCAGGAGGAACTTCTGGATCTTGCCCGAGGGCGTCCGCGGAAGCTCGGCGACGAGCTCCAGCCGCTCGGGCCAGTAGGGCTTGGCCACGCGGTGGGCGTCGAGGTGGTCCTGCAGCTGCGCGAAGGTCAGCTGAGCCCCGGCGGCGAGCACGACGAACGCGCACGCCCGCTCGCCCAGGCGCGGGTCGGGCATCGCGACGATCGCGGCGTCGCGCACCGCGGGGTGGCGGTACAGCAGCTGCTCGATCTCGGCCACCGGCACCTTCTCGCCGCCGCGGTTGATCACGTCACGCACGCGCCCGGTGATCCGCAGATACCCATCGGCGTCGATCGTCGCCAGGTCACCCGGCCGGTAGTAGCCGTCGGCGGTCACCGCCTCAGCCGTCGCCTGCGGCCGGTTGAGGTAGCCCTCGAACAGGGTGTCGGTGGCGATCTCGAAGTTGCCCTCGGTGTCCGGCGGCAGCTCGTGGCCGTCGTCGTCGACGACCCGCAGCGTCACGTTGGCCAGGGCACGACCGTCGGTCGTCCACGCCCGCTCGTCCTCCAGCCCCGGGACGAACGCCGCCCCCAGGCAGCTCTCGGTCGTGCCGAACGCGCCACCGACCTCGGCGCCGAGCGCCGCGCGGGCACGGTGGGCCAGCTCCCGCGGGATCGCGGCGCCGGTGGCGACGAAGGTCCGCAGCGACGGCAGCGTCTGGTCACGCTCGGAGGCGACCCGCGTCAGATCGGCCAGGAACGGCGTCGCGGCCTGGACGAACGTGACGCCGTGGCGGCGCATCGCCTCAAAGCCACCGTCGGCATCCCAGTGCTCGGAGACGACCTGCGTGGCGCCGAGCCGCAGGGCGATCCACATGCCGTAGAGAAAGCCGGTCTGGTGGGCCAGCGGCGACGGGACGTAGATCACATCGTCGGCGGTCAGGCCGAAGTGCGCGGTGTGGACGTCGGCGGCCCGGATCAGCGTGTCGTGCCGGTTGAGCACGCCCTTCGGCTCCCCGGTCGATCCGCTCGTGAACAGCAGCTGCGCGATGTGGCCGGGGTCGGGCTCGGGGTCGGGGTGTTCCAGTGACTCGGCGCGATCGGCGGCCTGCGCGTCCACCCCGCTGGACAGGCCTTCGTCGTCGCCCACCCCGTCACCCAGGCCCGTGTCGTCGACGACGATCACATGCTCAAGCGCCGCGAGCCGGCGCTGCAACCCCGCAGCCAGCGCCGCGTGGTCGTACCTGCGGTAGACGTCGCAGACCAGGAGGACGCGGGCGCGAGCCTCGGCGAGCATGAACGACAGCTCGCGCTCACGGAAGCTCGGCATCAGCGGCATGCACGTCGCACCGAGCCGAAGCACCGCGAGTGTGGTCGTCAGGAACTCGACGCGGTTGGGCAGCTGGTAGGCGACCGGCTCGCCGGACCCGACGCCGAGCGCCCGCAGCCGCCGCGCGACCGTATGCGAGCCGGCACACAGCTCCCCCCAGGTCAGCGTGTGGTCGGCGCCGGCCGAGTCCACGCACACCGCGGCGAGGCCCGCCGGATCACGCGCTGCCCACCGATCGACGTCGTCGAGCAGCCGGCCGCCGGTCACGGCCGGCGCGGACGGGGTCGTCACGTCTCGGCCTGCAGCGCGTCCGGCACCCGCGTCGTCACCGCCGCCGGGATCCCGATCGCGTTCATGTGGTCGATGAACTCCGGATAGGAGATCCGGTAGGCGTGCGGGAACGAGATCTCGGTCACGCCCTGTGCGGTCGAGCCGGCGACGGTGAGCGCCATCAGGATCCGATGATCGTTGAACGAGGACAGCTGCGCGCCACGCAGCCGATCAACGCCCTCGAACTCCAGGTCGTTGCCGTCGAACTCGACGCGGGCGCCCATCCTGCGCAGCTGCAGCATCGCGTGGGGCCGATCGGACTCCTTGAGCTGGGCGTGGGAGACATGCGAGAGCACGGTGCGTCCGCGCGCGCGGCTGGCCAACGTCGACAGCACCGGGATCATGTCCGGGATGTCGCGGCAGTCCAGGCGGCCCGCGATCGGCGGCGTGCCGTCGTGGTCGATCGAGATCGACATGCCGTCGGCCGCGAAGCGCATCGGCACCCCGACGCCGATCAGCTCGTCGAGCACCGACCGCTCCGGATGACCGTGGATCGCCACCGGGCTGCGGAACGTCACGCGCGACGGATGCAGCGCGCACGCCGCGAGGCCGAACGCCGCCGAGCCGATGTCGGGCGGAAGCACGATCTCGCCCGGCTGCGGGGTCTGGCCGGGCTCGACGTGAAAGCGGCGCCAGTCCTCCGACACCGAGACCTCGAGGCCGAACTGGCGCAGCATGTCGAGCGTGAGCTCGAGGTAGGGGCGCTCGTTGAGCTCGCCGGTGACCTCGATCGTCGTCGGCTCCCGAGCGAACGGGGCGAGCATCAGCAGGCCCGACACCCACTGCGACAGGGTCCCGTCGATGCGCACGCGGCCACCCCGCGGCCGGCCCGGGTGCACGGTGACCGGCAGTGACTGGCCCTCATAGTCGATCCGCACCCCGAGGCGCTGCAGCGCGCGCAGCAGCGGACCGATCGGGCGGCGGCGAAAGTACCGCTGGCCGGTGATCGTCACCGGCCGGTCAGACAGCGCGGCCAGCCCGACGAGGAAGTACAGGGTCGTCCCCGAGCTGCCGACCGAGATCTCCCCGGTCGCGGGCGAGAACCCCGCCTGCCCGCGCACCTCCCAGGCGGTCCCGGTGCTGCGGATCTCGGCGCCCAGCGCCCGCAGCGCTGAGACCGTGAAGTTGACGTGACGGGCGTCGGTGCGGGCCGAGATCGTGGTCGTCCCGGGCGCCAGCGCGGCCAGCATCAGGGCGCGGTGGGCGTGGTACTTGGAGGGGGGGATCACGATCTCCCCTTCCAGCGGGTCGGTCGCTTGAGCTACCAGCAGACGCACCGCGGGCAAGGTTAACGGCGCCCGAGGCGTGACCGGAGCAAACCCCCCGCCCGGGGGGTGACGCGAAGCGGCCGAGCCGTCCTCGCCTGTCCGTACGGTGCGGGTCGTTCCCCGTCATGCCGTTCCTGATCTCGCTCACCCGACGGCTGCGCGGCCTGACCCGCCACCGGGTGCGCGCGCTGATCATGCTCGCCGTCGTGATCGTCCTCGTCGGCGCGGCCCTGTTCTCACTCACCCAGCACGACAGCTTCGGGCTCTCGCTCTACTGGGCGGTGACCACCGCGACCACCGTGGGCTACGGCGACGTGCTGCCCCACAACCCGGTCGGCCGGGTGATCGCCTCGCTGGTCATGCTCACGACGATCCCGATCGTGGGCGCCGTCTTTGGCCTCATCGCCGGCGCCTCGGCGGTCACTCACATCCGGAGGATTCTTGGCATGGACACCCGTCTGCCGACTGAGCCGTACACCCTGATCCTGGGTCTTGATCCGATCGTCCCGCGGGTGATCGACGAGCTCTGCGCGCGCGACACCCCCACCGTGCTCGTGGCCCCTGAGCGCCCCGCCGGCGCACCCGAGGACCTCGTCTTCGTCGCCGGCGACCCGACCGACGAGCAGGTGGTGGCGCGCAGCCGGCCCGAGCGGGCCGACCGGGCGCTGATCGCCTGCGAGCAGGATGCCGACACGATGGTCGTCGCCGTCGCCCTGCACAGCCTGGCCCCGCGGCTGAGGGCCTACGCCCTCACCCAGTCACCCCGCGTGGCCCGCGCCCTGAAGGAGCTCGGCGTCACCCACACCCTGGCCGCCGACGAGCTCGTCGGCCATACGGTCGCCAAGTCGCTGGAGACCCCGCTGGCGGGCGATCTGCTGCTCCAGCTCGTCGACACCACCGGCTATCGACTCGCCGAGCAGGTCGTCGACCCCGCGCTGCAGAACCACCCGCTGAGCCATGCCCGCTCGACGCCCGGCGCGCTCGTGCTGGGGATCGCGCGGGACGGACACGTCGACCTCGGGCTCGGCGATGATCCGACGCTGGCCGCCGGAGACCGCCTGATCGTCATGCATGAGGAGTGAGCCCACGCCCGGCGCCTGCTCCCAGCAGCAGGTCGACGTAACCGTCGGCGATCTCCTCGGCGGTCAGACGTCCGCGTGAGCGGAACCACTGCGGGGTGTGGTTGACCATGCCCAGCAGGGCGCGGAGCGCGAGCTGACGGTCGTCGAAGTGCAGCTCGTCCCGCTGCTCGCCGCGGGTCAGCACGGCGCCGAGCAGCTCCTCGAACTCCTTGCGTTGACGCCGGACATGGCGCCACTGTGGCCCGCGCTGCAGGACGTGGCGCTCCTGCTGGAAGACGAGCATGTGGTCGCGGTTGCGTTCGACGTGGGCCACCCAGACGCGCACGATCTCCCGCAGCTGGCTCTCGGCTGGTGTGTCGGAGTCGGCGATCGCGCGAACGCGGCCAAGCAACGGTGACATCAGCTCGTCGCAGATGCGCACGAGCAGGTCGTCCTTTGAGTCGATGTAGTGATAGATGCCGCCGGCGGTGAGGCCACTGGCGACGACGACGTCCTGGATCGAGGTGGCGTGAAAGCCCTGGGCGGCGAAGACCTTGGCGGCCGCGGCGACAAGTGTCTGGCGGCGGCGGTCATATCGCTCGCGGAGCGCTGGGCGGGAGGGCGGTTCGGTCACGGCTGCACGACTCGCATTGCTGACGATCTACGACTGACGACCGGCGACTGACGAGAACGGTCGTCCGAAGTTCGAATGGTCACTCTGTAGCATGCCTGCGGCATGCGCCGGGCCTCCTCATCACGCGCGTAGCCGGGCCGGACTCATGACCCAGGCTCTGCCTGATCGCGTCTGGATCCGGGAGGTCGGTCCGCGTGACGGCTTTCAGAACGAGCCGGAGGTGATCCCGACGGCCGAGAAGATCCGCCTGATCGACGCGCTGAGCCGGACCGGCCTGGAGCGCCTGGAGGTGACGAGCTTCGTGCGCCCGGACGTGATCCCGCAGCTGGCGGACGCCGCCGAGGTGCTGGCGGGGATCGAGCGGGTCGCCGGCGTCAGCCTGAGCGTGCTGATCCCGAACGAGCGCGGCCTCGACACGGCACTCGCGCAACGCGACCGCTTCGACGAGGTCAACGTGTTCCTCAGCGCGAGCGAGTCGCACAATCGCCACAACGTCAACCGCTCCGTGCAGGAGTCGCTGGCCGGTTGCGAGCGCGTCCTGCGCCGGGCGCGCAGCGACGGCCTGCGCTGCGAGGCCGTGATCTCGACGTCGTTCGGCTGCCCCTACGAGGGCCGGGTGGCGCCCGACCGCGTCTACGCGATCGCGTCACGGCTCGCCGGCGCCGGAGCGCAGGAGATCGGCTTCGGTGACACGACCGGCATGGCCAACCCGCTCCAGGTGCAGGAGTTCTTCCTCGGCGCCCGCGAGCGACTGCCGAACGTCCAGCTGACCGCCCACTTCCACAACACGCGCGGGCAGGGCCTGGCCAACGTGATCGCGGCGCTGCAGGCGGGGGTGGCCTCGTTTGAGTCGAGCTTCGGCGAGCTGGGCGGCTGCCCGGTGCCCGCCGGCGCCACGGGCAACATCGCGACCGAGGACCTCCTCTCGATGCTGCATGAGATGGGCATCGAGACCGGCGTCGATCTCGACCGCCTGCTCGCGGCCTGCGCCGACGTGCAGCGGGTCCTCGGGCGCCGGCTCGGCTCCCACACGCTGACCGCGGGGCCGATCAGCTGGTCGGGGTCCTGAGCCAGAGAGCGAACCCGCCGGCTCGCGGCCTCGGCTGAAGGGGGCGGGGTCAACCGGAGGCTGTTGCGCTGCGGGGCAGCCGCGCCGCCAGTCGCCAGCCGGCGTTCTCGGTCGGGCCGGCGGCGAGCGTTCCGTCGAGCGCGCGGACGCGCTGGCGCAGGCCCTCCAGGCCGAAGCCACCGCCCGTCGTCTCCAGTCCCGAGGAGTCGCGGGACGGTGGGCCGTTCTCGACGGTGACCGTGACGGCTGACTCCTCGCCGTCGACGGCGATCCGGATCGGGGCTCCCGCTGCGTGTTTCAGCGCGTTGGTGATGCCCTCCTGGCTGACGAAGTAGATCGCCTGGCTGAGCTGCGGGGGCAGCTCTCCGGTCGCGGAGGCGATCGAGTAGTCGACCTGCAGGCCGGCGGCGGTCGCCCGCCGCACGAGCTGGTCGAGCTGCTGGGCTCGATCGCCGGCCGGGTCGGGTGCGGCGCCGGCGGCCGCTGTGCGGTCCCCGTTGGTGTCGCTGGTGAGGCTGGCGACGTCGGCGAGCTGCGTTTTGGCGAGCTGAACGGTCGCCTGGATGTGGGTCAGTGATTCGGCGGCCGTCCGGGGATCCTCGGCGATTGCGCGGCGTCCGGCGCCGGCCTGGATGACAATGGCGGTGAGGTGATGGCCGACGACGTCGTGCAGGTCACGGGCGATCCGGGCGCGTTCGTAGCGGACCTTCTCACGCTCGTAGGTGTCGCGCTCGCGCGCGAGCTCGCGGCCGCGGGCATCCAGCTGACCGGCGATCTGGCTGTGTGAGCGCAGCACACGTCCGGCCGCCCAGGCGGGGAGCGTGAACACCAGGGCGCTGACCGGCAAGCCGGGCGCCAGATCGCCGGCAGTGGCGGCGAGCAGCACCAGGGCGAGCCCCGGGATCGCGGCGGCGGCGCCGAGGCGCGCGCCGACCACGAACGACATACCCATCACGTCGACGGTGATCGCATTGGGGAGCGCGTTCCACCAGCGTTGACCGATGATGACGCCCGGGATGACCGCGCCGGCCGTAAACACGGCCGCGGCCGGCAGCGGGTAGCGCCACGCCGTCAGCGCGAGCGCACTTGCGATCACCACCAGCCCGAGCGACAGCGCCTCAGGCATACGCGGTGACCAATGGCAGCCGCACGTCGGTGTGCGCGACGCCGGCCCGCAGCCGGGACTCGACCGTGCCGGCGTGCAGCCCGGCCCACTCGCGTGCGGCCGCGATCGCGGCGTGCATCTCGCCCTCGGGCCGGCCACTGCCGCGGACAGAGATCTCGAGCGTTCCGGGCATGATGCGCACGGTCACGACCACATTCGCACCGGGCGCGTCCTCGAACGGTTCGAGCAGTCGCTCCACGACCCGGTAGGCGCTCAGCGACACGCCCGCCGGCACCCGCCGCTGCTCGCCGTCGACGACCAGCCGCGCATTCGGCACGGCGTCGATCAGCCTCGGAAGATCGGCCAGCGACGGTTGTGGTGCGGTCGGCTGGTCCTCATGCAGCGCGCCGACGATCGTGCGCATCTCGGCCAGCGCGTCGCGCCCATCCTGCTCGATCGCGCTGAAGTGGTCAGACGCCTGCGCCGGGGAGCCGTCGAGGAGCTCCTGCGCGGCGGCCGCGTCCGCTGCGAGCCCGCCAAGGCGCCGGCCGAGTGTCCCGTTCAGCTGCGCCGACATCCTCGCCTGATCGGCCTGGACGGCCATGCGGGCGGTGCGTTCGCGCTGCGCGCGCAGTTCGGCATTGCGTTGCCGCAGCTGCCCGACCATCCGCTCCCGGGAGCGAACCAACCGCCCCGCCACGATGAACACCACTGCGAACACCATCGTGCCGACCTCGAATCCCTGCAGCTGCGGGTCGCTCTGACCCTGGGACTCGCCGGCCAGCACCGCCAGCCCCACGCCGATCAGCACCGCGCTCCAGTCGCACCGCGAACCGACCGAGAAGCTGATCAGCGCAAGCGCCGGCAGCGCTGCCCCACAGCGAACGTAATGGCCGACCACCAGCCAGTTGAACAGCGCCCCGAACGCGATCACCCCCATCGCTGCGAGCGCGTGGTCCCGTCGCCAGGCGACGGGCACGACCAGGAGCAGCGCGGCCGCGCAGGCCAGGGCGCCGCCCCGGGGGTCGCCGCTGTTGGTCACCCCACTGACCGCCACGATCACGCCGGCACCGAGGACGAGCGCCAGCAACGCGTTGCGCCGCGTGGTCCCGCGCAACCCGAATGGCGTGCCCGACCACCAACCTACGGACGGATCCCGCATTGCCACCCCCTTCGCTTTGATGACATTCTCACGCAGACCTCGTGACCCAACAAGTGCAACCGCAAGAACGAGACGCCGCCCTGATCAGGGTGCTGGTCGCCGATGACCAGCAGCTCGTCCGCGCCGGCCTCACGCTGATCATCGACGGCGAGCACGACATGGCCGTCGTCGGCGAGGCCAAAGACGGCCTCGAAGCCGTCGATCTCTCGCACAAGCGCGCCCCCGACGTGGTGCTCCTCGACATCCGCATGCCCGGCATGGACGGGCTGACCGCCGCGCGCAAGATCATCGAGGCGACCGACAGCCGGATCTTGCTTCTGACCACCTTCGATGCCGACGAATACGTGTTCGAGGGACTGCGCGCAGGCGCCAGCGGATTCCTGCTCAAGGACGTCCCGCCCGAGCAGCTGTGCTGGGCCGTTCGCAACATCGCCGCCGGTAACGCGCTGATCGACCCGGCGGTCACCCGGCGACTGATCCTGCGGTTCGCCGCCGCCGCCCGCATCACCGGCGATACGCCCGAGCTGCTGCGGGAGCTGACCGCCCGTGAGCTCGACGTCCTGCGCCTGATCGCCCGCGGACGATCGAACGCCGAGATCGCACACGAGCTCGTGGTTGGAGAGTCGACGGCCAAGAGCCATGTCGGCCGGATCCTGCTCAAGCTCGGGCTGCGAGACCGGGTGCAGGCGGTCGTGCTCGCCTACGAGTCCGGATTCGTGACGCCCGACCTGCTCGCCCGCTGAGCGGCAGACCGGGCGCTTCTCGCAGCGCGAGACGAGCTAGGAGAGCTTCACCGTCAGCTCGTCGTTGCCGTTTGCCAGGCTGGTGAACGTCAGAGACCCATGCGCGCCCGCATCCTTGCCGGTCGCTCGAGTCAGTGTGGCGTGCACCGGAGTGTGACGGTTGAAATGAATGGCGAACCCGTCGAAGGACAGGGTTGAACCGCCGACCACGAGCGTGAACGAGCAACGGGCGGTATCCGGGTTGGAGAACGTGCAGCGCCACGTGTCGGTGCCGGATCCGGCCGACGTGTGGTGTGCCAGCGTGCCCCGAAGGTCCTTGTCGCGCTCGACGAAGGAGTCACCCGCGCTCGGCAGCGTCGCAGGCGGATTGATGTTGATCGGCTTGCCCGCCTTGTCGTAGAAGTGGATCGAGGTCTGGACCTGGTAGAGCTGCTTCGGCACGCTGGCATCCGCGACGGGAGCAAGCACGGCGGCCGCGCCCAGGGTTGCGGCCAGCACAGCGGTTGGCTTCTTCATCGTCATCTCCTTGCAGTTGGCGAGATTCATCGAAACGACAAGCTGAGGCGCACGACCGTCGAGGTGTTCGAGAGGTCGTGAGCGGCGAAGCGGCCCGTCGCGCCCGCGTAGCGACCGGTGCCGGCGAGGACCGAGCCATGCCCGCCACCGCCGGAGTTCAAGGTCACGGCCAGGTCCAGCGAGCCGCCGGGAAGATCGAGGAGCGCGAGGCAGGTCGGCGTGGCATGGACTCGACAGTCGATGGCTGCCGAACCGGCGCCACGCCCGGCAATCCGCGCCGCCGCGACGATCACGTATCCGCCGGGCGGATACACCCACCGCTCGTCGGTGAGCTTGACCGCGACGATCGAGGTGGCATGCGAGGCGCGAGGCGCGCTTCCCGCGGCCGCGGCCGGGGCCGGGGCCGGGGCGCCGACGATGACCACGGCAGCGACAAGCGCCGTCACGACGGCAATCCAGAGGCCTCGCGCGATGCGCCGGTGAGGATCGCCGCCTGCCGACGGCCCGGTCTCGCATGTCGTCCGCAGCTCCACGGCCCGCAAGCTACGACCACAACGGTGTCGTGGCATCCACCCTCAGGCGGATCTTCCAGCCGGCCGTCTCCACCCTGAGGCCAAGACGCGACCCGCGGCGAGCGAGGCGCCACTGGCCGGACGCATCACCCGCCTGGGACCGACCCAGCGCGCCGAGTTACCGCACAGATCCCGAGACGGCGGAAGAGCGGCTCAGCGAGTCTTCGTCGATGACGACGCAGTCGCGGCCGGCTTGCTTGGCCAGGTACAGCGCGGCGTCGGCGCGCGCGAAGACCGCCTCCCAGGAGAACGGCTCGCCGGCGGTCGACGCCGCGACCCCGAGCGACACCGTGATCGTGTGCCCGGCGATCGGCTCGGCCCTCACCGCGCGGTTGAGCTGGTCAGCGACGGCAGCGGCAGCCGATAGGTCGGCGCCGGGCAGCAGGATCGCGAACTCCTCGCCGCCGAGGCGATACGCCAGGTCGTAGGCACGCATCTCGCGGCGCATCACGTAGGCGACGTCGCGCAGAACGGCGTCGCCCACTCCGTGTCCGTGCGTGTCGTTGATCGCCTTGAAGTGGTCGAGGTCGGCGATGATCACCGCCACCGGCTGCCGTGAGGCGAGCGACTGATTTTCGATCTCAGCTCGGCGCGTGGCGAGCGCGGCGCGGTTGAGCATTCCCGTCAGTTCGTCGATGATCGCCGCGCCGCGATTCTCCACGTCGGAGTCGCGGTGCACGCTGGCGAGGGCGCTGACCGCGACGAGGGCCACCAGCGGCAGCGCGAGCGTCAGCGGCTGATCCGCGACGTAGGACGGGTTCGCAGCGACGGTGATCGCGGCGAGCAGCACCATCGTGAACGTGGTTCCGATCACGACGGCACGATTGTTGAAGCGTCCCGCCAGGCCGGCGACCGGCCAGGCCAGCAGCGCCACCGCGCCCGTCTGCGCCATCCCGCTCAGCGCCACGGCCAACCCGATCATCGTGATCGCCCCCAGCAGCGCCCAGAACACCCAGAGCTCCGGCCTCTCGTACCGCGGGGCCAGCCGCTGCATGGCTCCAAAGATGACCAGCCCGACCAGCGCCGGCAGAACAGCCAATTGATCGCGCAAGGTCGGGAATGCGACAGCGATGACGACGCCCAGGAGCACCAGCACCCGCGTGTTCATCCTCAGCAGGCGCGCGTGCAGATCCAGGAAACGCGCGCGTTCGAACGCGTCACGACAGATCCAGGACGGTCGGTCCTCGATGATCACGGCAGACACATATGTTCTTATCGGCCGAAGCGACGCAGAACTTGTGCGGTGCCCCCGAGATGGGCGCTGAGCGCCCGTGGGGAGCCGACGAGGTCAGCCGAACGCCGGCAAGCGACGATCGTGGAGCCGGTCCCGTGGGGCTGCGCCCGACGCGAGGCCGCCGTGATCGGCGAGGTACTGCGCCAGATGGTCGATGACCTCGCGCGCATCGTCCTCGATCCCATGGATGAAGGTGGACTTGCGCCGCCGCAGGACCGGCAGACCCAGGGCATAGACGCCAGGGCTGTCGACGACCCCGCCATCGTGGCGGAGCTGGCCTTTCCCGTCGACGACCGGGACCTCGAGCCAGTCATAGTCCGGGCGAAAACCGGTTGCCCATACGATCGTGCGGATTTCGCCGCTGCCGAGGTCAAGCTGCAGCCGTTGCGACGCGGGTGGGTGGGTCGGCCCGAAGCGCTCGGGGGCGCTGAGGTCGCCATCCAATCCCTCGCCCGCGGCCCACGCATCAAAGGCATCGAGCAGCCGCTCCATCTTCAGGTCTGCGAGCGCGCAGATGTTGCGCAGGCCACCGGAGAACAGGGCGCGGCCGTCACGGACGGTCGCCCAGCGGCCGACCAGCTCCACCCCCATCGCCGTCAGCGTCCCCAGATCGAGCGTCATCCGCTCGGGTGTGCCGACGAGCTGGGGCGACGGGAGCCGCCGCGCTCGTGTGAGATCGTCGACCTGGTCATACCGTTCGTCCCATACGCCGGACGCATTCATCCACCACATGACGTCGCGGCCGCGATAGGTGCGCGGCAGGCGCACGTGCTCGCCGACCGAGAGTGTCACCGGCCGCCCGGATCGCCGCAGCTCCGCGGCCAGCTGAACGCCCGTCGCCGACGCTCCGACGACGAGCACGCCGCCCTCGGGGAGCGCCTCGGGCCCGCGATAGCCCGACGGTGTCACCTGCTCCAGGGTCGACGGCACAGCATCCGCGAAGTTCGGCACCGTCGGCCTGTTGAAGGCCCCACTGGCGATGACCAGCGTGCGGGCCTGGATCGCACCGTCGTGGGTCGCGATGACGTAGCCGTCGTCGATACGCCGGACGCTGGTGACGTTCGTGGCGGTCCGGACGGGAGCGTTGATCCGTGCGGCGAAGCGGTCGATCAGGTCGACCACCTCGCCACGCGTCATGTAGCCGTCGGGATCCGGGCCCTCATATGACACGCCCGGCAGGCAGCTCAGCCGGTTCGGGGTGAGCAGCCGCAGGGAGTCCCAGCGTTCACGCCGCCAGGTGTTCGCCACTTCGCCGCGCTCCAGCACGACATGGTCAACCGACCGCTCGGTGAGGAAGTGGCTTGCCGCGAGACCAGCGTGCCCGGCGCCGACGACGACGGTGCTGACGCGATCGATGATCAGGCCCTCAAGCGACTTCGACGCTGACCTCGGTCGGATTCGACAGGGCGTCGAACACCGCCGAGCGCTTCTGCGACTGAGCGACGAGCGCCTCGATCTCCTGACGGGAGGCGTCGGCATCGATCGTGAACGTCACCTTGATGTCGTTGAACCCGTTGCGAACGTCGCTGTCCGCGCCGAGGATTCCGCGGATGTCATGGTGTCCCTCGACCGCGGACTCGACCGAGCGCAGCTGGATCCCGCGATTCTGGGCGACCGACGCGACACCGGCGGTGAGGCAGCTCGCCAGGCCGACGAGCAGGTATTCGATCGGCGTGATCCCGTTGTCGGTGGCGGCGAAGGTCGCGGGATGATCGGCGTCGAACACGCGCTCGGTCTTGTGGCTCTGCTCCTCGCCGAGGCCGAAGTAGTTCTCGATCGTGGTGGCGCTCTGCACGCCGTGCTGCCACTTCGACGCAGCCCGCCACGTGAACTGGGCGGCCTCGGGTGCACCCTCCAGCACACCGCGCGCGTCAAGCAGCGCCTGTACGTTGACCCCGTTGTCGATCGTCGTCGTCATATCTCTCCAGCCTTCCTCGGATAATGTCATTTCCTGATCAGGAAACTGGACATTACAAACGTTCTGAGGAGATGTCGATGACCGCGGCGTCGGTGTCGACGGGTACTGCCGGCTCGGTGGGCACGGTGGAGACCCGCTACCTCGATCTGCCCGATCCGGTGGCGCTGGACTGCGGGCGGCAGCTGCGCGCCGTGCGCGTTGCCTACGAGACCTACGGCGCGCTCTCTCCGCGCCGCGACAACGCGATCATGGTCTGCCACGCGCTCAGCGGGGACGCTCACGCGGCCGGGATGTCGAAGGCGGCCGCCGATGAGAGCACGCGTGACGGGTTCGGGGCCGAGGATCGCGACGGAACCGCCGGCAAGGGGCTCGGGTGGTGGGATGGGATGATCGGTCCCGGCAAGGCGTTCGATACCGACCGGTACTTCGTGATCTCCACGAACCTGCTCGGCGGCTGCCGGGGGACGACCGGACCGTCCTCGCCGGATCCGGCGACCGGCAGGCCATACGGATCGGACTTCCCGGTGATCACCGTCGCGGACATGGTGAGAGTCCAGCGGGCGTTCCTTGACGCATTGGGGATCGAGCGGCTCACGGCGGTGGCAGGTGGCTCACTCGGGGGCATGCAGGCGTTCGAGTGGGCGATCCGGTACCCCGATGACGTCGGTGCCGTCGTCGCGATCGCGAGCACGCATGCGCTGCAGCCCCAGGGCGTCGCCTGGAACGCGATCGCCCGGGACGCGATCATGCGCGATCCGGCGTGGCGGGGCGGCGACTACTACGACAGCGGACAACAACCGGATGCCGGCATGGGCGTGGCGCGCATGATCGGGCACGTCACCTACCTCTCAGCCGCGGCCCTGAGCGACAAGTTCGCCCGGCGAGTGCAGTTTGACGGCATCCGCTACACGCTCACCGAGCCCGAGTTCGAGGTCGAGAGCTACCTGCGCCACCAGGCCGAGTCGTTCGTCAGGCGCTTTGATGCCAACACCTACCTCTACACCTCACGGGCGCTCACCTACTTCGATCTTGCGCGGCAGTACGGCGGTGGATCACTGACACGGGCGCTCGAGCCCGTCTCGGCGCGTGCCCTGCTGATCGCCTTCAGCTCCGATTGGCTGTACCCGCCGGCGGGATCGCAGGAGCTCGAGGCCGCGCTGCGGGCGGCCGGCAAGCGTGTGAACCTGCATGTGATCGATGCACCGTACGGCCATGACTGCTTCCTCCTGGAGGAGGCGCGCCAGACGCCGATCATCCGCGACTTCCTCCAGGAGGACCAGTGACCGACGTACGCAGCCGGCCAGAGCAGACCCGTGCCTACGGTTTCGAGACGCGCCAGCTCCACGCTGGACAGCGACCGGACCCGAACACGGGCGCTCGGGCGGTGCCGATCTTCCAGACGAGCAGCTACGTGTTCGAGGACCCCGAGTCGGCGGCCGCGTACTTCAACCTGCAGGAGTACGGCAACACCTACTCCCGCATCATGAACCCGACGGTCGCGGTCTTCGAGGAGCGCGTCGCGAATCTGGAGGGCGGCTCCGGAGCGGTGGCGTTCGCCAGCGGGATCGCCGCACAGGCAGCGGCGCTGTTCACGCTGCTGGAACCGGGTGATCATGTCGTCTCGTCCTCGGCGCTGTACGGCGGGACCGTCAACCAGTTCAAGCACCTGCTGCGAAAGATGAACGTGGAGCTGACCTGGGTCGATCCCGATGATCCGGCCGCCTGGCGCGGCGCGGTCCGCGCGAACACCAAGGCATTCTTTGGTGAGACGATCGGCAACCCCGCCGGCAACGTGCTGGATATCGAGACGGTCGCCGAGATCGCGCACGAACACGAGCTGCCGCTGATCGTCGACAGCACGTTCGCCACGCCCTACCTGTGTCGCCCGATCGAGTGGGGGGCCGACATCGTGATCCACTCGGCGACGAAGTTCCTCGGTGGCCACGGCACGTCGATCGGTGGTGTCGTCGTCGAGGCCGGCACGTTCGACTGGTCAAACGGACGGTTCCCGGCGATCGCCGAGCCGTCGGCGGCGTACCACGGCCTCCGTTTCCACGAGACGTTCGGGACCTACGGCTACGTGATGAAGCTGCGGGCGGAGACGCTCCGTGATCTCGGGGCGGCGCTCGCGCCGCTCAACGCGTTTCTGTTCCTGCAGGGCCTTGAGACGCTGTCGCTGCGAATGGAACGTCACGTGACGAACGCGCAGGCGGTCGCGGCGTTCCTGCAATCACACGAGCTGGCCTCGAACGTCACCTACCCGGGCCTGCCGAGCAGCGACTACCGGCCGCTCGTCGAGAAGTACCTGCCGCTGGGGGCGGGCGCGGTCTTCTCGTTTGACTGTTCCGGTGGTCGGCGCGGCGGACAGGAGCTGATCCGCGGCCTCACGCTCTGGTCGCACCTCGCCAACGTCGGGGATGCGAAGAGCCTGGTCATCCATCCCGCCAGCACGACCCACCGGCAGCTGAGCGACGGCGAACTGGAGGCGGCGGGTGTGAAGCCGGGGACGGTGAGGCTCTCGGTCGGCACCGAGTCAGTCGACGATCTCATCTGGGACCTCGACCAGGCGCTGGAGAGCCTACGATGACCGGGCTCGAGCGATATCAGGACCCGTCGACTGTCCAGCGGGTGCTCCACAGCGCCAAGACGATCGCGATCGTCGGGCTGTCGGGCAACGAGCTGCGCGCCAGTTACTTCGTCGGCTTCTATCTCAAGCGCCACGGATTCCAGGTGATCCCGGTCAATCCCCGCGAGACCGAGATCCTCGGCGAGACGTGCTACCCCAGCCTGCTGGATGTGCCCGTGTCAGTCGACGTCGTCGACGTGTTCCGCGCGCCCGATGCGCTTCCGGCGATCGCCCGTGACGCGGTCGCGATCCATGCCGGCACTCTGTGGTGCCAGTTCGGCGTCATCAACGAGGAGGGCAACCGAATCGCCGAGGACGGCGGCGTGACGGTCATCGTGGACCGCTGCCTGAAGGTCGAGCATGCGCGGTACGCGGGGCGGATGCACTGGTTCGGCCTGAACACGGGGCGGATCACCTCCGTCCGCACGGGCCTTCAGTGACTCAGCGGATGGGCGATCCAGGACTCGAACCTGGGACCTCTTCCTTATCAGAGAAGCGCTCTAACCGACTGAGCTAATCGCCCGAGGCGCTCGATTCTAACCAGCGCCCGGCCGCCGACGGGCGGTGGCGACCCGGCGGCGCGGCCGGGGACCGCACGGGTCAGCTGGGAGCGGGCGGGGCCAGCCGCCGAGCGAGCTCCAGGGCGTCGTCGAGCGAGTCAAAGCTGAGATGGGCCCGGTAGCCGCCGGCGGTCGCCGTGACCTCGACCTCCCGGCCCAACGCCGACCCCAGCGAGTCGTTGATCTGGACGATCGCGTCCTCCTGGTCGGGATGCAGCGATCGGGCGGGGCGGCGGCGGACCGAGCGCGCAGGCGGTCGCTCGCCGCGCGCGCGGGCCTCGAGCTCACGGACCGACCATCCGCCGTCGGCGGCCGCCCGCGCGAGCCGGCGGCGCTCGTCGTGATCGGTGGCGGTGAGCAGCGCGCGGCCGTGGCCCTCGCTCAGCTCTCCCGATTCGATCAGCGCGAGCGCCTCGTCGGGGAGGTCGAGCAGCCGCAGCAGGTTGGAGACCGCGACCCGGCTGCGCCCGACGCGCCGGCCGACGTCCTCGCGTGTGAGACCGAGCTCCTCGGTCAGCGCGGCGCACGCCCGGGCCTCCTCGACCGGGTTGAGGTCCTCACGCGCCATGTTCTCGATCAGCGCCACCTCGAGCGAGGCCGCATCGTCGTGGGGACGCACGAGCGCGGGGATCGTCTCCAACGCCGCCAGGGTGGCGGCCCGCCAGCGGCGCTCGCCGGCGATCAGCTCATAGGTCCCACCGGCGACCGGGCGCACGAGCACCGGCTGCAGGACGCCGCGGGCCCGGACAGAGTCCGACAGGGCGACGATCGACTCCTCGTCGAAGCGGCGGCGCGGCTGGCGGGGGTTGGCGACGATCAGCTCGACCGGGAGCTGGCGCAGCTCCTCGACGGCATCCGGGTCCTCCGCCACCGAGAGGATCGCGGCCAGGCCACGGCCCATGCCGCGGGGGCGCTCAGCCACGGGCGGCGACCTCCTTGGCGAGCTCGAAGTAGGCCTCGGCGCCCGCGCTGTGGGGGTCGAAGTGGATCACCGGCTGGCCGAAGCTCGGTGCCTCGCCGACGCGGACGTTGCGCGGGATGACGGTGTCGAAGACGAGCTTGGGAAAGTGCGTGCGGACCTCGGCCTCGACCTCCTGGGCCAGGCGGGTCCGGCCGTCGTGCATCGTCAGCAGCATCCCGGCGATCGTCAACCGTGGATTGAGCTCGCGCTGGACGAGCGACAGGGTGTCCAGCAGGCCGGCCAGACCCTCGAGCGCGAAGTATTCGGCCTGGACGGGAACGATCACCCGGTCGGCCGCGACGAGGGCGTTCACGGTGAGGGGGCCCAATGACGGTGGGCAATCGAGCAGGATGAAGGCGTAGCGATCGCGGAGGGCGACAAGCGCGTCGCGGAGGCGGTTCTCGGAGCCGGGCAGGCGAGGGAGCTCGACGGTGGCTCCGGCCAGGTCAGGGCCCGCCGGGACGAGCGCCAGGTGCTCGATGCCGGTCGGATGCACGGCGTCGGCGAGCGGCAGGTCGCCGACGAGCGCGTCGTAGACGGTGGGGACCGTGCGCTTGTCGATCCCCAGGCCCAGGGTGGCGTTGGACTGCGGATCGATGTCGATCAGCAGCGTCTCGTAGCCGGCCTCGGCGACGCACGCGGCAAGGTTGACCGCGGTCGTCGTCTTGCCGACGCCGCCCTTCTGGTTGGCGATCGCGTATACGGTGGCCATGCAGAGCGTTGACGCTAGCGCCGTCAGCGGTCAGACGCCACGGCCCAGGGGATGCTTGCGAGCGACGCCGGGGCGACGGGGAAAGCGCGCCGGCGTGGGCGTGACCTTGACCATCACGTGCAGGTGGCGGTGCAGCGCCTCGGGATACGGGGCCACCGAGACCGGATCCAGGGGCTCGAGGCCGAGCTCGGCGGCGGCCGTCGCGCCCATCAGCTCCTCGAGGCGATCACGCTGCCCGCGCCAGGCGACGAGCGCGCCCCCGACGCGCAGCAGCGGGGCGGCGTACTCGACCACGACGGGGAGCGCGGCGAGAGCACGCGCGACGACGACCTCGCATGTGCCCAGGCCCTCGCGCCACTGCTCGACCCGGGTCCGGACGACCTCGACGTTGCCAAGCTCCAGGCGGCGGACGGTCGCGTGCAGGAAATCGCACTTACGGGCGTTGCTTTCGACGAGCACGACGTGGGTGGTCGGCCGCGCGATCGCCAGGGGCAGGCCGGGAAAGCCCGCGCCGGCGCCGATGTCGGCGATCGTGCCGATCCAGGGGACGTGGTCGAGCTCGAGCGCCACCAGCGAGTCGGCGAGGTGATCCTCCAGCACCCGTCGCGGCTCACGGACGGTGGTCGGAGCGCCGCGTCCCTCGGCAAGCAGGTCGACGAGCTCGCGCAGCGGCGCTTGAGCGGAGTGCGGCAGGTCAAAGCGTTCGGCCAGTCGCGCGATGTCGCCGTCCAGCGACACCGCCCCGGCCTCGCCGGTGGCTGCGCGGCCCCGCTCCCCGGTCACGACGCCGCGCCGTTGCGCTGGGCGGTGATGAAGGACGCGTACCGCTCGCACATCGTCCGGATCCGCGCCGCGGCGTGGGCGTCGATCAGGTCGACCTCGGCGGGATCCAACAGCGGGAGCAGCTCCTCGACGAGGGCTCGGCCACGCGCCATCCACTGGTAGTAATGGCGACCGGAGTGGTCGTAGGGCCCGTACAGCCGGCATCCCGGGAACCGCGCCTGGAGCCAGCGGAAGATCTGCTCGTGCCGAACATGCATGCGCAGGACGACCTGGGGCTGGCGGCCATCCCCGCCGAACGACCCCTCGCCGACCAGCAGACCGACGAGAACGCCGCGGTCGAACTCCGAGAGCTCGGTCACATCGGCATTTGTAGCGGCTGGCGTGTTTCACCGTCAAGAAAAACGTGAAACACCCCGTCCCGTGTTTCACCGGGCAGAAAAACGTGAAACGCTCGGGCGATCCCCACGCATTTTGCGGACTGGCGGACTGGCGGCGTCCACCGCGGAGCGCCCACAGCGGCGGCGCGACCCGTCAGTCCGTCAGCAACGGCGCGACGACGAGATGCCGCGACGGCTCCTGGCCCTCGCTGTAGGTCTCGATCCCGCTCTGACCTTTGAGGTGCTCGTGGATGACCTTGCGCTCCAGCGCGTTCATCGCCTGCAGCGCCACCGGTCGACCGTCGCGCAGTGCGGTCTCCACGGCCTGGTCGGCGGTCTGGCGCAGGCTCGCGGCCCAGCGTTCCCGGTAGCCCGCGGCGTCGACCACGATGCCCACACGGTCGCTGCCGCGACCGCCGGCGATGCGGTAGGCGAGATGCTGGATCGCGTCGATCGTCTGGCCGCGCTGACCGATCAGCACGGCGAGGTCCTCTCCGATGTACTCCGCGATCAGACCGTCGCCGTCCGGACGGACCTCCACGTCGGCGTCGACGCCCGCGGCGTCCGCGATCCTGTGCATCAGCTCCCGCAGACGATCGGCCGGTCCCTGCCCCGCATCGGGTGCCGTTCCGGTGCTCATCCGCTACCGCCTCCGGCCGGAGCGCTTCTTCTTCTTGCGTGGTGGCCGTGGGGGCGGCGGCCCGCTGCGCGCCGCGGCTGCACCGCCGCTCCCGTTGCCGGCCTTCGCGCTACCCGAGCCGTTATCGCTCTTGGCAGCGGTGGCGCCGTTGCCCGACCGGCGCGCGCCGGCGCGCTCGGCGAGGCTCTTCCCCGCTGTCGGGGTCTTGGCAGGCGCCGAGGTTCCGTTACCCCGTCCGCCGTTCTTGGCCACACCATCACCGGACCGCGTCGCCTGGGCGTTCTCCTGCGCGGCGCGAAGGCGATCGAACATCTTCGCGCCCAGGCCTCCACCGCCTCCGGAGCCACCCCCCGGACCCGAGCCGACGGTGACAGCCGCGGCGCCACCGTCCCCGGCGAGCGCGACGTTGGCCGCCCGCACCGGCCCGATCCGCTTCTTGACCACGTACTGCTGCAGGATCGTCCACAGGTTCGTGGTGATCCAGTAGACGAGCACACCGGCGGGGAAGCGGATCACGAACAACACGAAGATGAGCGGCATGAACAGCATGATCCGGCGCTGGTTGGCGTCCATCGACGCCGCCGACATGAGCAGGCTGGAGCCCAGCTGTGAGCCGACGTAGAGCACGATCAGGACGCCGAGCTCGATGCCCTTCGCCTTCGCGGTGAGGTCGGTGACGAACAGGAAGTGGCTGGCGGCGGAATGCCCGCAGGGCACGGTCTGAGCCGCCGCCTTGGCCAACGACACATGGTGAGCCGCCGCGTAGGCCTTCTGGTGGGCGATCTGAACGTTCGGGCAGATGTCCGAGCGCAGGCTCTTGCGCAACATGTAGTACAGCGAGATGAACACCGGCAGCTGCAGGACCATCGGCAGACAGGAGCCGAGCGGATTGACGTTGTTCTCCTTGTAGAACTTCATCATCTCCTGCTGCTGGCGCTGCTTGTCCTGCTTGTACTTCTGCTGGATCTCCTTCATCTGCGGGGCGAAGCCCTGCATCCGGACCATCGACTTGATCTGCCGGAAGGTGATCGGCACGAGCACCGCGCGGACCGCGATCGTGAGCAGCACGATCGACCAGCCCCACGGAATCCCGCCCGAGTTGTGGAAGAACTTCAGGACCGTCTCGAAGACGTCGATCAGCGGCTGGAAGACGTTGGCGGTGACGAGCATGGTCAGGCGCTGGGTGCGGTCATCCGAGGCTTGAACAGGTGCTGCGCCTCGACGGGGTCATAGCCCCCGCGGCTCCATGGGTTGCAGCGCAACAACCGCCAGCCGGCGAGGACGAGGCCACGCAGTATGCCGAATCGACCGACGGCCTGCACCGCATATTCCGAGCACGACGGGTAGTACTTGCAGTGCTGTCCGAGCATCGGGGAGATCACCCGCTGGTATGCGCGGATCGGCAGCACCGTCAGCCACCGGACGGCACGCATCAGGCCTCCAGCCCCGGCGGCTGCGCCGCCTCACGGGAGTCATCGACACCCGGTGAATCGTCGGTCGATCGGGCGGACGCGCCCGGGACCTTGTCGATCAGCGCGGCCAGGGCGCTCTGCACCCCCGCCAGTCCCTCCCGGGCCGCCAGGTCCTTCGCTCCCGCGCGCGCGATCACGACCGCGTCCGATCCCGTCGGCAGGCGCCCGCTCTCCCGTGCGAACGCCTCACGCAGCACCCGCTTGACCCGGTTGCGCTCCACCGCACCGCCGACCTGGCGGCGCGACACCGACAGGCCGAGCCGGGGCGCGTCCCCCTCGCTTTCGCGTGGGAACACGTACAGCACGAGGTCGCGGCCGGCGTGCGAGCGTCCGTCACGGAACACGCGGGCGAAATCGGCGCTGCGGGAGAGTCGGCCCCGGCCTGGTCGCTGCGGGGACGTGGCCGTCTCCCGCCGGCCCGGCATCAGACCGTCAGGCGCTTGCGGCCCTTGTCGCGCCGGCGCTTGAGCGTCTGGCGCCCCGCGCGAGTCTGCATGCGCGCACGAAATCCGTGGGTGCGGGCGCGCTTGCGCTTCTTTGGCTGATAGGTGCGTTTCATGGCAAGGGTCCCGGACGGGAGAAGCGGAGTATACGCACGTCCTCGCGCCCCGCCGGAGCCCCGTCGGCGAGCCCTCCACGGTCGCTGCGAACCGGCGGGTTTTCGGCGCCCGAGGGGTTTTTCCCGCGCTTTGCGCCAAGCGTCCACGGCGGGCTCAGGATGGCTCAGGGCCGTTGGTATATTCGCCGCCCCGCGGGTGTCGCGTCCAGCCATCCGCGGTCCTGACCCCATCGACTGACACCGCTCCGGGAGGAGTCGCTTGGCGCTGCCCGCGCATACCGAAGCCACCGAGGCGTGGCGGGTCCTCAGAGCCGAACTGCGGCGCCGCATCGGGGCAACGGCGTTCGACAACTGGCTGTCCGGCCTGCAACTGGCCTCCTTCGACGGTCGCGTGATGATCCTCGCCGGCCGCCCCGAGACCGAGCTCTGGGTGTCCAGCCGCTACGGCCGACTGCTGGAGCAGGTCACCGAGGAGGTGCTGGGGGGAGGCACCAAGCTGACCTTCGCCTCCGGCGACCGCGCGCCCCACGCCAGCGCCGCGCGGGGGAGATCCACGGTCGGCGGATCGGACCCCCAGGAGCCGGAGACCGCGTTCAATCCCCGCTACCGCTTCGAGCAGTTCATCATCGGGGAGAGCAACCGCCTGGCCCACGCCGCCGCGCTGGCCGTGGCCGAGAACCCCGGACAGGCGTACAACCCGCTCTTCCTCTACGCGCCGCCGGGCCTGGGCAAGACCCACCTGCTGCATGCGATCGGCAACTACGTGCTCGGTTTCGGCAGCGGGGCGAGCGTGCGGTACACGACGGCCGAGGCGTTCACCAACCATTTCCTCACCGCGCTGTCGACCAAGTCGATCGAGGCGTTCAAGCACGCTTATCGCACCGCGGATGTGCTGCTGATCGATGACGTCCAGTTCCTCGCCGACAAGGCCCGCACCGAGGAGGAGTTCTTCCACACCTTCAACGCCCTGTATGAGAACGGCCGGCAACTGGTGCTCACGTGCGACCGCCTCCCGCGCGCTCTGGTCTCCGTCGAGCAGCGGCTCCGCGAGCGCTTCGAGGCCGGACTGGTCGCCGACATCCTGCCGCCCGACCAGGCCACGCGGGTGGCGATCCTGCGCAAACGCGCCGCGCTGGACGGGATCGCGCTGGACGACGGAGGCGTGCTTGACCTGATTGCGCGCCGGGTGCCCGACAACATCCGCTCGCTGGAGGGCGCATTGATCCGCGTCGTCGCCTTTCACTCCCTCACCCGCCGGCCGATCGACGTCGCTCTGGCGACCGAGGTGCTTGACGCGATGTACCCGCCCTCCCGCGGCGCGGGACGCACCGACAGTCCCACGATCGGAGACATCCAGGCGGTCGTCGCCGCCCGCTTCGAGGTCTCGGTCGAGCAGCTCACATCCTCCAGCCGGGCCGCCGCGGTCAACTGGGCCCGCCAGGTGGCGATCGCCCTGGCGCGCGATCTCACGGGCCAGTCGCTGCCGGCGATCGGCACCGCGTTCGGAGGGCGCAACCACGCCACCGTGCTGCACTCCTGCAAACGTGTCTCAGACCGTCTCAAGCACGATCAACAAGCTGTCCACATCATCGAGCAGCTGCGCCGCGAGCTCGTCCCCGCGCAGGCCGACCGCGACTGTTGACAGACTTGGCCGTTGCCCTCACAGCTTCCGCAGACCGCCGCGCCTGGCGATCGGCGACTTGTTCACACCCCTTGTTGTCCCTATGACTTCTTCTTCTGATCAGAGGTATCCATCGTGAAGATCTCCCTCGACCGAGACGTTCTGTTCTCACAGCTGCAGACCGTCAGCCGGGTCGCCTCGACCCGCTCGGCGATCCAGGCCCTGTCCGGGGTCCAGCTTGCGGCCGTCGCGGGGGCGTGCGAGCTGCGGGCGACCGACATGGACGTCGGCCTCCGGGTGCCGCTCGATGCCGAGGTCGTTCGTGAGGGGACCGTCGTGCTTCCCGCCCGGCTGATGCTCGACGTCGTGCGCTCGCTGCCGACCGAACGGGTCTCGCTGGAGCTGCGCTCCGCCGAGCAGGATGTGGAGGTCGCCGCCGGCAACGCGACCTTCCACCTGCGCACCCTGCGCTCCGACGACTTCCCTCCGTTCCCCGAGCCCGACCCCGAGTCCTCGGTCGAGCTCCCCGCCGACGCCTTCGTGTCGACGGCCACCAAGGTCGCGGGGTCGGCGTCACGCGACGAGACGCGCCCGGTGCTCACGGGCATCCTCGTCTCGGCCTCAGACCAGGAGCTGCGGATGGTCGCCACCGACTCCTACCGACTCAGCGTGAAGGAGACGACGCTTGAGACCGCCCTGTCCTCGGGCTTTGAGGTCAACGTGCCGGCGCGAGCGCTCCAGGAGCTGGCCCGGCTGGTGGGCCAGCCCCACCCACCCGAGGACGCCGCCCTGTCGGTGAGCGTGCGTCAGAACCAGGTGCTGTTCACCCTCGGGCGCGTGATCCTCTCCTCGCGGCTGATCGACGGCCAATTCCCCAACTACCGCCAGCTGCTGCCCGAGACCTTCGAGCACGAGCTGCGGATCGCCGCCTCCGAGCTGACCGACGTCGTCCGGCGGATCAGCCTGCTGGCACAGAAGAACGCACCGCTGCGACTGGCGTTCACCCAGGGGGAGCTGACCGTCTCGGCGCAGACCCCCGACGTCGGCGAGGCCCGTGAGTCGTTGCCCGTGGCGTTCACCGGCGAGGATCTGGAGATCGGCTTCAACCCGGAGTTCCTGCGCGCCGGGTTGGAGGCGATCGACGAGGGCGACGTCGTGCTCAAGCTGATCAGCCCGCTGCGTCCCGGGCTGATCGAGTCCGGCGACGAGAGCCGATTCCGGTACCTGATCATGCCGATCCGCCTCAACGTCTAGTTCCCGGTTTCGACCCCGAGCGGCGGACGGTCTTCGATGGTCGTGACCCGGCTGACGCTGCGTGACTTTCGCTGCTACCCCGAGGCCGAGGTGAGCTTCGGTCCGGGCTTGACCGTGATCACGGGTCCCAACGGGGCGGGCAAGACGAACCTGATCGAAGGGCTCTACTTCGGCTGCACCGGACGCTCGTGTCGCACCTCCAACGAGCGGGAGGTCGTGCGCTTCGGACAGTCCACGACGCGGGTCGTCGTCGGGGCCGAGGGCGATGACGGCCTGCACGAGCTGACGGTCGGCTTCTCGCCGGGCGAGCCCAAGCGGATGCGCGCCGACGGTGCCCCGGTGCCCCGGTTGCTCGATGTCGCCCAGCGGCCGCTGGTGAGCGTCTTTCTCCCCGATCGCCTGGAGCTGATCAAGGGCGCGCCGTCGTTGCGCCGCGCCCATCTGGACCAGTTCGTGACCGCGCTGTGGCCCGCCCGGGCGGCCACCCGCCGCGCCTACGCTCAGTCGCTGGCCCAGCGCAACGCGCTGATCGCGCGGATCCGCTCCGATTCCTCCGGGGCCACCGGACGCGCCACACTCGCCAGCTGGGACGCCCAGCTCGCCCGCCACGGGGTCGCGTTGATGGCCGATCGCCGCGCCGCGCTGGAGACGGTCGCCGAGCCGTTCCAGCGCGTCTGCGGCGAGCTCGGACTCGACGGCGATCCGACGCTCACCTACCGGCCCCGGTCCCGGGCCGACACGGCCGAGCAGCTGGCCGACGAGCTCAGCCAGCGCGTCGACTCCGACATCGAGCGCGGCTTCACCGGCCACGGCCCGCACCGCGACGACGTGACGACCGCACGGACGGGCCGGGAGCTGCGCGTCTACGGCTCTCAGGGCCAGCAGCGCCTCGCCCTGCTGGCCTGGCTGTTGGCCGAGCGCGGTGCCCTGGCCGAGCGCCGCGCGGCCCCGCCGGTGATGCTGCTCGACGACGTCATGTCCGAGCTCGACGGCCGCCGCCGCCGCGCGCTCGTCGACATGCTGCGCTCCGGTGGTGGCCAGTCGGTGATCACCGCCACCGATGCCGAGCAGGTTCCGGGGTCCGAGGAGCCGGATGTCCACCGGCTCATGGTCGCCGACGGCCAGGTGGCGACCGACGCGCGGACGTCGCCGCCGGCCGAGCGGGTCGAGGTCGGATGACGAGCTATCGGCGAGGGCCGCGGCCTATGGCCCACGCCCTGGGCGCGCTCGCCGACGAGCTCGCGCCGAGGACCGTGCTCGCCGACGTCCAGCGCATCTGGACGGCGACGGTCGGCGAGTCGATCGCGGAGCAGGCCCAACCGACGGCCGAGCGCGGTGGCGTGGTCACGATCTCGTGCGCGGCGTCCGTATGGGCCCAGGAGCTGGACCTGATGGCGCCGCAGATCATCGACCGGCTCAACGCGGGGTTGGAGGGGGTGGCGCTGCGGCGGCTTCGCTGCGTGGCCGTCGGCCATGGGCGGTGACGGGCTTCAGCGCGGGCGTATCACACCCAGCAGAAATCCTCGATTTGCAGGGATATCATCAGCTATGGAGCGTCGGGGACGGCCGGGGGTTGTGCTAACATAATCGACACTATTCTTGATGCCTTGGCGCGCCTGCAACGGCGCGGCACCGGGGCGTCCCAACGTCATCGGAGGATCGTTGGCGACTGACGACACCACCTCGCGTGGAGGCAGTGAATCGAGCTATGACGCCCAGGACATCACCGTCCTGGAGGGGCTCGAGGCTGTCCGCAAGCGTCCCGGGATGTACATCGGCTCGACGGGCGCGCGCGGCCTGCACCACCTGATCTACGAGATCGTCGACAACGCCGTCGACGAGGCGCTCGCCGGCCGCAACGACGCCGTCGAGATCACGATCCATCCCGACAACTCGGTGACGGTCATCGACGCCGGCCGCGGCATCCCGGTCGCGGTCATGGAGAAGGAGGGCAAGTCCGCCCTGGAGGTCGTGCTCACGGTGCTGCACGCCGGCGGCAAGTTCGGCGACGGCGGCGGCTACAAGGTCTCCGGCGGCCTGCACGGCGTCGGCCTGTCGGTCGTCAACGCCCTGTCGGAGCGCCTCGACGCGGAGGTCCGCCGCGACGGCCACGTCTTCCGCCAGAGCTACGAGCGCGGCGCCCCGACCGGTGAGCTGGTCAAGGGCGAGGCGACGAACGAGACCGGCACGACGATCACGTTCCTGCCCGACGACGAGATCTTCGAGTCGCTCGAGATCGACTTCACGACGATCGAGGAGCGCATGCGCGACACCGCGTTCCTCACCCGCGGCCTGCGGATCCTGCTCGTCGACGAGCGCGACACCGGACACCGGGTGGAGTTCAAGTACGACGGCGGCATCGTCGACTTCGTCGCGTTCCTCAACGAGAACAAGGAGCCGATCCAGAAGAAGATCATCTCGATCGAGGGCGAGGCCGAGGAAGGCGCCGTCGAGGTCGCGATGCAGTGGAACTCCTCCTATCAGGAGTCGGTCTTCTCCTTTGCCAACAACATCAACACGATCGAGGGCGGCTCGCACCTCTCCGGCTTTCGCTCGGCGCTGACCGGTGTGATCAACAAGTGGGCCCGGGACAAGGGGCTGCTCAAGGAGAAGGACCCGGCGCTGTCGGGCGAGGATGTCCGTGAGGGTCTCACCGCCGTCGTCTCGGCCAAGCTGA
This sequence comes from uncultured Acetobacteraceae bacterium, assembly GCA_964658375.1. Taxonomy (GTDB): domain Bacteria; phylum Actinomycetota; class Thermoleophilia; order Solirubrobacterales; family Solirubrobacteraceae; genus Palsa-465. Next base: position 384 of record CAZZYU010000005.1, on the reverse strand, counting down.
CCGACCCGCAGTTCGAGGGGCAGACCAAGACCAAGCTCGGCAACCCCGGCATGGCCGGGTTCGTCCAATCGGTGGTCAACGCCAAGCTCTCGGAGTTCTTCGAGGAGAACCCGCAGGACGCGACCGCCGTCATCCGCAAGGCCGTGTCGGCCGCTCAGGCGCGGGCTGCCGCGCGCAAGGCCCGGGATCTCACCCGCCGCAAGTCCGCGCTGGAGAACTCGGCGCTGCCCGGCAAGCTCGCCGACTGCTCGGTCAAGGATCCGTCGCTGGCCGAGTTGTTCATCGTCGAGGGCGACTCCGCCGGCGGCTCGGCGAAGGGCGCTCGGGACCGCAACACCCAGGCGATCCTGCCGCTGCGCGGCAAGATCCTCAACGTCGAGAAGA
>CAZZYU010000004.1:0-67010 GCA_964658375.1 uncultured Acetobacteraceae bacterium | reverse complement strand
CGCCGTTGAAGAAGTACGTGACGTGCGGGTACTTCTCGGTCTCGGCGACGTGCAGTTGGCGTCCGCCGGCGGCGGCGATCACGGCACCGAGCGTCGTCGCGGGCCGCTGGGGCGGGAACGCGACCGGGAACGACCAGCTCTCGTCGTACTCGGTCATCGTCGCGTAGCGGCCGACCGGCGCCTGCGTGCCGCGGTCAAAGCTGTCAAACGCCGGATCGGTGAGCGCCAGGGAGAGCTCGCGCATGCGGTCGGGGCGGAAGTTGAGCCCCAGCACCGAGTCGCCGGGGCGGATCCGGGCCTCCTCCCCCACGAGCGTCGCCGCGATGAACTCATCGGTTTCGTCGCGGTCGTACGCGGCCCGGCACGCGGCGGCTCCGCTGTCGGCGTGGTGCTGGGCCTCGCCGCCGACGAGCAGGTCATAGGCCTGCCGGACCCGGTCCCAGCGCTGATCACGATCCATCGCGTAATAGCGGCCGATGACGGAGCCGATCCGGCCGGCGCCCGCGGACGCCATCCAGCCCTCCACCTGCTCCAGACACCCGGCAGCCGAGGTCGGCAGCGTGTCGCGGCCGTCGCTGAAGGCGTGCACGACGAGATCGCCGACCCCCTGAGCGGCGGCGAGCTCGATCAGTGCACGTAGATGCTCCATCGAGGAGTGCACCCCGCCGTCGGAGACCAGCCCGATCACGTGCACGCGCTGCGACGCGGTGAGCGCGTCGCGCAGCACAGCGTTGTCGCCGAACGTCCCGTCCTGCACCGCCGCGTCGATCCGGGTGAGGTCCTGCATCACCACCGAGCCGGCGCCGAGGTTGAGATGGCCGACCTCCGAGTTGCCCATCTGGCCATCGGGCAGCCCGACGGCCCGGCCGCTGGCGGTCAGGGTCGTCGTCGGATACCGAGCCCACAGGTCGTCGAACACCGGCGTGTCGGCCTGGGCGACGGCGTTGCCCGGCGTGGGCGGGTCCGGTTCCAGCCCCCAGCCGTCGAGGATGATCAGCGCCGCTCGCGCGACGGGCAGCGTGAGCCGGTCGGCGGGCACGCCGGCGCTCATGCGCTCATGCGGCGGCCGCCGCCGCCACGATCGCGGCGAACGAGCCGGGGTCCAGGCTCGCCCCGCCGACCAGCGCGCCGTCGATGTCGGGACAGGCGAGCAGCTCGGCGACGTTGTCGGGCTTGACGGAGCCGCCGTAGAGGATCCGGGTGCGCTGTGCCTGCTCGCGCGAGCGGTCGGCGACGAGTGCCCGCACGAACGCGATCGCCTCCTGCGCCTGTTCGGCGGTCGCCACCTGGCCGGTGCCGATCGCCCAGATCGGCTCGTAGGCGATCACGATCTCCCCCAGTCGCGCCTCGTCGATGCGCGCCAGGTCCTCCTGGACCTGGTGGCGCAGCTTGCGCTCGGTGTCGCCGTTGTTGCGCTCCTCCTCGGTCTCACCGACGCACAGCACGACGGCGAGCCCCGCCTCCAGCGCCGCCGGCACCTTCATCGCCAGCGCCCGGTCGGTCTCCCCGAACAGCGTCCGGCGCTCGGAGTGGCCGAGGATCACTCCGGACACGTCGAGCTCGGTGAGCATCGGCGCCGAGATCTCGCCGGTGAACGCGCCCTCCCCGGCGTGGTGCATGTTCTGCGCGTAGACCGCGACCCGCGACCCGCGGGTGGAGTCGACCATCGCCTGCAGCGCGGTGAACGGCGGGCAGATGGCGACCTCGACGCCGTCGGCGGTGGAGACGCGCGGCAGCAGACCCGCGATGAACGCCTCCGCCTCCTCGACGGTCTTGTACATCTTCCAGTTGCCCGCGATCAGGGAGGTGCGCTCGCTCATGACAGCGCCACCACGCCCGGCAGCTCCCGACCCTCGATCAGCTCCAGTGCCGCTCCGCCGCCGGTCGACAGATGCGTGACCCGGTCATCGAAGCCGAACATCACCAACGCGGCGGCCGAGTCGCCGCCGCCGACGATCGTGACCCCAGGGGCGCTCGCCACCGCTCCGGCGACCACCTCGGTCCCCGCGGCGAACGGGGGCAGCTCGAAGGCGCCCATCGGGCCGTTCCAGAAGACGGTGCCGGCCTCGGCGATATCGCCGGCGAAGGCCGCCGCCGAGTGGGGGCCGATGTCCAGTCCCATCATGCCGTCCGGGACCTCGACGTCGGGCAGCGTGCGCGCGGTCGCGTCGGCGGCGAAGTGGTCGGCGATCACCAGGTCAGACGGAAGCTGGAGCACGGCCCGGGCGCCGTCGGCGGCCTCCAGGACCCGCCGCGCCAGGGTCACGTCCTCCTCGGCGCACAGCGAGTCGCCGATCGCGTGGCCCTGGGCGCGCAGAAACGGGAAGCACATCGCACCGCCGATGATGATCTGGTCGGCCAACGGCTGGAAGACCTCGATCACGCCGAGCTTGTCGGAGACCTTGGCGCCGCCGAGCACCGCGACGAGCGGCCGCGCGGGATCGCGCAGCAGTTCGGTGAGGACCGTCACCTCGCGCTCGAGCAGGAGCCCCGCGGCGCGCTCGTCGATCAGCCGGGCCACGCCCTCGGTGGAGGCGTGGGCCCGGTGCGCGGCGCCGAACGCGTCATCGACATAGACCTCGGCCAGCCCGGCGAGCTCGGCGGCCAGCTCCGGATCGTTGGCCGTCTCCCCCGGCTCGTAGCGGATGTTCTCCAGCAGCAGGATCTCGCCGTCGCGCAGCGCCTGCGCCATGCGGGTGACCTCGGGGCCAGTCGCCGCGGGCGCCAGGCTGACCGGCTCGCCGAGCAGCTCGCCCAGCCGCGCCGCCACCGGGGCCAGCGACAGCGACGGGTCACGGTCGGTGGGACGTCCGAGGTGGGAGACAAGGATCAGCGCCGCGCCGCGCTCACGCAGCGCCTGCAGCGTCGGGATCGCCGCCCGGATGCGGGTGTCGTCCGACACCCCCGGCGACGGGCCGCCATCCAGCGGCACGTTGAAATCGACCCGGACGAGCACTCGCTTTCCCCGCAGCTCGCCCAGGTCTGCGAGCGTTCTCACAACAGTCGCTGCACCAGGTCCGACACCCGGTTGGAGTAGCCCCACTCGTTGTCATACCACGACACGACCTTGACCATCGTGCCGTCCATGACGGCGGTGAGCTGGGAGTCCACGATCGACGACGCGGGGTTCTTGACGATGTCCGAGGAGACGATCGGGTCCTCGGTGTAGAGCATGAAGCCCTTCAGCGGGCCGGCGTCGGCGGCCGCCTTCAGCGCGGCGTTGATCTCCTCGACGCTCGTCTCGCGGTCGACCTCGACCGTGAGGTCGACGACGCTGCCGGTGGGGACGGGGGCGCGCACGGCGAACCCGTTGAGCTTGCCGTTGAGCTCGGGGATGACCACGCCGATCGCCTTCGCGGCCCCGGTCGAGGCGGGGATCAGGTTGACGGCGGCGGCCCGGGCTCGGCGCAGGTCCCGGTGCGGCATGTCCTGCAGCCGCTGGTCGGCGGTATAGGCATGGATCGTGGTCATCAGGCCGTGCTTGATGCCGACGGTGTCGTGGAGGACCTTGGCGATCGGGGCCAGGCAGTTGGTCGTGCACGACGCGTTGGAGATGACCTGATGTGACGCCCGGTCATAGGCCTCGTCGAAGTTGACGCCGAGCACCACGGTGGTGTCGGGGTTGGTCGCCGGCGCGGAGATGACGACCTTCTTGGCGCCCGCGTCGAGGTGCTTGGAGGCGTTCTCCCGGTCGGTGAAGAACCCGGTCGACTCGATCACGATGTCGGCCCCGAGCTCTGACCACGGCAGATCGGCGGGGTCGCGCTCGGCGAGCACCCGCAGCTCGCGGCCGTCGACGAGCAGCCCGGCGTCGGTGGCCTGCACCTCGCCCGGGAACGGCCCGTAGGTGGAGTCGTACTTGAGCAGGTGGGCGATCGTCTTGGGATCGACCAGGTCGTTGACGGCCAGCCACTCGATGTCTGCACCGCTCTCGTGTGCGGCCCGAAAGACGTTCCTGCCGATCCGCCCGAACCCGTTGATTGCCACCCGTACCGCCATGCGCACTGCCTTTCTGTTCCCGTCGGTGAACGACCGCGCGGGCCATGCTCAGCGGCCGGTCCCACGACGCGCGAACACGTTACCTCACACGCCTGCGCGGTTCCGGCATGCCCGGCCGGCCCCACCACACGACAGCTCAGCGGCGCGAGACGATCTCCACCCGCAGCCCGTCGGGGTCTGCGAGGTAGGCCGCGTAGTAGCGGCGCCCGTACTGCGGGCGCTGCCCGGGGGCGCCGCGGTCACGGCCCCCGTGGGCCAGCCCGGCGGCGTGGGCAGCGTCGACCGCCGCCTTGCCGCTGGCCTGCAGGGCGAGGTGGCCATAGCTCGGACCCGGTCCGAGCCCGCGGACCACGAACCACACGGTGGGCCCGTTGATGCCGTACGCGACGGCGTGCTCGGCCTCGTGCATCCGGCGCGCGCCGAGGGCGTGAAACAGCGGGTCATAGAAGCGGGTGGTGAGGGCGAGATCGGAGACCTCGAATCCGACATGGTCGATCACGGCGGCTCGGCGATGTCACGGTGCATGACGTCGACCAGGAGACTGGCGTCGTCGCCGTAGCGGGCCGCCAGGTGCTCGGCGATCGCGACCGAGCGATGGCGCCCACCGGTACAGGCGATCGCGACCACCAGATGCGACTTGCCCTCGGCCAGGTACTGGGGCAACAGGTAGTCCAGCAGCGGGTGCAGGTGCGCGTAGAACGCGTCCAGCGCGCCGCCGCGGTTAACGTAGTCCACGACCTCGGGATCCTGTCCGGTGCGCGGGCGCAACGCCGGCTCGTAATGGGGGTTGGGCAGAAAGCGGACGTCGAGCAGCAGGTCGGCATCGCGGCTGGAGCCGTACTTGAAGCCGAGGCTCTGGAAGGTGACCGCCAGCCGCCCCGGAGTCGCGTTGGGCAGCAGCTCCTCGGTGAGCCGGCGGCGGAGCATCGCCGCGGTCAGCGCGCTGGTGTCGATGATCGCGTCGGCCAGCGCGCGCAGCGGTCCCAGCAGCTCACGCTCGCGGGCGATGCCATCGGCGACGCTGCCGCTCGGCGCCAGCGGGTGCCGGCGCCGGGTCTCCTTGTAGCGGGTGAGCAGCGTCGGCTCGTCGGCCTCCAGGAAGAGGATCCGATGGCGCACGCCGCTCTCGCGCAGCTGGCCGAGCATCGCCGCCAGCCCCTCGAAGTAGCTGCCGCCGCGGGCGTCGGAGACGACCGCGGCCCGCGCGACCTTGGAGCCGGCGTGCATGAACAGGTCCAGCAGCGACCGGATCATCTCCGAGGGCAGGTTGTCGACGCAGAAGTAGCCCTCGTCCTCGAAGACGGCCATCGCCGTCGACTTGCCGGCGCCGGAGAAGCCGGTGATCACGACCAGGTCGGTGAGCGCCGAGGCCTCCATTGCCCGATACAGCTTGACCTAGACGCCGGACTTGTGCAGCTCGCGGTACATCTCGCGGGCCAGCTTGCCCGGCACGCCGGGCACCGACTCAAGCTCCTCGCGCGAGGCGGCGAGGATCGCGTCGGGGGAGCCGAAGTGGGCCAGCAGCGCCCGCTTGCGGGCAGGCCCGACCCCGGGCAGCTCGTCCAGCACCGAGGAGGTCATCGCCCGGTCGCGGCGGATCCGGTGATGGGTGATGGCGAACCGGTGGGCCTCGTCACGCACGCGCTGGAGCAGTTGCAGCTCCGGGGTGTCATGGGCGAGCACGAGCGGCGCCTCCCGTCCGGGGATGAACACCTCCTCGATCCGCTTGGCCAGCGAGATCACGGCCACCCCACGCTCACGGAAGCCCTGGAGGGCGCGCAGGCCCGCGGCGAGCTGACCCTTGCCGCCATCGATCACGACGACGTTGGGCAACGCGGCGAAGCTCGGGTCGTAATCCTTGTCGTGAGGGGAGACGTCGCGCTGGCTCTGCCAGCGGGCGATGCGGCGGCCGAGGACCTCCTCCATCGCGGCGAAGTCGTCGGGGCCGTAGTCAAAGCGCCGCCCGTCCCCCCCGTCGTCGTCGTCGGGATCGGCCGCGGGGCGGGCGTGATCGCCGACCGAGAACACGCGAAAGCGGCGGTAGTCGGACTTCTTGGGCGCACCGCCCTCGAACACCACCATCGAGGCGACGGTGTTGGTCCCCATCAGCGTCGAGATGTCAAAGCACTCGATCCGCAGCGGGATCACGTCCAGACCGAGCGCGTGCTGGAGGCCGTCGAGCGCCTCCACCCGCTGCTGGCGGCGGCGCTCGGAGCGCAGCTTCTCCTGGTCGATCGCCAACCGCGCGTTGCGTTCGGCCAGCTCCAGGATCCGCCGCTTGTCGCCGCGCTCGGCGGCGCGGACCTCGACGGGCCGGCTGCGCCGCGCGCTCAGCGCCTCGGCCAGCGCCTCGCCGTCGGGCAACGCGCGCTGGACGATGATCATCGGCGGCACCGACATCGCGCTCGCGTAGTACTGCAGGATGAACGCCTCGGCGACCTCGCCCACGTCGCTGTCGGAGACGTTGTCCAGGTAGAAGCTCTGACGATCGGACAGCACCCCGTCGCGCACCTGGAAGACCTGGGCGTTGGCCTCGCCGTCGGACACCGCCACCGCGATCGCGTCAAACGAGCCGGCGCCCTCGTGTGCGACCCGCTGACGCTCCAGCAGTGAGCGGATCGCCTTCAGGCGATTGCGCTCCCGGGCGGCGTCCTCGAAGCGCTGCTCGGCCGAGGCCATCCGCATCTCGAACTCGAGCGTGCGCTCGATCTCCTTGTAGCGCCCCGACAGGAAGGCGATCACGCCGTCGATCGCCGTCCGGTACCCGTCGCGGTCGACGTAGCCGACGCACGGGGCCTCGCACCGCTTGATGTAGTAGTCCAGACACGGCGAGCCGCTGCGCCGGCCCGGGGTGGGACCGTCGCAGGAGCGGAACATGAAGACCTTGCCGAGCACCTCGAGCGTGGAGCGGACTCGCTTGGCGCTGGAGTACGGCCCGAAGTAGGCCCGGTCGCGGCGATGGCGCTCACGGGTGAAGTACACCCGGGGGAACTCCTCGTCGAGCGAGATCGCGATGTAGGGATAGGACTTGTCGTCACGCAGCCGGATGTTCAGGCGCGGCTTGTACTGCTTGATGAAGTTCTGCTCGACGAGCAGCGCCTCGGATTCGGTCTGGACGACGAGCGCCTCGATCTGATCGATCATGTCCAGGATCTCCCGCCCCGCCCGGGTGCTGGGGTTGGAGAAGTGCGAGGCGACGCGCTTCTTGATCGACTTGGCCTTGCCGACGTAGATGACCTTGCCCCGGGCGTCGCGAAACAGGTAGACGCCGGGCTGGTCGGGCAGGTCGCGACGTCGATCGGCGGTCAGGACGGACACCGCTTCGAGGATAGATCCGGCGCCTGGCGCCCCCGCGGCGGTTCAGACCCGGCGTGCGGACCAGAGCACGGTGCCGCCGGCGTACAGCGAGCCGGCGACGAGCACGAGCCAGGCCACCGACCCCAGCGACGAGTTCCACAGGCGGTCGGTCGCGGTGAGCGTCACCGCGAGGACCGCGACTGACGCGTACAGCGTCGCCCGGCGCGGGTCGCCCAGCGAATACAGGGCGTTGCGGTGCTCGCGGTACATCAGCGACACAACCCAGGCGAGCGCGCCGAGGAAGATCAGCGAGATCGCCTGGACGACGACGTCGGCACCGGTGCCGCCGCCCGGCACGATGTCGATGATCGCGGCGAGCGCGAGCACGATCGCGATGTTGCGGGCGGTCGTGAGGCTCATACCACCAGCGTACGCCGCTTTAGCCGGCGACGGTCTCGTAGCGCTCGTAGAGGTCGGCGACGCGCCGCTTGGCCGCCTCGTGGCGGGCCGAGGAGTCCGCGCTGGCCTGCGGCGTGGCCCACGCCGCGGGATCGGCGAGCTCGTCCTCGACGGCGGCCAGCGCCGCCTCGGCGGACTCGATCTCCCGCTCGAGCTTGCGAGCGCCGGAGCCGCCGGAGCCGGAGCGACCCGGGCCTCCAGAGCTCCCGCTGCCGTTCCCGTTGCGCGCACCCGTCCGCTTGCCGGCGGCCTTCGTCGCCTTCCCGGCTTTCGACGCCGTCGGCGGCGCGGTGCGCGACGTCTGCGCGGGCCGGGCCGCGCGCTCGGCGCGCACGCGCAGGTACTCCGACCACCCGCCGACATAGCTGTGCAGCGTCTGACCCTCCAGCTCGACCGTCCGCGTCCCGACGGCGTCCAGCAGCGCGCGGTCGTGGGAGACGAGCAGCAGCGTGCCCGGGAATGTCTTCAGCGCCGCCTCCAGCGCCTCGCGGCTCTCCAGATCGAGATGGTTGGTCGGCTCGTCGAGGATCAGCAGGTTGGCGCTGGACTGGACGAGGATCGCCAGCGACAGCCGCCGGCGCTCGCCGCCCGACAGGCCCTCCAGCGGCTTCTCGGCGTCCTCGCCGGAGAACAGGAAGCGGCCCAGCAGGGCGCGCGCCTTGGCCGGGGTCAGGCCGGTGGCGTGCTGAGCGGCCTCCACCACGGTGCGGGCGTTGCCGGCCGACAGCTCCTCGGCGTGCTGGGAGAGATATCCGATCTCGACGTTGTGACCGATACGGAGCTTGCCCTCACCGAGCTCCCGCACGCCGGCGAGGGTCTCGACCAGCGTCGTCTTGCCGGTGCCGTTGGCGCCGACGAGTGAGACGTGCTCGCCACGCTCCAGCCACATCTCGGCGTCGCGCAGCAGCTGCTTGGTGCCGGCCGCCAGCGACGCGTGCTCCAGCTCGAACACCACCCGGCCGGTGCGCGACGGCGCCTGGAAGGAGAACTCGAGCCCGGCGCCGTCGGTCGGATCGCGGGAGATGCGATCGATCTTGGCCAGCTGCTTGGCGCGCGACTGCGCCTGGCGGGCCCGCGTGCCGGCGCGAAAGCGGGTCACGAACCGCTCCAGCCGCTCGATCTCGGCCTGCTGGCGCTCGATCGCCCGGCCGAGCGCGAGCTCGCGCGCGGCCTTCTCCCGGCGCCATTGATGCCAGGTGCCGTTGAAGAACCGGCCACGGCCCGCCTCCAGCTCCAGCACCGAGGTGCCGACCGACTCCAGGAACCAGCGGTCGTGGGCGACGAGCACGATCGCGGCATCGAGTGCGATCAGGTGGGCCTCCAGCCATTCCAGCGACTCGATGTCGAGATGGTTGGTCGGCTCGTCGAGCAGCAGCAGGTCGGGGCTGCCGGCCAGCGCCCGCCCCAGCGACGCCCGGGTCAGCTCGCCGCCGGAGAAGGTCTCCAACGTGCGGTCGAGGTCGGCGTCGGCGCGGAACCCGAGGCCGTGCAGGGTCGCGAGCGCGCGATCGCGCCAGTCATAGCCGCCCGCGGTCTCCAGGCGAGCCTGGGCCTCGGCGTAGCGGTTGAGCGTCGCCTCCGCATAGTCCCCGTCGGCCATCCCCTGTTCGCGCTCGGCCAGCTCGCGCTCGAGCGCGACGAGCTCCGGCGCGCCGGAGACGACGTAGTCGCGCAGCGAGATCCCGCGGTCGCGCGGCGGGCGCTGGTCGTGCAGCGCGACCTTGGTGGCCTTGCTGAACACGAGCTCGCCGCCGTCCACCGCGGTCTCGCGGGCGAGCATCCGCAACAGCGTGGTCTTGCCGGCGCCGTTGCGTCCCGACAGGGTCATGCGATCCCGGCGCTCGAGCTTGAACGAGATGTTGCGCAGCAGCGGCTCGCCGGAGATGTCCTTGGCGAGATCGGATGCGATGACGACGGCCATGTCGCGGATCCATGGTAGGCCGCCGTTTCCGGACGCCGACCGCCGCGCCGCCGTCCGGCGATCCGATATTCTCTGGCGGCCTCATGCGCCGCGCTCGACTGATCGCCACCTTCACGACGTTCGCCGTGCTCGCGCTCACCTTCGCCCCCGCGGCGATGGCAGGGGTCCGGGACCACGGCGGCGAGGGCTGGTACGGCGAGACGACCGACCCGATGATCACCAACCTGATGTTCATCACGATCGCGTTCTTCCCCGTCGTGATCATCACCTTCTCGGTCATCATGTGGTTCCTGGAGAAGCGTCGGCACTCCCGGCAGAGCGCCGAGAAGGCGCGCGCCGCCAACGCCGACTGGCGCGGCGGCTGGTAGCCGGTCACCCCCGGCCGGCCTCCAGCAGCACCCCCTCGCGGATCCCACCGCATCCCACCGAGAGCTCGCCTCCCACCCGCCGGGCGAGTCCCTGGAGGATCAGCACGCCGGCGGGCAGCAGCCGCGCCCGCCGCGGGTCGATCGCGAGGCGCTCAGCCACCACGGCGGCCGGTCCGGCGACGAGCGCCTCCAGCGCATCGCCGAGGGCGGAGTCGTCGAGGGTTCGCCCCGACAACCTCAGCAGCGAGGTCGCGCTGCCGCCGACGGCAAGCGTCCGCGTCGGTCGGGGCGCCTCCAGCTGCGCCACCGCGACGGCGACCTCGTCACGCGCCGCGGCCAGCTGCGCCGCCGACGGCGGATCTGACCGCAGGTGGCGGGCCGCCAGCGTCCCGGATCCCAGCGGCAGCGACGCCCACCAGATGATCCGCCCCGGCGCCTCGCCGACGACGACCTCCGATGACCCGCCGCCGACATCGAGCACCCCGAGCGGACCCTCGGGCGCAGCGGTGAGCATCCCCACGGCGCCGACGAACGCCAGCCGCGCCTCTTCGCGGTCAGACAGGATGCGCACCTCCAGACCCGTCCGGGAGCGGACCTCGCGGATCAGCTGAACGCCGTTGGACGCGCGCCGGATCGCGGCCGTGGCGACGCCTCGGACCTCGGTTGCGCCGTAGTCGCGGGCGACCGCCAGCTGCGCGCCCACGACGCCCAGCACCTCGGCGCACTTGGCCTCCGAGATCGTGTCGCCGCCGACCAGCTCGGCGCCGATCGCGGTGAACGCTCGTTGCTCGTGGACGGAGCGCAACGTCGCACCGGCGTGCTCGGCGATCAGCAGACGGGTCGTGTTGGAGCCGATGTCGATACAGGCGCAGCGCATCGCGCCCCCGCCTTCAGACCAGCGTCGCGGGGTCGGAGGTCACCTGCGCCGGCACCGTGTGGCGCTCGGGCCGGGCCATCCGCCGCGGGGTGAGCAGCACCGCGATCACCACCGCGAACGCCAGCGAGCCCGCGCCCGCGACGCCCAGCGCGAACCGCGCGGAGGTCAGCGTGGCGATCACCCCACCCAGCACGAAGCCCAGCCCCGGCGACAGCTGCCCGATCGCCTGGGTGAGGCTCGTGACCACGGCAAGCCAGGCCTGGGGCGAGCGATCCTGGATCTCGGTCTGAAACACCGCCGTGCCGATCCCGTTGGCCACGCCGGCGACCGCCGCGCCCCCCAGCGCCACCCCCAGATCCGGGGCGACGGTCATCACCCCGAGGCCGATCCCGATCACGACGGTGACGAGCGTGAGCAGCACCCGGGCGCTCTGGTGACGCCAGCGGGCGAACACCAGACTGCCCACGATCGCGCCACCGCCCCACGCCGACACGAGCGCGCCGTAGCCGGCCGCTCCCGCGTGCAGCGTGTGTCCGGTGTAGACGACCTCGACCGGAGTCGGGATCGTGAAGAACACCACCACGATCGCCTGCAGGCAGAGCAGGATCGTCAGCGGGTGATCCCGGCGGACCTGAGCCAGCGCGGCGCGCAGACGCCCGCTCTCGGGGCCGGATGGATTGGCCGCGCCGGGCAGCGACGCGCCGACGAGCATCAGCCCGATCGCCGCGAACAGGACGCAGTTGGCCAGCAGCGCGGCCACCGTGCCACCGACGGCGACGACCACACCGCCCAACAGCGGGCCCCCCATGAAGCAGACCGAGAACACTCCGTTGAACAGCGCGTTTCCGTCTCGCAGGAGATCGACGGGCTTGAGGATCGCGGCCCGGGCGGCAGCCGCCAGCGAGCGGGCGGTGAGCGCGACCACGCCGTCGGCGAGCGCGAGCGCGAGCACCGGCACGAGCGAGAAGCGGTGGGTCATCCAGGCCAGCACGCCGAACAGGACCGCCTCCAGCCCATACAGCAGCGGCAGGACCAGCCGCGGCGACGCGCGGTCCAGCCGCGTGACGAGCACCGGCGACAGAACCGCGGGCGCGCCCTGGGAGCAGAGGAAGAAACCGGCTGAGCCCAGCGCCGAGCCGGTGCGGCGGTAGACGAGCACCGCCAGCGCCAGGGTGCCGACCGCCCAGGCCAGCTCGTTCAACGTGTATGCCGTGAGCAGCCGACCGAATCCGGGCAGCCGGAGCAACCGTCTCATGAGATCCGCCTACCCGATTACTGCACCGACGCCATCCCTCCGTCAGCGTACTGGCTGCGATGGTGTCGCCGCCAGTGGCAGGCCACTAGGCTGACAGGACGATGCGCACGTCGCCAGGCGCGTTCTCTCTCGGCAACGAGAGCTCCGCGGACGGCTCCTTCGCCCGCCAGGACAGCCGCTTTCGCGAGTGGGTCGCCGACGACGGCTCAGGCCGCTTCCCGGTGCAGGCCAACCGCTACCACCTGTACGTGTCGCGAGCCTGTCCGTGGGCACACCGAACGCTGATCGCCCGGCGCCTGATGGGCCTGGAGAACGTGATCGGCGTCTCCTACGTGGACCCGATCCGAGACGATCGCGGCTGGCGCTTCAGCGGCGGCGAGCACGTCGACTCGGTCAACGGCTGGGAACTGCTCAGCGAGGCCTACCTGGCCGCCGACTCGGGCTATGCGGATCGCGTCAGCGTGCCGGTGCTCTGGGATACCGCACAGAACACGATCGTCAACAACGAGTCGGCCGACATCCTGCGGATGCTCGGCACGGCCTTCGCTCCGCTCGCCGAGCATCCCGTCGCGCTCTACCCCGAGCCGCTGCGACGCGACATCGACGAGCTCAACGCGTTCGGCTATGAGAACGTCAACAACGCCGTCTACAAGGCGGGGTTCGCGACCCGCCAGGACGTCTACGAGCGTGAGGTCCACACCCTGTTCCAGGCGCTTGACCAGCTCGATCTGCGCCTCGCCGACAGCCGCTTCCTGCTCGGCCCCGAGCCGGTGGAGTCCGACTGGCGGATGTTCACCACGCTCGTGCGGTTTGATGCCGTCTATCAGATCCACTTCAAGTGCTCGGTTCGCAAGCTCGCCGAGTACGCCAACCTGTGGCCCTACACGCGTGACCTCTACCAGTGGCCGGGGGTCCGGGAGACCGTCGACTTCGACGAGATCCGCGCCCACTACTACGGGACCCACCCGATGATCAACCCGTCGGGACTGATCGCGCTGCTGCCGGCGGCAAGCTTCGAGGAGCCCGCGGGCCGGGGCTAGTGGGCCTCCCCTAAGCGTCCCCGCGCGAGGCCCGCAGCGTGCGTCGCGCGTCGTCGCGAACCTCCTCCAGGTCTGCCGGGGTATCGACGTCGCGCCCCGAGCACAGGTGGCCGACCTCGAGCATCGGAGCTCCACGCAGCACCTCGCGTGCCCCGCGGTCGCCGGCGTTGTCGCGCAGCGCCGCGATCTGCGCCGCGCCGAGCACGACGGGGTGACCCGGCCGGCCGCCGTAGCCGGCCCGCGTCCCGGGCGGCTCGGCGATGAACCGGGCGATCACCTCCGGTGTGATCAGCGGCGCGTCGCCGAGCGTGACGAGGATCGTCTGCGCATCGGCGAGCGCACGCAGGCCGCAGCTCAGCGACGCCGACTGCCCGGTCTCCCACTGCTCGCAGATGACCGGCTCGCTGCGGCGGAAGTCGACGCCGGCCGCCACCTGCTCGGCGTGGGCGCCGAGCACGACGACGATCGGCGCCAGGAGCTCGGCCGGCACGGCGCACTGGGCGTCGACCGCCCACTGCAGCAGGGGTCTGCCGTGCAGTGGGGCAAGCTGCTTGGGAATCTCGCCGAAGCGCGTGCCCGCTCCCGCGGCAAGGATCAGGCCGGCGGTCACAGGTCCTCCAGGCCGGCCGCCTCCACTGATGCGGACTCCGCGAGCGTCATCGGTGAGCCGATCCTAGGCGCGCCTGTCCGCGCGGCGGCCGGGCCGATTCATTGTGGGCACAACTGGTGGTCTGGTACGATCCCCGGCGTGAAGCTTGGACGCCTCGTGCTGCGCGCCGTTGTCGGCGGCTACTTCGTCGGTCACGGCACTCAGAAGCTGTTCGGCTGGTTCGGGGGCAACGGCCTGGAGGCGACCGGCGGGTTCTTCGAGGCGCAGCTCGGGATGCGTCCGGGTAAGGCCCATGCAGCCGCCGCGGGCGCCGCCGAAGCCGGTGGCGGAGCAGCACTCGTGCTCGGGGCGTTCACGCCCCTGGCGAGCTCGGTGCTGATCGCGACGATGATCACCGCGATCCGGAAGGTCCACCTGCGCAACGGGCCGTGGGCCACCGAACAGGGCTATGAGTACAACCTGGTGCTGATCGCCGCCGCGCTTGCGCTGGCCGAGACCGGGCCCGGCGCTCCGTCTGTCGACGTCGCCCGGGACAGCTCCATGTACGGCAGCACGTGGGCGTTGATCGCGCTGGCACTCGGAGCCGTCGGCTCCTTTGGCGCCGACGAGGTCTCCAAGCGGGTCCCCGCCCCTGAGCCGGAATCCGTCGCGGCGCCCGAGCCGGCGTCCGCGCCCGAGCAGGCGTCCACGCCCGAGCCGCCCGCGTCTGACGCCGATCCCGTGCCGGCGCCTCCGACCGACACCTCGGTCGAGCACCCCTAGGGTCCAGGGTCGCCGGCGGCCGCGCTGGTGGCGGTCGTCAGCCCCACGTCGCGGCTGTCGTCAGCGACCGACGGCGGTCAACGACCGACGGTGCGCACGAGGTCGCGCGCTCGCAGCGAGACGCTGGACAACGTCTCCCGCACTCCGGAGAGCCCGGCGCGCAGCTCGGGGTCGCCGACCTCGATCGGGAGCAGCGAGTCCTGCAGCTCGGCGATCGACTGGTCGGCGTCATGGACGGCGTCGACCGCGCGCTCGATCAGCATCTGCACCGACTGGGACTGGACGCCGGGCGAGTGGGCGCCGAACGTCCGGGCGCGCAGCCTCGATCGCGAGGCGAAGTCGGCGTAGGTGCGCCGCGCACGGCCATAGGCCGACTGCACGGGACGAAACAGCTTCTCCTCCAGGACATCGGCGGCCTGCTCGTCGAGCTGCTCGTACGCCTCGCCGAGCGCGGCAAGCGCTTCGGCGATCTGCTCGATGGCGACCGCGAGGTCGCTCAGGACCTGTTCCCTGCCCTCTGCGGTCGTGTACGCCATCGGTATCCAGGCTAACGGGTGGGCAGCGCCCGCCTGGTAAGCATCGGTTAAGTCTTGCCGACGCTCAGGGCAGCTCAGGCGCGGGCGCGGACGCGCCGAGAGCGGGCGCCCGCCGCGAGTCCGACAGCCACCAGCACACCCCGGCGGTCACCGCCGAGACGACGAGCACCGAGGGCCACGCCCCGATCACGAGCCCGAGCACGTGGGAGATGGCGAATGCCAGCAGCCCGGTGGCGGTCAGCCAGGCAGTGGTCCGGCGACCATCGCGCCGCAGCCACACCGCGATGCACGTCAGCCCGAAGGCGGCCATCACCGCTCCCCCGAGCGGACGCGAGCCCGACCCCACGGCGACCCCGAAGCCCGCGATCAGCCCGGTCGCGGCCAGCGGCGCGGTCAGCACACGATCGGTCAGACCGCCCGAGCGGGGATCACGGTGCACGGTCATCAGTCGATGATCCCACAGCTGCCGTTCCCCGTGAGCCATCGCGTCCCGGAGCCGTGCGGGGTAGCGTGCACGGCAACCATTCACCGTGATCAGGAGACGAGATGGGCTTTGACCAGTATCACGAGCCGCCCGAGGAGCTACCCCAGGAGACCCGGACCTTCGCCAGGCTGTGCGCGTCGCTGACCGAGGAAGCCGAGGCGATCGGCTGGTATGAGCAGCGCATCGCCGTCGAGCGGGACCCTGAAGCGGTGGCCGTGATGCGAGATGCGGTCGGGGAGGAGTACAAGCACTTCTCGATGGACCTTGAGTTTCTGCTGCGCCGCACTCCGGTGTGGCGGGCGATCGCCCGGGGCGTGCTGTTTCAGGAGGGCGACATCGTCGAGCACGGCGAGGACGCCGAGGAGGCGGCCACCGAGGGCGGCGACGGCCCCGACAGCGGGACGATCGTCGGCTACACCGACGACGGCAGCGGTTCTCTGGGCATCGGCAGCCTGCGAGGAGCGCCCCGATGAGCAACCATCTGCTGCGCTCCCACGCACCGATCAGCGACGGCAACTGGGCACTGCTCGACGTCGAGGCTCGTGAGCGGCTCACCGCGGCGCTCGCCGCCCGCCGGCTCGTCGACTTCAGCGGACCCCACGGATGGGAGTACTCGGCGACGAACCTGGGGCGGGTCGCACCGGTGACGCCGACCCCGTGCGAGGGAGTGAGCGCCCTGCAGCGGCGGGTGCTGGCGCTCGTCGAGCTGCGCGCCGAGTTCGTGATCGCCCGCAGCGAGCTGCGCGACGACGACCGCGGCGCCGCCGACGCCGACCTCGAGCCGCTGGACCGGGCGGCTCACGACATCGCCATCGCCGAGAACAAGGCGGTGTTCGAAGGCTGGCCGGAAGCCTCGATCACGGGCATCGCGCCCGCCTCCCCGCATCAGGGCCTGACCCTGCCGGTCCAGGCCGACGGATTCCCCCGGCCGGTGGCCGGCGCGGTGCAGCAGCTGCTGCAGAGCGGCATCGAGGGCCCCTACGCACTGGCGCTGGGCAGCGACTGCTTCAAACGCGTATCCGAAACCGCCGAGCACGGCGGCTATCCGCTGCGCGACCACCTGACGAAGATCCTCGCCGGCGGCCCGATCGTCTGGGCACCGGGGATCCAGGGGGGCGTCGTGGTCAGCCTGCGCGGCGGGGATTTCCTGTTTGAGTCCGGGCAGGACCTGTCGATCGGCTATCTCGAACACGATCGCGACGGCGTTCGCTTCTACCTGGAGGAGAGCTTCAGCTTCCATGTCGCCACTCCGGAGGCGGCGGTCCCGCTCAAGTCGGCGTAGGCCCCGGCATTGTGCGCGCCGCCGATCAGGCGGGCAGCGGCGGCGACACCCAATCGGGCGTGCGGCCGCCGGCGCCGTAGCGGTCCCCCGAGACCGACCCCGCGAGCACGTCGAGCCGCTCGAGGTCGTCGCCGGTGAGGGTGAGCTGAGGCGCACCGGCGTTGTCCTGCACGTAGGCGACGCGCTTGGTGCCGGGGATCGGCACGATCCAGGGACGGCGGCTGAGCAGCCAGGCGAGGGCGACGCGGCTCGGCGTCGATCGGTGGGCGTCGGCGATCTCCGAGACGACCCGCGCCAGCCGCGCATTGGCGGCCCGGTGGGTCGGGCCGACGCGCGGGAAGCGATCGCCGGCCCGCGTGTCGCCGTCGTCAAGCGCACGGTCGGCCGGCAGGCTGCCGCCGAGCAGTCCGCGGACGAGCGGCGAGAACGGCAGAAAGCCGATCCCCAGCTGCTCGCAGGTGTCGAGGATCTCGTTCTCGACCGTCCGCTCCAGCAGCGAGTACTCGCTCTGCAGACTGGAGATCGGGTGCACGGCGGCGGCGCGATGCAGATCGGGCGCCAGCGCCTCGGAGAGACCCAGGTAGCGCACCTTGCCCTCGGCGACGAGCTCGGCCATCGCCCCGACCGTCTCCTCGATCGGCGTGTCGGGATCGACGCGATGCTGCTGGTAGAGATCGATGTGGTCGACGCCGAGCCGGCGCAGGCTCGCCTCGCAGGCGTCGCGCACATACTCGGGCCGGCCGCTGATGCCGGCGAACTGGCCCTGAGCGTTACGCAGGTTGCCGAACTTGGTGGCCAGCACCACCTGCTCACGCCGGTCACGGATGGCGCGTCCGACGAGCTCCTCGTTGTGCCCGGCGCCATAGACGTCGGCGGTGTCGAGCAGCGTGATGCCGAGCTCAAGCGCGCGATGGATCGCGGCGATCCCGTCCTCGTCGCTCGTCGTCCCGTAGACGCCGGACATCGGCATGCACCCGAGGCCGATCGCCGACACCTCAGGGCCGACCCGACCCAGCTGACGCATCTCCATCACGCTCGTCCTTTCGCTCGCTGGGCTCGCGGCCCGTCACCGCGGCCCCGGAATTCCGAAGTCATAGCAGCGACACGACGCGCCCCTCGGCGGCGCTGCGGCGCGCTGCCTCCAGCAACTCCAGGGCGGCGACGGCGTCGCGGGGGTCCACCGGGGTCGGGCCGCCGGTCACCAGCGCCGCAGCCAGCAGGCCGTAGAACGCCGGCCAGTTCCCGGGAGGTCCGGTCAGCGGCACGCTGTGCTCCCCGACGATCAGCCGTGGGCGGGCGAAGTCGGGCTCCACCCCCCAGTCTGAGGCCATGTCGGGCCGCTCGCCGCCGCGCAGGCGCTCCTCCTGGCCGTCCAGTCCGGTGACGATGAGCGCGCCCTCCGTGCCCAGCACGCGCAGCCGCGGGCCGGGCGCCGCGACGAGCGCGGACCCGTGCAGATGGCTGATGACCCCGCCGGCATGGGTGATCGCGACGAAGGCGTCATCGTCGGCCGCGGTCCCGCGCCGCCGGTCGATCTCGGCGTACACGTGCGCCGCCGGGCCGAAGTGGTGCAGCGCCTGGTCGACGAGGTGAGCGCCGAGGTCCAGCAGCTGGCCGCCCCCGTCCTCTGAGGAGGTCGTCTCGCGCCACGAGTCGGGCCGGGGATCCGGGCGCCACCGCTCAAACCGGGACTCATAGCGGATCACGCCGCCGAGGCTGCCGTCGGCGATCAGGCGCGCCAGCAGCAGCTGGTCGGAGTCCCAGCGCCGGTTCTGGAACACGGTGAGCAGCACGCCGGCTCGCTCCGCGTGCGCCACCAGCTCCCGCGCGGCCTCGGCGGTGGTGGCCAGCGGCTTGTCGACGACGACCGGCAGCCCATGGTCGATCGCCGCGGCGGCGAGCGCGGCGTGGGAGTCGTTGCGTGTCGCCACGACGACGGCGTCCAGCTCGCCGGCGTGCGCCCACAGCTCCTCGGCATCGGCGACCAGGACAGCGTCGGCGTGCTCGCCGGTCGCCTGGCGTCGGCGCTCGGGATCGGCGGTGACGATCGCGGCGACGCGCAGCCCCGGGGTGGCCGCGATCAGCGGCGCGTGAAAGAAGCGACCGGCCAGGCCGTAGCCGATGATCGCGACGCGCAGGTCGGTCACGAGGCCGAGCATAGGTCGCTGCTGTGACGAGAGGACGTGTGATGCGCAGCGTGACCTATTCGATGGGCGTCTCGCTTGACGGCTACATCGTCGGGCCGGACGGCGTCTTTGACTGGACGAAGCCCGACGAGGAGGTCTTACCCGCGAGGGGGATCCACCGGCGCGCCGTTCCAGGCGATCGTGGGCCGCAAAAGTGAGCAAAGATCAGGGTTGACCCTGACGCAAACGCGGCGTGCGCGTGGGAAGCTCACCGACGTGTGATCACACGTCAGCGCACAGGAGTTGATCATGGGCAAATCGGGACCGGGGTCCGTGACGACCGTGAGACGCCGTGGTGCGGGGAACTCCGCGCACCACGGCGTCGCGCTGCTGCTCGGGACCTGGCGTTCCCGCTCACGCACTCAAGCCCGGAACCCACACCCTGACGGTGAGGCCCGTCTCCCGGACGCTCACCAGCATCGACGCACTCGCCTTAACCGAAGCGCCCCCCGCGGGTGCGGAGGGCGGTTCGAATGCACTGCCAAGGTGGAGACGGTGGGAATTGAACCCACGTCCGCGGTCGCGTGAGATATGGCGTCTACGAGCGTAGCCGGCGCTCTGATCTCATCCCCCGCTCGCCTCGCCGGCTGGGTTGAGGGGGACCAGCTCCTGTGATGTCCCCGAGTCGGCCGAAGCGCTCCGACCCGGGTGAAGCCTGCTGTGGAACTCGGTCAGCGCCGCAGGCGAGAGCTGGCCGACGTTCGCTACTCGGGCCTAGTGCTTAGGCAGCGAGAGCGAACTCGTGGGTGTGAACCTTAGAGTCCGCACTTATTGTTTTCCTGGGTGTTTAACGAGGCCTCCCAGGACCTCGACTCGCAACCAACCCCACGGATCCGACCACGTCGAAGCCTGTCGTCCCCGAGGGTGAAGCTCGACGAAGTATAGAACCCGGCCGAGCCCGGGAGGGTCGTTGCTCACGGCCGCAGATGAAGAGCTGACGAAGGGCGAGCGCGGGCCTGCGAGAATGGGGTGTCGGCCGCCATGGACCCCGTCCACCCCACCCTTCCCGAGCTTCCCGAGCTCCCCGAGCCCACCGGCTCGCCCGCGCCGCCCCGGTTCGCCCCGTATGGCTTTGACGCCGTCAGCGACCCTGCGGTTGGCGCCGAGCCGCCTCGGCGCGAGTCGTTCTTCCGGCGGCGGATCGCCCCGATCGGAGCCGCGATCCTCGCCTTCCTGGCCAAGCTCAAGGCGATCCTGCTGTTCGCCGGCCAGTTCAAGCTGCTCGTCACCGCCGGCTCGATGGCGGTGTCGATCGCGGCCTACACGACGATCTGGGGGTTCTGGTTCGCGGTCGGCTTCGTGGTGCTGCTGCTCGTGCACGAGACGGGGCACGTGATCGCGCTGCGGCGGGAGGGAATCCGCGCCTCGGCGCCGATGTTCGTCCCGTTCCTGGGCGCGGTCATCACCGCTCGCTCGCTCGGCGACAACGCGCTGGCCGAAGCCCGGGTCGGTCTCGCCGGGCCGATCCTCGGCTCGATCGGCTCCGGCGTCTGCCTGCTCATCTGGAGCCTCACCGGCCACTCCTATTGGGAGGCGCTCGGGTTCACCGGGCTGTTCCTGAACCTGTTCAACCTGCTGCCCGTCGTTCCGCTCGACGGTGGCCGGGCGATGGCGGCGATGTCGCCGTGGATGTGGATCGTCGGGTTCGCGGGGATGATCGGGCTGGCGATCGCGTTCCCCAATCCGATCATCTTCATCATCGTCATCTTCGCGGCGATGGAGACGTGGCGGCGCCTGAAGCAGCGCCGGGCCGGCGGCGTGGCCAACGAGGCCTACTACCGGGTCTCGCCCCGTGATCGCGCGCTGGTCGGCGCCGTCTACCTGGGGCTGATCGTGCTGCTGGTGGTCGGGATGCACGCGACGCACCTGCACGCGACGCTCTGACGCGGGCGACCCAGTGCGTCCTGGCGGGCACAATTGGGGGTCGCATCACCGCTGCGCACACGCGGGGGGTGGTTCGTCCCGTAGAGAGGGCACAAGGCGCACGTGCGTCTCGCCGAGCAGGATGCACATGGCGGTTGTGCCCACCCTGGCGTCCCGGCCACCCGCGGGGGCCCGGCGGCCCCAGGTGAAGAGGCCGGACAGATGGTCCACCGCCCGACCAGGCCCGGCCCGCCCGACCCGCTCGTTGGGCTACCGACCCACCTCGCGCAGCTCCCGTTGGATCTCACGCTGCGTGTCGCGGGTCTTGATCGCCTGACGTTTGTCGTAGAGGTCCTTGCCCTTGGCGAGGGCGATCTCGACCTTGGCCCGCGAGCGCGGACCGGCGAAGTAGATCCGGGTCGGCACCAGGGTCAGCCCGCGCTCGTGCGTGCGCCCGATCAGCCGCTCGATCTCCTTGTGGTGCAGCAGCAGCTTGCGCGGGCGCTCGGGATCGTGGTTCTCCCGAGAGGCGGGGGCATACGGCGCGATGTAGACGCCGTGGAGCCACACCTCGCCGTCGCGCACCAGCGCGTAGGAGTCCTTGAGCTGCGCGCCCCCGTCGCGCAGCGACTTGACCTCGGTGCCCTCCAGGACGAGCCCGGCCTCGAAGCGCTCCAGCAGGTTGTAGCGAAAGCTCGCCTGCCGGTTGGAGGCGACGTCACCCGATGCCGTCTTGCGTTTTGTCGTCTTGGCCATATCGCTTCACCGTCAGTCCGTCAGTCCCGCGGGCGCCTGCTCACTCGCCGACCTCGGCCGGGAGCAGGTCGACCCGGCCGCGGGGCGCATCGATGCGCCCGACTGACACCTCTACGGTATCCCCCAGCCTGATCGCGGCGCCGGTGCGGGTGCCGACGAGCACCGTCGCCTGCTCGTTGAGCTCCCACCAGTCACCGCGCAGGCGCCGCACCGGCAGCATCCCCTCGAACTGGCGGCGCTCGCCGAAGGCGACGAAGGCACCGGCGCCGATCAGGCCCACGACCTCGCCCTCGAACACGCGCTCCCGGCCGCCCGGATCGCCGCTCAGCAGCCGCTCCAGCAGAAAGCAGCCCGCCACGTCGTCGGCGTCGCGCTCGATCACCATCGCGCCGCGCTCCCGCGTCGAGGTCCACGGGCCCGCGGCGTGGACCCAGGCCGCATCGGGAGCCGGCTCGCCGGCGATCGCCGACAGCAGCGCCCGGTGGCAGATGAGGTCGGGGTAGCGGCGGATCGGCGAGGTGAAGTGGCAGTAGCCGGTGGAGGCCAGGCCGGCGTGACCGCGGTTGCGGTCGTCGTAGCTGGCCTGCTTGAGCGAGCGCAGCACGAGGCTGGTCAGCGCTCGCGCGCCGCGCCCGTCGTGGCGCGCGACCCAGTCGGCGACGCGCTCGGAGGCCTCGCCGGCGAGCTCGGAGGCCTGCTGCGGGGTCATATGCCCGTCGGGCACCGGCGGCGTGGGCACGCCAAGCGAGGCGAGCTGATCGATCAACCGCTCCACCGCCATCGGCTCAGGCCGTTCGTGCACGCGGTAGAGGGTCGGGATCTTGCGGTCGGACAGAAACCGTGCCACCTGTTCGTTGGCGGCGATCATCAACGCCTCGATCAACCGATGCGACTCGGTCGCCACCGACAGCTCGGCGCCGACCACGTGGCCGGCGCGATCAAAGGCGTATTCGGACTCGGGCGAGTCGAGCACGAGCCCGGACCGCTGTGCGCGCAGCGCCCCGAGCGCCGCCGCGGCCGCCCGGGCGGCCGCCAGCGGCTCGCCCCAGGGGTCCGACGCCGGCTCTGCCCCCGCGAAGATCCGGTCGACGCGGTCGTAGTCCAGGCGCTCATCGGAGCGGATCAGGGAGCGGTGCATCGCGGCGCTGCGCACCCCGGACTCCCCCACCGTCATCTCGACCGTGACCGTCGCCCGCACCTCCCCGGGCACCAGCGAGCACGCCTCGTTGGAGAGCGCGCGGGGCAGCATCGGCTCCACGGCACCGGGCACATAGACCGAGGTCGCACGGCGGTAGGCCTCGCGATCCACCAGCGAGCGCGAGGGCACGTAGGCCGCGACGTCGGCGATGTGCACCCACACCCGCCAGCCGCCCCCGGCGATCGGCTCCGCGGAGATCGCGTCGTCGAAGTCCCGGGCGGTGACCGGGTCGATCGTGAACGTCGCCAGGTCACGCAGGTCCCGGCGTCCGGAGGGATCCAGCGGCCCGGTCGCGGCCGACGCCTGCGCCGCCTCGCGCTGCACCGCCGGGTCAAAGCCCCGGCGCAGTCCGCGGTCGACCATCAGCGCGGCGATCACGTCGCGCGCGACATCGGGGCGACCGAGTCGCCGGGTGATCGGCGGCCGGCGCGAGCCTCCCTTGCGTCCGCCGCCGCGCGGGGCGCCGAGCAGGACGAGGTCGCCGACGTCGTAGCGGGTATCGCGGCTGACCACCGTCCGCGGACCGGGCCCGAAGAACGGCTCGGCGACGAGGAACTTGCCCTGCCGGACCAGGATGGCGACGCGCGAGCTGGGCTGGTCGGGCGTCGCGGCCCGGTCCGGGCTCACTTCACCTTGGCCGCGACGGTCTTCTCGGCGACGCGCAGCGCCGTGTCGACCTTCGACGTCGGCTTGGTGTCGGCGTAGACATTGGGCAGGATGCCCCGGCCACGCTTGACTCCCCCGGCTCCGAGGTTCTGCCCGTTGGGCGTGAAGTACTCGCCGACGGTGAAGTCCAGGGCGCCGCCGTTGCGCAGCGGCTGGATCTCCTGAAAGACGCCCTTGCCGTAGGTGTGCGTGCCCACGACGGTCGCGCGGCCCTGGTCCTTGAGCGCGCCGGTCACGATCTCGGCGGCCGACGCGGTGTTGGAGTTGACGAGCACGACGAGCGGGATCGAGCCCGAGATCGGATCGCCCCTGGCCATGTAGACCTCGCGCGGCTGCGCGCGCCCGTCGGTGGAGACGACGGTGTCGCCGCGGGGGAGGAAGATCGAGGCGGTGTTGACCGCCTCCTCGACGAGGCCGCCGCCGTTGTCGCGCAGGTCGAGGATCAGGGCCCGAGCGCCTCGCTTGAGCATCTTGTCGACCTGGGCGCGGACCGAGGCGCCGGCGCCCTGGCTGAACATCGTCAGGTCGACGTAGCCGATCTTGGAGCCGTGATAGCGCAGCAGCTCGCTGCTGGTGACCGGAACCGCGATGTTGCTGCGGGTGGCCGTCACGGTGCGGCTGTGCCCGTCTCGTCGCAGCGCCAGCGTCACGCTCGTTCCGGGCGTGCCCTGGATCAGATGGGCGGCGAAGGTCTCGGAGCGGTCAACCAGCGACGTGTCGCCGACGCGGGTGATCACGTCGCCGGCGCGGATCCCGGCGCGGGCCGCGGGGGTGTCGGGGTAGACCTCGACCACGAGCAGGCCCCGGCGCTCGCCCTGGACCGAGACGCCGATCCCCTGGTCGTGGGGGTCGGTCGTCGTGTTCTGGAAGGCGTCGTAGCTGGAGGGGTCGTAGTAGTGCGAGTAGGGATCGTTGAGGCTGGCCACCGCCCCCGCCAATCCGTCGTTGACCAGCTGGGTGCGGTTGAGCTTGCGGTAGTAGTCCTTGGTCAGCAGACCGTAGACCTGGTCCTCGAGCTTCTGGTTGGCGCTCTGGGAGACGAACGCCGAGCGCAGCGGCGACGGCAGCCAGCTGGGGTGCCCGCCGAACCACAACCCGACCGCCAGCAGCAGGATGACCGCGGCGACGATCGCCACGATCCGCGGACTCCGAGCGCGTGGCTGCGGGAACATGCTCAGCAGAGTAGCCGTACCGCTGTCGGGATCCGCCGCCTGGAGTCGGCCCTGCGAACGCCGCTCAGACGCGCAGGAAACGGCGCAGCGACAGACCCGAGCCGACCGCCGAGACGACCACTCCGGCCCCCAACAGCACCACCACGAGCGCGAGGAACGGGATCGTGTGGGGCGCCGCGACGAGAGTCCAGCTGTGGGCCAGCGGGTCGAGCACGAGGATCTTGGCGGCGCCGAGCACGACCAGCGCCAGCGCGGCGCCGGCGGCGCCGACGACCATCCCCTCGATCATGAACGGCCAGCGGATGAACCAGTCGGTGGCGCCGACGAGCTTCATCACCTCGACCTCGCGCCGGCGCGAATACAGCGACAGCCGGATCGTGTTGGCGATCAGCAGGATCGAGGCGATCACCAGCAGCACCGTGAGCACGGCCGCGGTGATCGTCACGAGCTTGGTCACCTGCAGGATCTTGCGCGTGTCGGTGCGCTTGTTGGAGACCGACCCGATCGCCGAGTCCAGGACCCCCGGCTTGCCACCGGGTCCCTTCGGGGTGAGCGCGCTGTGCACCGCGAGCACGTCGGAGGGGTTGGTCGGGATCACCTCGAAGGTGTCGGGCAGCGGGTTTGAGGCCAGCAGCTTGTAGGCCGCGGGATCCTGCTTTGACTGCTGGGCGTAGGCCTGCTGCTTGGAGACGAACTTGACGTCCTTGACGCCGCCGATGGCGAGGATCTCCCGGCGCACCCGCGCCTCGTCGGCCGACGTGGCACTGGTCTTCATGTAGACGTTGACCTGGACGCGGCTGCGCACCGTGTCGGCGGCGCCGTTGGTCGCCTGCACGATCGGGATGAAGACCCCGAGCACGAGCATCGTCACGAGCACCGTGGCCAGCGCGGCGAAGCTCGGCGCGGCGCTGCGGCGCACCGCACGGATCGCCTCGCGCAGGAAGAATCCAACCCGCATCGCGACTACTCCACGCTCGGGGGCTTGGTCGCCGGCGCGCGCAGCCGCTTGGCCAGGTCGCGCGTGGTTTCGTTGCGCGTGTAGCGCCCGGCGGCCTCGTCACGCACGATCCGGCCCTCGGAGAGCTCGAGCACCCGGCGCCGCATCCGGTCGACCATCGCCTGATCGTGGGTGGCGACGAGCACGGTCGTGCCGGTGCGATTGATCCGGTACAGCAGCCGCATGATGTCGATCGAGGTCTCGGGGTCGAGGTTGCCGGTCGGCTCGTCGGCGAGCAGCAGCGGCGGGTGATTGACGAACGCGCGGGCGATCGAGACCCGCTGCTGCTCCCCGCCGGAGAGCTGGTGGGGCAGGTTGTGCAGCTTGGTCGACAGCCCGGTGAGCCGCAGGATGTCCGGCACCTTGGCCCGGATCTCGCGCCGGGTGCCGCCGGTCACCTGCAGCGCGTAGGCGACGTTGTCATACACGGTGCGGTTGGGCAGCAGCTTGAAGTCCTGGAAGACGACGCCGATGTTGCGCCGGAAGAACGGCACCTTGCGGCGGCTGATCGATCCCAGATCGTGGCCGGCGACGCGGATCGTGCCGGCGGTGGGCTCAAGCTCCTTGATCAGCAGTCGCATCAGCGTCGACTTGCCCGAGCCGGTCGCGCCGACGAGGAACACGAACTCACCGGGCTCGACGGAGAACGTCGCGGCGTCGAGCCCGACGTCACCGGCGTAGAGCTTGGAGACGCCGCGGAAATCGATCACCGACCGCGATGACACGGCCGCGCCCTGCCGTGCGGCGACGGCGCGGCGAGCGCCGGTGACAGCCGCCTGGCCGGCGGCGCGTCGAGTGGGTCGTGATGAGGCAGCCATGGGTCGCCGCAGCGTAGCGGCCGCCCCTGGCCGCTGCCGGTCGTGACGGCGCCTGCAACGTGGTTTGCAGGCGGGGCGCTACCGTCAATGCGATGTCCGAGATCACGGTGTCGACGCTGCGTAACGGCCTCCGGCTGCACAAGATCGCGGTCGAGGGGACCCGCGCGGTGACGATCCTGGCGGCGTTTGACGCGGGCGCGCGGACCGAGCGCGCGGAGGAGAACGGCATGGCGCACTTCCTCGAGCACCTGGTGTTCAAGGGCGGCGAGAAGTTCCCCCACTACCGGGACGTCAACGAGGCCGCCGAGCGCATCGGGGCCGTGCTCAACGCCTACACCAGCCACGATCTGGTCGCCTTTCACATCACCGCCCGCGCCGAGCGCGCCCTGGAGGCCGCCGACCTGCTCACCGACTTCGTCGCCCGGCCGCGGATCGACGCCGGGGAGCTTGACCGCGAGCGCGGCGTCGTCGTGCAGGAGATCGCCCGCTCCGAGGATCAGCCGGCGGTCCTGGCCGAGCATCTGATCGACCGGGCCGTGTTCGGCGACCATCCGCTCGGGCGCCCGGTGCTCGGATCCGTCGAGCACATCAGCGAGAGCTTCACCCGCGACGGGATCGTCGCCTTCCGCGCGCGCCGCTGGTCACCGGCGGCGGGCGGGGCCTACGTCGTCGGCAACCTGCACTCGCTGGGATCCGCCGGGGAGCTGGAGGAGCTGTTCGAGCGCTTCGCGCCGGCTCCCGAGCCCGAACCCTACGTCCCGGCCCCCGCCCAGGAGCCGCGGGTGATGGTGCAGGAGCGCGACTCCAAGCAGTCACACCTGCGTCTCTCCTACCGGCCGAAGATCGACGTCACCGATGCCCGGCAGCGGGCGGCGCTGTCGATCTACTCGACGCTGCTGGGGGGCTCGATGGGCTCGCGGCTGTTCGACGAGATCCGCGAGCAGCGCGGCCTGGCCTACTCGGTGAACGCGTTCGCCCACGGGTACGCCGACGTGCCGGTGCTGCAGCTGTCGGCCGGCCTGGAGTCGGCCAAGTGCCTGGAGGCCTACCGCCGGATGCGCGACATCGTCTCCGAGCTGCGCGACGACGGCCCGACCGACGCCGAGGTCCAGCGCGCCCAGGCCTATGCCGCCGGAGCCCGGGCGATCGGCTTTGAGAACAGCGGCGCGGTCGCCCGCTATGCCGCCCAGCAGACGATCCTCTATGACGCGTCGGTCGACCCCGACGAGGCGATCGACCGCCTGGACCGGGTCACCGTGCAGGACGTGCGGGCCGTCGCCGCGAGCGTCGCCGACGAGCTGTCGGTGGCCTGCGTGGGCCCGCACACGGTCGCCGAGCTCGAGGCGGCGTAGCGGCCGTCGGCCGCGGGGCGTGAGACGCGGGTTGCTCGTCGGCGTGGGGCTGGTGGTCGCCATCGCGGCGATCATCCTTGCGCTGCTGGGGACCTTCAGCCACACCAGCCGACGCGACGTCGCCCTCGCGGCGCGCGCGCCACTGCCCCGCTCGGGTCGGCCGTCCGCCGCCCGCACCCGCCGCAGGGTCACGACGACCGCGGCCACCACGACCGCCGCCACGACTCCGAGCTCGCCGACGCTGACCGGCGACCCGCCATCTCACGCCCGCGCCCAGGTCACGCTGCGGGCGGCGATGACGCGCGCGCTGGGGCCGGCCGGGCGCAGCACCGGCGCGCTGGTCTTCGACCTGTCGGACGACACCGAGCTCTACGCCGTGCGCCCGACGATCGGCCGCCCGCCGGCCTCGGTGGAGAAGCTGTGGACGACGACCGCGTTGATGGACCGCCTGGGCCCCAACACGCGCCTGCACACCTCGGTGCTCGGTACCGGCCACCTGCGCCGCGGCGTCTGGCACGGCAGCCTGTACCTGCGCGGCGGCGGGGATCCGACGTTCGGCGACCCCGAGTTCAACGAGGTCTGGAACCACGGCGCCGGCTCGACGGCGGCCGCTCTGGTGAGCCAGCTGCGCCGCCGCGGGATCCGCCGGGTGACCGGCCGGGTGTACGCCGACGAGTCGCTGTTTGACCGCCGTCGCGGCGCGCTGATGACCAACTACAAGCCCGATATCCCCGACCTCGGCGGCCAGCTGAGCGCGCTCACCTACGACCACGGCACGACCGAGCCCCACTACGACCCGGCGACGTTCGCCGCCCACGAGCTGGTGCTGGTGATGCGCGGCTCGCAGATGGCCGCGACCGCCTCCACCCGGGACCGCTCCACGCCGCGCCGGGCGACGCTGCTGGCGACCGTCGCCTCGCCGCGGATGCAGGTGATGACGCGGCTGATGGACGTCCCCTCCGACGACCTGTTCGCCGAGCTGTTCACCAAGCAGCTGGGCGTGCTGTTCGGACGCGGCGGGACGATCAGCGCCGGAGCCCACGTGATCGCCCAGACGATCGCCGCCGATTACGGCCTGCATCCCAGGATCCTCGACGGCTCGGGGCTGGCGCGCCGGGACCGCACGTCACCGCTGCAGATCGTCGAGCTGCTGCGCGACCTGTGGGGCACCGCGACCGGACGGGAGCTCGACGCGTCGCTGCCGGCCGCCGGAGTCAACGGCACCGTCGCGGGGATCGGCGCCAAGACCGCCGCCCAGGGCCGCTGCCTGGCCAAGACCGGCACCCTGAACGATGTCACCAACCTCGCCGGCTACTGCCACAGCCGCGGCGGACACGAGCTCGCCTTCGGCCTGTTCATCGACGGCCCCGACAACGCCACCGCGTTCGCGCTGGAGAGCCGGATGCTCGCGGCGATCGCCCGATATTGAAAATGCGGCGCCGGGGGTCGACAATCGCGCCGTGCCGCTGACCTCCGCGCTGAACCTGCGCGAGCTCCAGCATTACCTCAGCCGCGTCGGCGATCGCTGGCCGCTGCAGATGGTGATGCTCGGGGGCGCCCGGGTCGCCGACCTGCGCCGGGGCGGGCGCGGCCGCGAGAGCGGCCGGGATCTTCCGGAGCCTGATCTCCTGGAGCCCGATCTCCGGGACGCCGAGTACGTCGTCGTGCTCGTCTCCGACGGCTTTGACGGGCTCCCGTGGCTGGAGCGCGTCTATCAGGCGACCGCGCTGTGGGACGCGCTGGAGATGGGCGCCGGCGCCGACATCCACTGCTACACCGCAGCCGAGTTCCTGCGTCGGCGCGAGAGCACCCCGCTGGTGCGTGAGGTCGTCGCCCACGGATTGCTGCTCTACGAGGACAGTCAGCCGTTCAGCGCCGCGTCGGCCGGCTGACTCACTGCGTGTGAGATCTTCGTCCAGAAGTGTGACCGACGCTGCAGTCAGCCCCCCCAACAGGTCGTAGCTTGCCACAGCGATGATCCTGGACTCCCTGATCGAGCGAGACGGCGCCGAGTGCGTATGGTGCGGGCGGGCGCCGCGGCGCTCCGATCTGACCGCCGAGCACGTGTTCCCGCGCTCGCGCGGCGGGCGCACCTCGCTGGAGAACCTGACCGTCGCCTGCCGGGCCTGCAACAAGCGCCGCGGGACCCGCCCGGTCGTCGCGTTCGTCCGCGAGCAGCTCAGCGCCGGGGCCCAGCCGCGCGCCGACCTGCTGACCGCCACCCTGAGCCGGCTGGGCGCGTCTGACCGCCAGGACCTGGCCGGCTACGGCCGGCGCCAGCAGGCGCTGCTGGAGCGCCTGCTCGGCGAGCGCACCGACGGTGGCGTGGTCACCGTTCACCGCCGTCGCAAGACCGACCGGCTGTTCAGCTGATCGCGACCATCCGCTCGATCGGGCGGCGCGCCCGATCGGCGATCGCCGCCGGCACCTTGACCTCGAACTCGCCGGCGGCCAGGCAGTCGCGCAGCTTGGGCAGCGTGATCATCTTCATGAATCGGCACGAGGCGGCCTCGTTGGCGGCCACGAACTCGACGTCGGGGGCGGCGTGGCGCAGCGGATGCAGCATCCCGGTCTCGGTGGCGACGATCGCGGTGCGGCGATCCCCGCCGGCTGCCTGGCGCTCGGCGGCGTAGCGCAGCATGCCACCGGTGGAGAGCATCCGCACCCCGTCGGGCGCGATGTCACCGGCGGCCACGTACTCCATGACCGAGGTCGAGCAGCCGCACTCGGGATGGATCAGGAAGTCGGCGTCGGGATGGGCGGCGCGCACCGCGGCGATGTCGTCGGGCTTGATGCCGGCGTGGACGTGGCACTCGCCGTCCCAGACGTGCATCGGGCGACCGAGCGTCCGCTCGACGTAGGCGCCGAGGAACATGTCGGGGCCGAACAGGATCTCGACGTCGTCGCCGTGCTCGCGGCGGATGTGGGCGACGACCGAGACCGCGTTGGCCGAGGTGCAGCAGTAGTCGGTCAGCGCCTTGACCTCGGCGGTCGTGTTGACGTACATGACCACGATCGCGTCGGGATGGGCGGCCTTCCACTCGCGCAGCTGCGCGGCGGTGATGGAGTCGGCCAGCGAGCAGCCCGCGTCGGGGTCGGGGATCAGCACCCTCTTCTCGGGGCACAGGATCGAGGCCGTCTCGGCCATGAAGTGCACGCCGCAGAACGCGATCAGCTCGGCGTCGGCGGCCGCCGCCTGCTGGGAGAGACCGAGCGAGTCCCCGACGTAGTCGGCGACGTCCTGGATCTCGGGCAGCTGGTAGTTGTGGGCGAGGATCACCGCCCCGCGGGCGGCGGCGAGCTCCCGCACCTCGGCCTGGAGGGCGGGGATGTTCTCCAGCATCAGCGGACCGTCGCCGGTCGTGAGCATCGGCAGATTCATGACAGAGGCGTGAGCAGCAGGGACAGGTCCAGGGCCGGTGCGCTGTGGGTGATGGCGCCGACCGAGATGAAGTCTACGCCGGTGTCGGCGACCGCTCGCAGCGTCTGCAGCGTCATCCCGCCGCTGGCCTCCAACGAGGCGCGCCCGGCGACGTGGCGCACGGCCCGGGCGAGCTCGGGCACCGACATGTTGTCAAGCAGGATCATCGACGCACCCGCGGCGAGCGCCTCGTCGACCTCGGTCAGGCTCTCGCACTCGACCTCGAGCGCCAGCCCGGGCGCGAGCTCCCGCGCGCGGCGCACCGCGGCGCCCACCCCCCCGGCCAGCGTCGCGTGGTTCTCCTTGATCAGGATCTGGTCATAGAGGCCGGCGCGGTGGTTGGTCGCCCCCCCGGCGGCCGCCGCGGCCTTCTCCTGCGCTCGCAGGCCGGGCGTCGTCTTGCGGGTGTCGAGGATCCGCGCGTCGGTGCCGGCCACCGCCTGCACGCAGCGTGCCGCCAGCGTCGCCACGCCCGACAGCCGCCCCAGGAAGTTCAGTGCGGTGCGCTCACCGGTCAGCAGCGCCCGCGCGCGACCCTCGATCTCCAGCACCTCGCCCCGATCGCGCCAGCGGCCCTCATCGACGAGGTGCTGCACCGTCACCGCGGGGTCCAGGGACCGGAAGACCTGTTCGGCGAGCTCCAGGCCGTAGATCACCCCCGGGGCCTTCTGGGTGATCGTCGCCCGGGCGCGGGCCTGGGCATCGACGGTCGCCGCGGTCGTGACGTCGCCGTCGCCGACGTCCTCGGCCAGCGCCCGCGCCACGAGCTCGTCGGTGACCGACAGCTCCATCAGGCGCGGGCGGGCGCCGGGCGCTGCGCGCGCCCGGCCGAGGACCCCAGATCGCGGTCCTTGAGCACGCGCACGGTGGCGAACGTCGGATCGGCGGCCCCGTGCAGCCGGGCGCCGGCGGCGGTCAGCGCGCGCAGGTAGGCGACCACCTCGACGGTCACCCGCTCGCCGGGCAGCAGCGTCGGGACACCCGGCGGATAGCCGGCGATCGACTCGCACGAGATCCGGCCGACCGCGTCGTCGACGGCGACCGCCTCACCGGCGCCGAGGAACGCGTCGCGGATCGGAACGACCGCCTCGGCCTCGGTCGGCGCGGGCGGCGTGACGAGCGACACGCCGGCCCGGTCTCCGGCGACCGGCGCGACCCGGCGCACCGTCTCGGCGAAGTCGTGAGCGAAGCGCTCCAGCGGCTCGATCGGCTGTCCGAGGCCGAGCACGAGCACGATCGTCTGGTGGGTGGCCAGCTCGATGTAGATGTCAAATCCGGCGCGCAGCTCGGCGGCCAGCTCATAGCCGGTGACGCCGGTGCCGCGCACGTCGATGACGAGCCGCAGCGGATCCCATCCGGCGACGCCGGGGCGTCCGACCATCGCCTCACCGACGACCGCCACGCCCGGGATCGCCGCGATCGCCTCCCGCGCGCGAAACGAGGCGGCCAGCGTCCGGTCCAGCAGCGCCTCGCCGTGAGCGGCCAACTGGCGGCGCGCCGAGTCCAGGGAGGCGAGCAGCAGCGAGTTGGGGCTCGTGGAGCGCATCAGGCGGATGCAGCGGGAGACCTCATCGCAATCGACCCGGCCGCCACGGGCGACGTGGAGCATCGCCGACTGGGTCAGGCTGCCGACGATCTTGTGCGTCGAGGCGAGCTCGGCGTCGGCGCCGAGGTGCAGCGGCGAGTCGGGCAGGCCCGGGTGAAAGCCGAAGTGCGACCCCCAGGCGCAGTCGACGATCAGCGCCACGTCGTGGGCGTGGGCGACCTCGGCGCAGCCGGCGACGTCGGCGGCCATCCCGTAGTAGGTCGGGGAGACGATGAACGCCGCGCTGATCGCCGGCTCGCGCTCCAGCGCGGCGGCCAGCGCCTCGGGCGTGACCCCGTGGGCCATGCCGAGCTCCGCGTCGTACTCGGGTGCGACGAAGCTCGCCATGCCGCCGCTGAGCACGAGGCCGTCGACGATCGAGGCGTGGGAGTTGCGCTGGACGAGGACATGGTCGCCGGGCTTGGCCAGCGCCAGCGTCAGCGCGTGGTTGCCCTGGGTCGCGCCGTTGGTGAGAAACCAGGTCTGGCCGGCGTCGTAGGCGACCGCGGCCAGCTCCTCGGCGCGCTCGTAGGGCGTCGGGGTCGGCCCCACGTCGATGCCCTCGATGTCCTGGCAGATATCAAGCGCCAGCGCGCGCTCGCCAATCGCGGCCCGTAGCCCGGGGTCGGCGCCGGGACCGCCCTTGTGGCCGGGGACATGGAAGCGCTGAGAGCCGCGGAAGCCGTAGGAGACGATCGCATCGAGGTAGGGCGCGGTCGGCAGCTCACGGGGACGCTGGGGCGCAACGATGTCGCCGGGCCGCTGCAGCGGGTCGACGGGCTCACGGGGGTTGCGGTCCTCGGGTTCGGTCATCGGGATGCCTGAAGAAGATAGGACCGCACGAATCCGTCGAGATCGCCGTCCAGCGCGCGGGCGGCGTCGCCCATCTCCACGCCGGTGCGGTGATCCTTGACCATCGTGTAGGGATGCAGCACGTAGGAGCGGATCTGGGAGCCGAAGTTGACGTCCTGGGCCTCGCCCCGCTCGCGGGCGATCTCCTCGCGGCGCTCGCGCTCCTGGCGCTCGACCAACTTGGAGCGCAGCATCGCCATCGCCTCGGCCTTGTTGGATGACTGGGAGCGCTCGTTCTGGCACTGGACGACGATCCCGGTCGGCTTGTGGGTGATGCGCACCGCCGAGTCGGTCTTATTGACGTGCTGGCCGCCGGCGCCGCTGGCCCGGTAGGTGTCGATCTGCAGATCGTCGTCGTCGATCTGAACCTCGGCGGTCTCCTGGACCACCGGCGAGACCTCGACGCCGGCAAAGCTCGTCTGACGCCGGTTGGCTGAATCAAACGGCGACAGTCGCACGAGGCGGTGCACCCCTTTCTCCGAGCCATACAAGCCGTAGGCGTTCTCGCCCTTGACGCGGAAGGTGGCCGACTTGACCCCCGCCTCCTCCCCCGGCGAGGCCTCCAGCAGCTCGACTGCGAAGCCGCGCTTCTCGGCCCAGCGCATCTCCATCCGCAGCACCATCTCGGCCCAGTCCTGGGCGTCGGTGCCCCCCGCCCCGGCGTTGACGGTGACCAGCGCGTCTCCGGCGTCATAGGGACCGGAGAACAGCCGCTCCTCCTCCAGCGCGTCCAGGCGCTGTTGCGCGGAGGCGATCTGCTCCTGCAGCTCGTCGGCCATCTCCGGGTCCTCCTCGGCCAGCTCGGCGAGCGGCTCGAGGTCGGCGACGTCGGCCTCCAGCGCGCGGAACTCGTTCAGCTTGCGGGTCGAGCGCGCGTGCTCGGCCGACACCGCGGCCGCGTGATCCTGATCGTCCCAGAACCCGGGGGCGCCCATCTCGGCCTCCAGGGCGGAGGCGCGCTGCTCTAGCTGAGCGGGGTCAAAGATAGTCCGCCAGCAGCGTCAGCTGCCGGCGGATGGCCGCGAGACGCTGGGGCAGCGGCTCTGTGGGTGCGGTCGACATCGCGCCCAGACGGTAGCAACCCCGGGTCGCTCTTTAGCTGCGCCGCTCGCGGGTAGTGCCGTGAGATGGCATCACTCACCGACGACGGCGTCCGCGCGCTCCTCGAGGGCCCCGCTCACGCCGTCATCTCCACACTCAATAACGACGGCTCGATCCTCAGCGCGGTGGCGTGGATCAGCCTCGAGGACGGCGTGCTGGCCGTCAACAGCGCCGAGGGTCGCCAGTGGCCGACCAACCTGGAGCGCAACCACCGCATCACGGTCGTCGTCTATCCGCCCGACAACCCCTATGAGTACGTCGAGATCCGGGGCACCGCGACCGGCTCACGGGATGACGCCGACGACCACATCAACCGCCTGGCCAAGCTCTACATCGGCCAGGACGAGTACCCGTTCCGCTCCCCGGGCGAGGTCCGCGTCAAGTACACGATCGACCCCGAGCGGGTCCGCCACCAGGTCCAGTAGGACGAGAGGCCGCCGCGGCGCTCAGGCGCCGTGGCACTTCTTGTACTTCTTGCCCGAGCCACACCAGCAGGGGTCGTTGCGTCCGACCTGCTGCTCGGCGTCGACGACCCGCTGCTGGACGGGCTCAAACGCCAGCGCCTCGGGCTCGGCCTGCGCCTCGGCGAACGGTGCGCCCGGCGCCCCGAGCGTCGTCCCGGCGGCGGCGGCGGTCATCGCCGCCGCGCCCGCGGGCACGGTGCCCCCCGAGTAGCTGACCCGGCCCCCGCCGGTGGGCGAGCTCGACGCCGAGCTGGGCTGGCTGCGCGTCGGCGGAGGCGGCTGGGGCGGCAGGCCGCCGGTCTCGTCGGAGAGCGTGACCTCGACGTGGAAGATGAAGCGGGCGAAGTCGGCCCAGACGCTGTGCATGAGGTCCCGGAACAGTTCGAAGGCCTCGTTCTTGTAGGCGACCAGCGGCTCGATCTGGGCAAAGCCCCGCAGCCCGATCCCCTGCTGCAGGTAGTCCATGTCATAGAGGTGCTCCTGCCAGCGCTGGTCGATGATCTCCAGCAGCAGGTAGCGCTCGACCTCGCGCATCAGCTCCTCACCGAGCTCGGCCTCGCGCTGCTCGTACTGGGCCAGCGCCTCCGCCTGCAGCTCGGCGATCAGCTGCTCGCGGTCGACGATCTGGTCGATGTCGATCGCGGCCAGCTCGTCAGACGGCGTGAAGATCTCCTCGACGCGGCGCATCAGCCCGTCGAGGTCCCAATCCTCGACGAAGTCCCCGGCGGTGTACTCGTTGACGAGCCGTTCGATCAGCGACGCGATCTCCTCGCGGGCCGCACCGGACATGTCACGACCCTCCAGCACCTCGTCGCGGTAGGTGTAGACGACCTCGCGCTGCTGGTTGAGCACGTCGTCGTACTCCAGCGTGTGCTTGCGGGCCAGATAGTGCTGCTCCTCGACCTTGCGCTGGGCCTTCTCGATCTGCTTGGAGAGCATCCCGGCCTCGATCGGCTCCTCGTTGCCCTCCTCGTCGGTGGAGCCGAGCTTGTCGAGGATCTTGTAGATCCGCTCGCCGGCGAACAGGCGCACGAGATCGTCCTGGGCCGACAGGAAGAACCGCGACTCGCCGACGTCGCCCTGGCGTCCGGCGCGGCCCCGCAGCTGGTTGTCGATCCGCCGGGACTCGTGGCGCTCGGTGCCGAGGATGAACAGACCGCCGGCCTCCAGCACCTGCTGGCGCTGGGCCTCGACGCGTTCCTCGATCGCCGGCAGCACCATCTGGATGTGCTCGTCGTAGTCGGGATCGCCGGGCGACAGGCCGAGCTTGCCGACCTCCAGCGAGGCGAGATGCTCGGCGTTGCCGCCGAGCTTGATGTCGACGCCGCGACCCGCCATGTTGGTCGCGATCGTCACCGCCCCGGGAGCGCCGGCCTCGGCGATCGTCTCGGCCTCGCGCTGGGCGAACTCGGGCTTGGCGTTGAGCACGGCGTGGGGTATGCCGCGTTTGTTCAGGCTCTGGGAGAGCATCTCGGAGACCTCGACCGAGATCGTGCCCACCAGCACGGGCTGGCCGGTCGCGTGGCGATCGGCGATCTCCTTGGCGACCGCGGCCCACTTGCCGTCCTTGGTCTTGTAGACCTGATCGTTGCGGTCGACGCGCACCATCGTCCGGTTGGTCGGGATCTCGACGACGCCGAGCTCGTAGATCTTCATGAACTCGGTCGCCTCGGTGAGCGCCGTGCCGGTCATGCCCGCCAGCTTGTCGTACATCCGGAAGTAGTTCTGCAGCGTGATCGTGGCCAGCGTCTGGTTCTCCTCCTGGACGCGGACGTTCTCCTTGGCCTCGACGGCCTGGTGCAGGCCCTCTGACCAGCGGCGGCCCTCGAGGATGCGGCCGGTGTGCTCGTCGATGATCTTCACCTCGCCGTCGATCACCTCGTAGTCACGGCCGCGGTGATACAGCGACTGCGCCTTGAGCGACTGGATCAGGTGGTTGACCAGGTGGCCGTTCTCGGCGCGGTAGAGGTGGTCGATGCCCATGAACTTCTCGGCCCGGGCGACGCCTCGCTCGGTCACCGAGACCGTCTTGTACTTCTCGTCGAACTCGAAGTCGAAGTCGGCGACGAATTCCTTCTTGGTCTTCGGGTCCAGACCGTCGGGCATCTTGCCGGGCTCCAGCCGCGGGGCCAGACGGGCGAACTTGGCGTACAGGTCGGCGGCCTGCTCCGGCGCTCCGGAGATGATCAGCGGCGTGCGCGCCTCGTCGATCAGGATGTTGTCGACCTCGTCGACGACCGCGAAGCAGTGGTAGCGCGAGGTCCCGTCGTCTGCCTTCTCGCGCCCGCCATGCTGGAACTTCTCGGCCAGCGTCTTGGCCATGTTGTCGCGCAGATAGTCAAAGCCGAACTCCGAGTTGGTGCCATAGGTGACGTCGGCGGCGTAGGCGGCGGCCTTCTCCTCACCCGACTGCATGTTCTGCAGCACCCCGACGGTGACGCCGAGCATCTGATAGATCGGCGTCATCCACAGCGCGTCACGGCGGGCCAGGTAGTCGTTGACGGTGACGACGTGGACGCCGCGGCCCGGCAGGCTGTTGAGCACGACGGCGAGCGTCGCGGTCAGGGTCTTGCCCTCGCCGGTCTTCATCTCGGCGATGGCGCCGTCGTGCAGGACCATGCCGCCGATCAGCTGCACGTCGAAGTGGCGCATCCCCATCGCTCGCTTGCCCGCTTCCCGCACGAGCGCGAAGCACTCCGGCAGCAGATCGTCCAGCGACTCGCCGGCGCGCGCGCGCTCGCGCAGCGCGTCGGCGGCCTCCCGCAGTTCGTCGTCCTCGTAGAGGGAGATCTCCTCCTCGAACCCGTTGATTCGGGCGACCCGCTGCTCGTAGGACTTGAACTGCTTCGCCTCGCCCATGCGAAGCGCGCGGTTCAAAAACGACATGATCGAAGGGTAGCGCGGGGCGCCCTGGGCGCGGGGCGCCAGCCGGGGCGCCCGCGCCTGAAGCGGAGCGGTTTCTAGGCGGCTCGGGGCAGGCCGGGAGCGCCGGCGCGGGCCTCCCGCCGCTTACGGCGTTTGTCGCGGTGGCGCTTGACCTGACGCGCGAGCTCCTCGGAGCAGAGGTTGATCGAGTGCATCAGATCGCCGGAGGCGTCACGGGCGCGGAGCGTCACCCCCTTGAGGTGCAGGGTCACCTCGGCGACCTCACAGTCGGGGTTGGCCGGGTTGCGCTCCTCGAAGAGCTCCACCTCCAGCTCAGCCAGCTCGGACACCTGCTGGGAGATCTTGCGAAAGCGCCTCTCGACGTGCGCTCTGATCTCGTCCGAAACGGGCAGGTTGCGGCCTTTGACATCGATCCGCATCGACTGACCTCCTGGTGGGAGTGTGACTGGCGTCTGTGCAGGCGAGGGTATTGGTCGCACCGGCGTTTGTCGACCAGGTAGGAGGTTTCAGAACCGCGTACAAGACAGAGCGACCTCCGTCAGAATGTCGAGTTCGTGCTGTCTGTCGCCCTCGTCCTTCAGTCCTCCGGACCGAGCGTCTCGCCGGTCATCGCCTGGACGCCGGAGCCCTCGGTCATCATCGGCGTGCTCGCGATCTGCGCGCTCTACGGCATCGCGTGGCGGCGCGCCCGGCGCAGCGGCTCGCCCCACGCCCCGGGCTACGGACGCCTGACCCTGTTCGTGCTCGGCATGCTGTGCGTCGTCGCGGCGCTGATCTCCCCGATCGACGTGCTCGGCGACCAGCTGATGGTGATGCACATGGCCCAGCACCTGCTGCTGCTCGACTTCGCGCCGATCCTCGTCATCCTCAGCTTCAACAAGGTGCTGCTGCGGCCGGTCACGCGCCGCATCACGGTGATCGAGCGCCGCGCCGGCTTCGTGGCCAGCCCCGTCTTCGCGGTGCTCGCCTACGCCGGGGTGATGTACATCTGGCACTGGCCCGCCGCCTACGACGCCGCGCTGCACAACACGACCGTCCACGCCTGCGAGCACCTGTGCTTCGCGATCGCCGGCTCGCTGTACTGGTGGCACGTCCTGTCGCCGATCCGCAGCCGGCGGCGGCTGACCGGCCTGGGGCCGATCGCCTACATGACGACGACCAAGCTGCTCGTCGGCGCGCTCGGGGTCGCGCTGGCGTTCTCGACCACGACGCTCTATCCCTTCTACGCCAACCACCCGCACTACTGGGGCCTGTCGCCGGTCGAGGACCAGAACATGGCGGGCCTGGAGATGGCGCTGGAGCAGTCGATCGTGATGGGGATCGCGCTCGTCTACCTGTTCTACAAGATGCTCTCCGAGGCCGAGGCCGAGCAGCAGCGCGCCGAGCGCTTCGAGCTGGCCCCACTGGACTGAAAGCTGAGGTCCTGACGAAACGAACCGCGCCGGGCGGGGAGACCTTCCCCCGCGCGGCGCGGTGACGTCAGGTGAGACCGGCGCGGTGCCGGTCGGCGGCACTCAGCAGCTGCCGGAGCCCTTCACGGTCTTGGTCTCCGCCGCCTGACCGGGCAGCGAGGCGTTGAACGTGTAGGTGTAGGGGCGCTTGCTGCCCTGACACCCGACCGACGTGATGTCGTGGGTGGAGCCCATCGACTGTGAGATCCAGTCCAGCTTCTCGGCCGAGAGCGAGCCGACCAGGCCGCCGGTGAGACCGAGCGGGTAGTCGACGGTGTTCGGGATCGGGATGTCGACCACGAGGTTCTTGCCCGACTGCTTGTAGGTCGCCTGCCAGGGCGGGGTCTGACCGGTGTGCAGCTGCCCGCCGAGGCACTGGTGGGCGGTGGACTCCACGAAGAAGAACACGAGCTTGCCCGAACCGGCGTTGTACACGTGCAGCGCCGGATCGCAGGGCTGACCCCCGGACGCGGCGAAGCTGGTGGGACTGCCGAGCGTGGCGTTGATGTAGCCGGTGGCGACCAGCGACTTCTTGGGACACGCCGAGTCAAACGTCGCGCTCGAGCTGATCTTGCTCGCCGAGCACGTGGGGAAGCCCTTGGTGTTCACCTTCACGCCGTAGATCGTCGTGTCGATGCTGTGCAGGATCCCGGTGCGGTTGCCCGCGGTGACCGACGCCACCTTGATGTTCTGCGTGAAGCCGAGGGCCGCCGGCTTGCTGGCGGAACCCTTGCCTCCCTTGAAGCTGTAGTTCGCCGTATACGTGTTGATCGCCGCGAGTGCCGAACCGGCTGCGACGAGCACCACCGCGATGGCGGTGACGGCGATTGCGATGCGCTTCAAACTACTCCTCCTTATTGGTTGTACGTCGACGTTCAGCGTAATGCTTGAAGGCGGTACCCGCAGTCGCGGGCCGACACTCCTCTAGGGCAATGCGGTCAGCGTGGGGAACGCCACGTTCTGTCCGGTGGTCGTGCGGCCGAGCAGCGCCTGCGCTCGACACGCCGGGCCTGACGGATCGGACGTGTAGTAGTACTCCTGAACGAGCTGTCCGAGCGTTAACACCTTCCCCTCCACCGAAGTTGTGCTCGACGACAGCGACGGGCTCAGCGCCGGCAGCGCGTTGGCGGTGCACACGTAGGAGCCGAACACCGGCAGGCCCTTGGCCAGCTGGGCGAAGCCGCCGGGCTCCATGTAGGCGTTGGAACGGTTGGTCTGCGGCCGCTGCTGGTAGGTCTTCAGCGCCTCGGGGTTGATCGGGTTGGAGATCCGCGCGTAGTGCAGCCGCGTCCCATACGCGCTCAGCGAGGACGCCTGCGTCGACGCGGTCGAGTTGGCGAAGAAGCCCGCGATCTCCCGCCGGTACAGGTCGATGTAGTTGATCACCGGCACCACGTTGCCGAGGTAGGGCTTCAGCGCGGTCAGGAACGGCACGCTGCTGTTCAGGAATCTGCGCAGTGCCGGGAAGCCGGTCTGCGAGGCCCGCGTGAGCGGCCCGACGGTCCCGACGAGCGTGCGCAGCTCCGGGGCCAGGGTGTTGAGCGACTCAAGCGCCGGCGACAGCTGGACGGCGGCCGGGTGCAGCTCGTCGACGAGCGGCTTGGTCGTCTGCGCAAACGACGAGATCCGGTTGATCGTCGACCGCGTCTGGGTCAGGAACGCCGGGAACGCCCGGATCGTCGCCGCCAGCGCGGCGTCGCGTGACGCGGTGGCCGAGAACAGCGAGTTGGAGTTGCGCACGAAGCTCGCCACCTGGGTCGGTGACTTCGACAGCGCCGAGAACACCACGCCGCCGTCACGCAGCAGCGTGCTCGTCGCCGCCCCCTGGCGGTTGAGCACGGAGAGGACCGAGGTGACGTTGGTGGCAAACGGATACAGCTCGGCCAGCGCGGCGTTGAACTGCTGGCCGCGGTCGGTCAGCGCGACCCCGGCCTGCTGCATCCAGGTCTGAAACGCCCGCCGGGTCGTCGGATCGAAGGTGTTGAGGATCTGATCGAGCTGCACCGTCGGCGCCACCTGCGCCCGGGGCAGCGCGGCCCCGTCGCGCAGCTTGGGCCCGCGCGGGTCGCCGGCTGACAGCTCGACGTAGGTCTCCCCCAGCAGCGTCTTCTGGCGCAGGATCGCGCGCGTGTCGGCGGGCCGCGGGACGAACTGCTTGTTGATCTCCAGCACCGCCCGGTCAAGGCCCGTCCGGCGGTCCAGCGTGACCGAGACGACGTGGCCGACCTTGACCCCGGCGATCGTCACCTGGGCGTTGGAGGCCAGCTCGGTGGCCTGGCTGAACTGCACCGAGAACCGGTAGCCCTGGGCGTTGAACGGCAGCGAGCCCCCGAACGAGATCCACAGGAAGATGAGCAGCCCGATGCACGAGCCCGTGAAGGCGATCATCGTGGCCATGGCCAGGCTGCTGGGTCGTTGCTTGTTCATCAGCCGGGGCAGCTGTAGAAGTTGGTTCCGGTGATCTTCGTCGCGCCCGGGATCGAGCCGATCGCCGGCTCGTTGAGCAGGTCGAGGATGACCCCCAGCGGCTGGTTGCCGGTCTGCAGGGTGTTCTCATAGAAGTTCAGCTGCGAGCAGGTGCCCGTGAAGATCCCCTGCAGCACGGCGCCGTTGGCGTCCTGGTTGGAGAGCAGGCTGTCGGCGATATGGCCCAGCCAGCTGCCGTAGAACAGGTAGCTGCGGTTGCCGTGCGACTGGTAGGCGAGCTCGTTGACCAGATCGTTGAGCACGCCGACCGACGCGGTCAGCTTGGGCGCCGCCGCCTTCAGCGCGCCCGCCGCCGGCGCCAGCGTGCGGGCCAGCGGCTGCACGGCCACCGAGAAGGGCCGCAGCTGGTTGGCGATCACCGGGGTGGTGTCGCGCAGCAGTGGCCGGGCCGCGGTCAGCGCCGGCGCGAGGTTGCGGGCGAACGGCTGCAACTCGTGCAGCGCCGTGCCGGTCGCGGTCGCAAACGACTTGACCTTGCCCAACGTCTGGGTGGTCTGGCGCAGCGTGCCGGGGAACTGCGACAGGGTGTCCTGCAGCGCGCTGTCGTTGGCCGCGATCGCGCGGAAGTTGGTGTCGGAGGCGTCGATCAACGAGGCCAGCTGCCCGTCGACCCCGCCCAGCGAGCCGGCGACGAGGTTGAGGTTGTGCACGGCGCGCCGGAGGTTGGCCTGGCGCTCCGACAGCAGGGAGGCGAACGTCCGCGTGTCGCGGTCCAGCGGCGCAAAGCGCTTGAGCGTCTCCTGCAGGCTCGCCACCGCGGCGGGACTCGGCGTCTCGCCCTGGCCCGAGCCGGGGTCCTTGAACGCGCCCGCGCCGGCGGCGAGCAGGAGCTCCAGGTAGTCGCGGGAGTCGGAGTCCAGCGAGGACAGGATCTCTGAGACGTCGACGTCGGGGTTGGTGTTGGCGGTGGAGATCGTCGAGCCGGCGGGCATCGCGCCGGCGCTCGCGGTCCCCGGGTCGAGCTCTAAGTACATGTCCTTGAGGGGGGTGCGCGGACGCAGCAGCACCGTCGCGTTGCGGTAGATCGGCGCGTACTTCTTGTCGATGTCCATCTCGACGACCGCCTTGCCGTCTGACAGCTTGATCCCCCCGACCTGGCCGACCTGGACACCGGCGATCGTGACCGCCTGACCCTGGCCGGAGGTGACCGCCGAGGCCTCGGAGAAATCGGCGTTGACCCGGTAGTAGCTGGTGTCGAAGTTGAAGGCCGGCTGGTGGTGGAGGATGTAGCCGGTGACCAGCGCGGCGAGGACGACGAGCACCAGCATCGCCAGGAAGTCGACCCGGTGGGTGAGGATCGCGCGCTTCACGGACCCACCCCCGTCGTGGCGGAGTTGAGATCCGGCGGGTTCTGGGTCAGGCACGCCACCGTGCGCACCTGCGGGGGCTGCGTGGAGTCATAGGCGGGCCGGGTGCCCAGCGGCGGGACGACGGCGTTGCCATACAGCGGTCCTCCGCCCTGCGCCGCGGTCCCCGGGAACGAGCCGGTCTGGACGAGGTCGGCGCCACCGCCGGCGGTGGAGCGCACATAGCGGCCGTTGCCGTCGACGTTCTGGGAGGCCGAGGCGATCCCCACCGCGGACTGAAACAGCTCCTGGTAGACCTGCAGCCCGGTCGTGATCGGCGGGTCGGAGATTCGCTCGTTGCCGGTCGGGATGATCGTGTGGTTGAAGCACGCGGCCAGCGTGCGTGACCCGTTGAGCAGCGCCCGCGTCGAGGTCACCGTCGCGGCGGTGCCCTGGACGGCCGGGGTCAGGTCGGTGAGCAGGCCGCCGAGGTCGGCGTCGGAGACCAGCGCGCGTGACTGCGCCAGCCACGGCAGCGCGACGGTGATCGTCGGGGCCAGCTGCTTGATCCCGGGCAGGAGCTCCCGCGCGAAGGTCCGGGTGGGCGCGAAGGAGGCCTGCAGCGGACCGAGTGCGGCGTCGGCGGCCTTCAGCGTGCCCGGCAGCAGCGCGATCGTCTGCGACAGGTCGTCCTGACGATCGGCGAGCGCGCCCATCGTCTCGTTGAGC
This sequence comes from uncultured Acetobacteraceae bacterium, assembly GCA_964658375.1. GTDB lineage: Bacteria > Actinomycetota > Thermoleophilia > Solirubrobacterales > Solirubrobacteraceae > Palsa-465. Next base: position 22,850 of record CAZZYU010000004.1, on the reverse strand, counting down.
GTCGTCACCAGATCGGCGAGGTGGCCGCCGGAGGAGGCCAGGCCGGTGAACACCTTCGACGTGCCGGTGACGGCGCCCGACAGGTCGTGCGGCCGCTCGCCCAGCAGCGCCTGGTTGACGATCGCCGACGCCTTGAACGCGGCGGCGGAGTCATTGAGCGAACGGTTGAGCGACTGCGCCGCGGTGAGGCCGCGCTGGGAGGGGTCAGCCGTCGCATCGGCGGCCGCCGACGGGGTGGCGTTCAACGCGGTGCCGAACCCCTGGACGAGCGTCTGGAGGTTGGCGCGCACGTTGGAGTTCAGCGAGGACAGGACCCGGTCCAGCTGCACCGGGCCGCTGGTGTGCGCCGCCGGCAGGGTGGCGCCGGAGTGCAGCACCGGCGCGCTCGGGGTCCCGGGCGCCAGGTCGACGTAGAAGTTGCCCTCCAGGAACAGGCGGGGGCGGATGTTGACGGTCGCGTCGGAGTGGATCGGCAGGCCGGCGTGGTCGACGGTCATCGACACCACCGCGGCCGGCGAGCTGCCGCCGACGCGCTTGATCGCGGTCACCTTGCCGACGTCGATCCCGGCGATCCGCACCGGGGAGTCGAGGTGCAGCTGGGTCTGCACGGTGAACACCGCCTTGAGCCGATACGCCGAACCGCCCCACGGCGTCGGACCGCCGAACACGACCCAGCATGCGGCGAGGATGACGACCGCGGCGAGCACGCCGGCGACGACGTTGGAGACGAGCGGACGGTGACGGCGGCGGCGGGTCACTTCGTGCTCCGGGTCGTCAGCTCGGTCGTCTTGCCGACGTTGCCCGCCGGGTTGCCGACGCTGAGATGGCTCGTGAACGGCTCGTTGCCGGCCGAGCACTCGGCGACCTCGCCGGGTGAGGCGGTGTTCGGATAGGCGTCGGAGTGCAGCGGGCCCGAGCTGCCGGTCTGGGGACCGTCATAGATCGTGTGCGACGGCTCGGATTCATCGCCGGGCACGTCCTGGATCGCGATCTGCACGAACCGGAAGAACGTTCCCTCCGAGACGTGCTCGGAGAGCAGGCTGCTCACGTTGCGCAGAAACAGCGTCACGTAGTTGCAGGTCGACTGGACCGGCGCCAGGAAGGCCAGCGGCTTGCGCAGGTCCCCGGCGGTCTGGGCCAGCCGGTCCAGGCCCTGCTGCACCGCCGGGTCGGCGCTGTAGGTCTGCAGCCGCTTGGCCAGCGCCACCGTCTGACGGTCCAGCGGCTCGGTCGCCGGCAGCGTGCGCTTGCCGGTGGCAAACGCGTCGGCGAGCACCGGCGCGCTGGAGCGCAGCGTGGCGAAGCCGGGCGACAGCTGATGCAGCAGCGAGGCGAAGTCGGTGAGGAAGGGACGGATCGTCGGGCTGTCGTCGATCGTCGCCTGAAACGTCGGCGGGGTGTCGGAGATCGTGCTCTGCAGCGACGGGGCGACCCCGGCGAGCGCGCGGAAGGTCGTGTCGAGGTTGCCGAACAGCGCCGCCTGGGTCTGGGCCACCGGCGCCAGCGCCGCGGAGAACGACGCCAGCCCGGTGAAGAACCCGCGCAGATCGGTTGTGCGCGAGGCGAGGTTGGCCGCCACCGGCTGCAGGTTGGCCAGCAGCGGCCCGAAGGCTCCGATCGCCTGGTTGAGGTCAGAGCCGCGGCCGGCCAGCGCCTGGGCGAAGCCGATCGTCGTGTCGTTGACCCCCGTCCGCGTCCGGGGCGTGAACATCGACAGCACCTGGTCGAAGTCGACGGTGCTGTCGGTGTGGCTGATCGGAACCGTCGCCCCGTTGGCAAAGCCCTGCGTGCCGTGACCCATGTTGACGGCCAGGTACTTGAGGCCGATCGCGCCCTTGAGGCGGATCGTGAACGTCGTGTCGGTGGGCAGCGGCTCGACGTTCTTGTAGAGCTTGAGGTTGAGCAGGGCGATCGGCCGCCCCTGCGCGTCCCGGCTCGGGGTGACGCTGCTGACCAGCCCGACGAGCGCGCCGCCGAGGTTGACGTCGTCGCCCTTCTGCAGCTCCTCGGCGTTGGCGGCCTGGACGTGCAGGTTGTAGGTGGGGACGAACGGCAGGCCGGTGTTGGCGTTGTAGGCCAGCGCGACGGCGACGATCACGACGAGCACCGTGAGCGCTCCGATCAGCACCGGGCTGGTGAGGATCGAGGCGTCGCGGCGCCGGCGCTCGTTCATGACCCGTGTCCCATCAGGTAGCCGAGCAGGCCGCTCATCGCGTCCGGGGACGTCGTGGTCGGCACGGTCTTCAGCGCCTGGGCGACGATCGTCTGCGACGTGTCCGCCGAGGCCCCCGTCGACGTCGTCCCCGTCGCCGACGTACCCGTCGACCCGTCCGCCGACGCCCCGTCGGCCGTCGTCTCAGAGCCCGTCGCCTCGGTGGCATCGGCGCGGTCGGCCGCCGAGGACTTGCCGCTTGAGAAGTCCGCGGTGCAGGTGGTCAGCTGCGTCGGCGCGTACGCCGTGCAGCCTCCGGTGATCGGCTCGGCACGGACGTAGTGGCCGAGGCTGTCAAAGCCGTTGCCCGCCGAGACGCCTTCGTAGAGCAGGTTCATCAGCTGCTCGATCCCGCCGGTCGTGTTCAGGCTCGTCAGCAACGTGTCCAGGGAGTCGGCCGCCGGCTTGGCCTGGGTGCCGACCTTGAGCAGCCGATCGGCGAGCGGCTGAGAGGCGACGAGCGCCGGCTGGGCCTCATGGGTGGCGTTGCCGAGGTCGATCAGCGCGGTCCGGGCCGAGCGGGCGAACGGGGTCAGCTGCGCGAACTCGTTCCCCAGCGACGACGCGCTGGAGCCGAGCTCGGTCATCACCGGCGTTCCCTGATCAGACAGCGTCCCCAGATCGGCCATCAGCGGCCTCAGCTGGCGCAGGAACGCGGGAAACAGCTTGAACGTCCTGGAGATGTCGGCGGCGCGCTGGGCCGAGGCGACGGCGGTCGTGTTGGCGTTGGTCACAAACCCCGCGATCTGACGCCGCTCCCGGGCCAGCGGCGCCAGCACGCGATCAGAGCTGGTCGCCAGACGAGCCAGCGTGCGGTTCTGGGTGTCGAGGATCTTCAGCACCCGGTCGGTGTTGCCCAGCGCCGGGTTGGCGCGGTGGATGACCGCGTTGAGGTCTGATCCGCGCGTGGCCAGCCCCGTGCCGAGCTCGTTGATGATCACCGCCAGGGACTCGCGCACCGGCTCGGTGGAGATGTCCTGGACGATGTCGGTGTTGATCGGCGAGCTCGTCCGGGTCACCGGCAGCAGATAGTCCCCGGCGCCCGCGTGCCCGGACGCGATCCGCGCCAGGGGCTGGGCCGAGCTCGTGCCCGGCGTGCAGTCGACGTACTCCTCGCCGATCAGCGACTGCGGGCGGATCGCGCAGTGCGCGTTGGCGTAGAACGGGGCGAAGCGGCTGTCGTTGATCGTGATCGTGACCGCGGCCCGGTTGGCGGAGGTGACCCCCAGCGAGGTGATCGAGCCGACGTTGGCCCCGGCGATCCGCACGTCCTCGCCGGTGACCGCGTAGGAGGCGTCGTCGAAGATCGCGCGCACCGTGTACGGCCCCCCGTCAGACCGAGCCGAGCTCGTGATCACGACGACCGCGGCGATGGCCACGGCCAGGGCCGTCGCGAGGCTGGCCAGGCGCCTCATGGCCCGACCGGAACCGAGGTCGTGTCACAGCCGGCGGTCGCGCGCGGCGTCGAGCCGTCGGGCGCCGGCTGCACGGCCGCGCCGGGGCAGCGGCTGCTGACGTGGGTCAGGCCCTGATAGCGGTCGGCCGGGTTCTGTGCGGTCAGCTGGCCGAGGGCGTCGGTGGTGAACGGGAACAGATCGGGCTGGGTGCGCACGTAATGCCCGTTGGCGTCGTAGTTGGCGCTCGCCTGACCGAGGTTGGTGAGCGCCGCGACGACGTCGGGCGTGTACTCGCGCAGGTAGTCCAGCTGGGGCCGGGACTCGCTGAAGTTGCGGATCAGGGTGGGGAACGCGCGGTCGGCGGCCGCGGCCAGGCTCGGGGAGGCGAGCGCCAGCGAGGTGAGGTCGCCGGTCCCGTGAGGGTTGGCGATCAGGGCGTCGAGCTGGGCGAGCGTGGGAATCGCGCCCTGGGTGAAGGCGTGCAGGGCGGCGGCGAACTGCGGCAGCTGGCGGGCGGCCGGCTTGGTCGCGGCGACGACCGGGTTCAGGGCATCGAGCGTCGTGTCCAGACCGGCGAACGTCGTCGTGGACCGGCGCAGGGTGCCCGGCAGCAGCGACAGCGCCTGCTGCAGCGCCTGGCTCTGGCGGGCGATCGCCCCGGTCGCGGTGCTCGTGTTCGCGATCAGCTGGGTGAGCTGAGCCGAGCGTGACGCGAGCGTCTTCATCGCGCTGGCGCCCTGGATGATCAGCCCGTCGAACGCCGGCTCGTCACGCGCCAGCTCGTGGGTGACCTCGCTGGTGCTCTGCAGACCGGGCGCGAGGTACTGCAGCGTCTGATTGGCGAGCTTGCCCTTGCCCTTCAGCGACGCCGCCTCGCCGCGGATCAGGTCGCTGAGCCCGGTGCGGGTCTGCGCGTCAAACGAGTCAAACAGCTCGTCGATGTTGACCTCGGAGTAGGTGTCGCCCTCCCCGATCGTCTGGCCGCTGTGGATCGGCGCCGCGCTGCTGGGTCCGGGCTCGAGCTCGACGTACTTGGAGGCGATCCCCGACAGCGAGTCCTCGTCGATGCGCGCCACCGTGCCCTGGTGCAGGGTGCCGGTGCCGTGCAGGCTGAGCTTGAGCTGGGCCTGGCCGTTGGCGGTCAGGCCGATCGAGCTCACCGTCCCCACCGTGGCCGGACCGATCAGCACGTTGTCGCCGGTGACCAGACCGCTGGCGTCCTGGAAGTCGGCGCGCACCGAGTAGGAGGAGCCGCCGCCGAGGACGAGCACGAGCACCACGATCACCGCCGCCACCACGGCCGCCACCGCGGCGGCGCGCGCCGCCACGCTCGCGCGCGGGGTCAGGGGGTGGCGCCGCGTCTCGCCCGAGCCCGGCCCCGGGGTGGGCGGGATCGGATCGGATCCCTCACTCGTGCCGCCGGCCGAGCTCACGCCTTCGTTGCACCTCCCTCACGCCGATTCACAGACCAAACGTCGCGCAGGCATCCTGCCAGAGTGGTCGGCCCCACGCCTCAGACCCCATCTCGAATCTCTGGAATGATGAGCGATGGCGTTCAGGGGCGCGCCAGCAGCGCGGCGCCCATCGCGCCGCCGACGTCGCCCAGGGTGGCCACCCGGACCGCCGGCGGACGGCCATCGTTGAACAGGTGAGGATGCATCTCGGTCGCGATCCGGTCGACCATCGGCTGGCCGAAGCGCACTCCCAGACCGCCGCCGATGATCACCGCCTCCAGGTCGAGCAGGTTGATCGCCGAGGCGATCCCGGCGCCCAGCGCCTTGACCGCGCGGGTGATCAGCTCGTGGGCCAGGTGGTCGTGGTGGGCCAGCGCGTGTGCCCAGATCGACGATGTCAGCCGCGGGCGCCCGCGGTGCTCCATCAGCTTGAACAGGTCGGTGTGGGCGCCCTTGGCGACCTCACGCCGGGCGCGGGCCTCCATCGCACCGCGGCCGGCATAGGCCTCCAGGCAGCCCCGCCGCCCGCACAGGCAGTGGGCGCCGCCGCGCTTGACCACCGTGTGGCCGATCTCCCCGGCGCCGCCCCGCCCGATCCACAGCTTGCCGTCGAGGATGATCCCCCCACCCACGCCGGTGCCCCAGAAGACGCCGAGCAGCGACCGGTAGGGCTTGCCGGCGCCCAGCTCGAACTCCGCGCGGGTGGCGACGGCGACGTCGTTGCCGAGGCGCACCGGCGTGTGGAGCCGGTCTTTGAGGTATCCGGCCAGTTCGAAGCTGTCCACCCAGCCGGGCAGGTTCCGGGCGTTGGCGACGGTGCCCGCGTCGTCGTTGACGTCGCCCGGCGAGCCGACCCCGATCCCGGCCAGCGCCGAGGGAGTGACCTTGGCCGCCTCGGCGGCGGCGGAGACCACGGCGACCATCTGGGCGGCGACCTGCTCCGGACCGCCCTCGGTCGGTGTGGGTTGGCGCGCCTGGCCGAGGACCTCGTTGTGATCGTCGACGACGATCGCCTCGATCTTGGTGCCGCCGAGGTCGATGCCGCCCCGCAGCGTGCCCGTGTCGGCGCCGGTGGACGTGGAGGGCGTCACTGGCCGGTCAGGGTACCTCAGTCCCCCGACGCCGGGGCTATACCCAGGACTGCCGGTAGGAGGATTGATCCTCGGTCGGGTCGTCGATCCGGACCCCGAGCGCCGCCAGCTTCAGCCGCCCGACCTCGCGGTCGACCTCGGCCGGAACGGCGTGCACGCCGGGGGCGAGCTCTGAGCCGTGACGCACGAGCTGCTCGACGCTGAGCGCCTGCAGCGCGAACGAGACGTCCATCACCGCCGCGGGGTGGCCCTCGGCCGCGGCCAGGTTGACGACGCGGCCGTGGGCGAGCAGGTTCAGCCGCCGGCCATCGGCCATCCGGTACTCCTCCACGAGCGGCCGCACCGAGCGATGGGCGACGGCCAGGCGGTCCAGCTCGACCAGATCGAGCTCGACGTCGAAGTGACCCGCGTTGGCGAGCACCGCCCCATCCTTCATCCGTTCGAAGTGCTCTCCGCGCAGCACCCGCCGGGAGCCGGTGACGGTGATGAACAGGTCCCCGCGCGCGGCGGCCGCCAGCGCCGGCATCACCTCGTAGCCGGCCATCCGGGCCTCGAGCGCCCGCAGCGGGTCGACCTCGCAGACGATCACCGCGGCACCCGCCCCGCGGGCCCGCTCGGCGACTCCCAGACCGGCCCAGCCGTAGCCGACGATGACCACGGTGTTCCCGGCCAGCAGCATGTTGGTGGCGCGCACGACTCCGTCCAGGGCCGACTGCCCGGTGCCGTGGCGGTCGTTGAGCGCGCGCTCGGCGCGGGCCTCGTTGACGGCGATCACCGGGCAGCGCAGGGCGCCGTCCTCGTGCAGGCGGCGCAGCCGGATCAGACCGGTGGTCGTCTCCTCGGTGCCGCCGATCAGGGCGGCGACGTCGTCGCCGCCGCGGGCGTGCGCGGTGGCCAGCAGGTCGGCGCCGTCGTCGAGCGTGACCTGCGGCCGGCGCTCCAGCAGCGCGGTCACGTGTGCGGCGTAGGCGTCGAGATCCTCGCCGCGTCGCGCGTGGACCTCGACGCCGTCGGCGAGCACGAGCGCCGCGGCGACGTCATCCTGCGCCGACAGCGGGTTGGCCGAGCACAGCGACACGGCGGCCCCGCCCGCCACCAGCGTCCGCACGAGGTTGGCCGTCTCGGCGGTGACGTGCAGGCACGCGGCGATCCGCGTGCCGTCCAGGGGGCGCTGGGCGGCGAACCGTTCTCGGATCGCCGCCAGCACCGGCATCTGGCCCGCCGCCCAGTCGATCCGGGCCTCGCCCTCGGGCGCGAGGCCCAGGTCGGCGACATCGGAGTCCGATGCCACCGCGCGGGCCATCGCCCGACGCTCCCGGGGGCCGTCCTAGTAGCGGTAGTGCTCGGGCTTGTAGGGCCCGTTGACGTCCACGCCGAGGTAGTCGGCCTGGCCGGGCGTGAGCTCGGTCAGGTGCACCCCGAGCGCATCCAGGTGCAGGCGGGCGACCTTCTCGTCCAGCTGCTTGGACAGCGTGTACACCTGCGTCGCGTACTCGCCGGTGTTGCCGAACAGCTCCAGCTGGGCCATCACCTGGTTGGTGAACGAGTTGCTCATCACGAAGCTCGGATGCCCGGTCGCGTTGCCGAGGTTCATCAGCCGGCCCTCCGACAGCACGATGATCGTGCGCCCGTCGGGGAACACCCACTCGTCGACCTGGGGCTTGATGTTGATCTTCTCGATCCCGTCGATCGCCCCCAGGCCCGCCATGTCGATCTCGTTGTCGAAATGGCCGATGTTGCCCACGATCGCCTGGTGCTTCATCGCCGACATGTCCGCGGCGGTGATCACGTCCTTGTTCCCGGTCGTGGTGATGAAGATGTCCGCCGTGCCCAGCACGTCCTGGAGGGTCGCGACCTGATACCCGTCCATCGCGGCCTGCAGCGCGCAGATCGGATCGATCTCGGTGACGATCACCCGCGCGCCCTGGCCGCGCAACGACTCCGCGCACCCCTTGCCCACGTCGCCGTAGCCGCAGACCACCGCGACCTTGCCGCCGATCAGCACGTCGGTCGCGCGGTTGATCCCGTCGATCAGCGAGTGCCGGCAGCCGTACTTGTTATCGAACTTCGACTTCGTCACCGAGTCGTTGACGTTGATCGCCGGGAACAGCAGCTTTCCGGCCTCCGCGAACTGATAGAGGCGGTGCACCCCCGTCGTGGTCTCCTCGGTGACCCCCCGGATCTGCGCTGCCATCCGCGTGAACCGCTGGTTGTCCTCCTGCAGCGACCGTGCGAGCAGGCCCAGGATGACGGCGTGCTCCTCGTTCTCGGCGGTGCTCACGTCCGGGACCGCGCCCGCCTTCTCGTACTCGACGCCGTTGTGGACCAGCAATGTCGCGTCGCCACCGTCGTCGAGGATCATGTTCGGGCCGTCCTGATCGGGCCAGCTGAGCGCCTGGTCGGTGCACCACCAGTACTCCTCAAGCGACTCGCCCTTCCACGCGAACACCGGCACGCCCTGCGGATCCTCCGGCGTCCCCTCCGGGCCGACCACGACCGCCGCCGCCGCGTGATCCTGGGTGGAGAAGATGTTGCAGCTCGCCCACCGCACCTCGGCGCCGAGCGCGCTCAGGGTCTCGATCAGGACCGCGGTCTGGATCGTCATGTGCAGCGACCCCGTGATCCGCGCGCCCTTCAACGGCTGCGCCGCGGCGAACTCCTCGCGCGTGGCCATCAGACCCGGCATCTCATGCTCGGCCAGCCGGATCTCCTTGCGACCGAACTCGGCCTGCGCCAGGTCGGCGACCTTGAAATCAGTGATCGGTGCGGCAGTCGTGCTCATCGTGCCTCCAGGGCGTTGTGACGGGGTCGGCCGGTCCGGGATCGGACCGGGTCGTCGAGGTCGGGTTCAGGCAACGGCCAGCAGCCGCTCATGCTTGTCCTGCTCGAAGGCCAGCCAGTCGTCGGCCGCGACGTCGGCCGGGCGTCGGGCCTCAGAACTCAGCCAGGCGTCGATCGCAGCGTGCAGGCCCGCATCGGCGTCCAGGCGCGCCGCGAAGGCGACATCGGACAACGACACGTCAAAACCGGCCAGCAGCTCCTTGAGCGTGCGCAGCCGCTGCAGCTCGGCCGGCCCGTAGAGCCGGTAGCCCGACGTCGAGCGTGACGGGACGACGAGTCCGGCCTGCTCGATGTAGCGCAGCATCCGCGCCGACCAGCCGGTGGTCTGCGCCGCCTCGTTGATCGCCAGGGCCTGCATCGCTCCCAGACCTTACCACGACCGTGTCAACCTTTGGGGCGCAGGCGGTCTACACGCGCGCGGCGAGCGCCGCCTTGAGCGCGTGCAGCACGTCGATCTCGGCGGGATCGAGCCCGTCGAGGATCGCCACGTACAGCGACACGAGGTCGCCGAGCAACACGAGCGAGACCAGCCGCTCGGTGCGCGTCTGCCCCACGCTCTCCACCAGCTCGCAGGCGACCGGGGCGTCGCCGATCAGCTCGCGGGTGAGCTCGATCCGGGCGCGGGCCCGCGGATGCAGGTCGCAGTCGTCCAGGAACACCGCGCTCATGCGCGCCAGCGCGGGCGTGCGCTTCCAGCCGACGATCTCGTTGTGGTCGACCTCGGGCAGCTCGGAGGCGAACGCCGGGGACTTGGCGTTCTCGTTGAACTGGGTCTTCCAGCGGTAGGCGATCGGCGCGGTCAAGCCGGCGCCGACGATGACCGGGATCGAGCCCTGCAGCCGCGCGGCCAGCGTCTTGGCCAGGCTGTCGGCGGGCCCCGCCGGACCCCACTGCGCCACCAGCTGCTCGGCGTGGGCGGCGGCGACGTCGATCTCGGTGTGCAGCGACTCGCCCACCCCGCTGAGCGCCGCCACCTCCATCGCGACGCCAAGACCGTAGCCAACCGCGGCGCGTGGCTGAAACCCGCCCGGCAGGGGGATCACCGGGACGCCCTCGGCACGCGCCGCGGCGGCCAGCGCCCCGCCGGTGCACGACACGATCCGCCGCGCTCCGACCGCCCCGGCGGCGTCAAACGCGGCCAGCGTCTCCTCGGTCTCACCCGAGTAGCTGGCGCACAGCACGGTCGTGTCAGGCGTCGTCCAGGCCGGCAGCGCGTAGTCGCGGGTGACGACGATCGGACGGGAGGCGCGGTCGCCGAGCGCGGCGACGGCGAGCAGCGCGCCCACCGCCGAGCCGCCCATGCCGGCGACGACCAGGCCGCCGGGGGAGTCCGCCGGCGCGATCGCGGCCGATTCCACGCGCCAGAGCGCGTCGCGCAGGTGCTCGGGCAGACCCAGGACGTCGGCGAACTGACCGGTCGGATCGCCGGCCGCGATCGTGTCCGGGGTGAGGGTCTCGGCGGCGGAGGTCATCGGCGGGTCGCTGTCAGAACGCGATCGCCTGGTCGGGCAGATCGACGCCCGGGAAGATACGCACCCCGGCGGTCAGGGTGTTGCCCGCCCCCAGCCGCACGTCCTGGCCGAGCATGGCGGTCTCATCGAGGCGGCAGCGGTCGCCGATGCTCGCGCCGGGCCCGACGATGCAGCGGTTCACGCGCGAGAACGCGCCGACGCTCGCGCCGTCGAGGATGACCGAGCTGTCGACGTGGGCGTTGGGTCCGATCGTCACGCCCGCGCCGAGCACCGTGCGGCCGGTGACCGTCGCGTCAGACGCGATCGAGCAGCCCTCGCCGATCACCGCCGGCCCGTGCACCGAGCCGGTCGGATGGGCGTCGGGACACAGCACCCCGTCGGCGTGCGCCACGGCGTCCCCGACCTCGGTCTGGACCTCGCTCTCCAGGATGTCCCAGGTCGCCTGCAGGTAGCGCTGCGGGGTCCCGATGTCCATCCAGTAGCCGCTGGCCTCATAGCCGTAGAGGCCGTGATCGACCAGCCGGGGGAAGACGTCACGTTCGATCGAGCTGCGCGTCCCGGCGGGCGCGATCACGTCGAGCACCGAGCGCTCGAGGATGTAGGCCCCGGCGTTGACCAGGTGGGTGTCGATCTCGTCGAGGTTGGGCTTCTCGACGAACTCGCGCACCGACAGGTCGTCGCGCCGGTGCACCAGGCCGTAGGCCGACGGGTCGTCGACGCCCATCAGCGCCAGCGTCGCCCGCGCGCCGGTGCGCTCGTGCTGGGCCAGCTGGGCGGTGAGGTCCATGTCGGTGAGGACATCGCCGTTGAGCATGAAGAAGCGGTCCTCCAGCAGCTCCTCGGCGTACTTCAGCGCTCCGCCGGTGCCCAGCGGCTTGGGCTCCTCGACGTAGTGCAGCGCCACCCCGAACTCCGAGCCGTCGCCGAGCACCGCCCGCACGCCGTCGGGCAGAAAGCCGCAGGACAGGATCACGCTGTCGACGCCGTGACCGTGCAGCCAGCGCAGCATGTAGGACATGAACGGCCGGCCGGCCAGCGGCACCACCGGCTTGGGGACGAGGGAGGTGAGCGGCCGCAGCCGGGTCCCCTCGCCACCGACGAGGATCAGGGCCTGCAGCCGATCACCGCCCGATGCCCTCGTAGATGAAGCCGGCGGCGGTGACGGTGTCGCGGTCGGCGTAGTTGCGACCGTCGACCAGCAGGCGGCCGGCCATGCGCCCGGCGAGCTGCCCCCAGTCCAGATCGCCGAACTCCGGCCACTCGGTGACCAGGATGCACGCGTCGGCGCCCTGAACCGCCTCCAGCGCCGAGCCGGCGAAGCTCACCCCCGGCATCAGCTTGCGCGCCTCGGCCTCGGCGACCGGGTCATACGCCGAGACGGTCGCCCCGTCGGCCTGCAGCCGCGCGGCCAGCACCAGCGATGACGCCTCGCGCATGTCGTCGGTGTTGGCCTTGAACGCGAGCCCGAGCAGCGCCACCCGCTTGCCCACCAGCGAGCCGAGGTGCTTCTGCAGCTTGGCGATCACCCGCCGCTTCTGCAGCTCGTTGACCTCGATCACCGCGGTCAGCAGCTGGAAGTGATACCCCGAGTTGCCCGCCAGCTGCTTGAGCGCGGAGACATCCTTGGGAAAGCAGTTCGCAAGCGTCAATGCCCCCGTGGCCACGACCGTGTGGGTATAGGGGACTTCGAGCGAGTACACCGGGCCCGAATACGGCACGCGTTCGGTCGATGTCACCCGAAGCCATGTCGGCCCGTCGTCGTCAAAGCGACGGTGGCCCGTGGGCGCAATGCGCTTGGCCTGTCGAGCCACCGACGCGAGCACCCCGGGTCGGTCACGCTGCGGAACCAGGGCAATCGCCCGCTCAACCTGCTCAGCCCCGCTGACGCGGATCCAATGCGTGTCCTTCGTCGACTTCGCGGCGCGACCGAGCCGACGCGACGCGACGATCCCGACACTCGCCAGAAGCCGCAGGACGCCGTCTGCCAGCTCGTCGCTGACCGTCCCCAGCTCGATGATGACACTGGGCCCGCCGTTGATCAGCGACCATGACCCGTCTCCCTCGAACAGACCCGACAGCAGCGCCCAGCGAGCCTCGTCGGGCTGCTCCCAGATGAGATCGGGCAGTCGCTGCTCATAGCTGCCGCGGCCGAGACCCAGCACCTCGGTCCACCACGTCCCCAGCAGCCGCGAGGAGACCTCGACCTGGTGAGCGGTCGTGGTGTGGCGCACTCGGGCGTGGACGTTCTGCGCCAACCAGTACGCGACGACCTGGTCGACGAGGTGCTGCTCGCGCGAGGGATGAAATGACCAGAAGATCCGGCGGCGACCCGTCTCATCCAGCGTCGTGTTGCCCTCGGCGAGGTAGAGGCCGACGACGCGCCAGAACAGACCGTCGAGACGCAGCTCGCCGTCACCTGTGCGCGCGGCGATGGACGTCGCTCCGGCGAACACCGCGCGGCGCTCGGCCATGGGAGCCGCGACGAGCGCCCGGACCCGCGCCGGGTCCGGATGCACGATGAGCTGATCGGGGGAGATCTCGGCGACCTCGGCTCCGGCCATGAGCGAGGCGACCTTCACCGGACTCCACTCCTCCCCCTGCCCCATCGCGAGCGGCACCCAGTCCTCGGTCGTGAGCTCTCCGGCGAGCCGGAACTCGGGCTCCCCACCGTGACCGTCGGAGACGATCCAGCCGTGGTCGGGGGTCGTCCGCAGGCGACGCCCCATCTTCGTGGCGACCTGAACGAGCTCACCGTCGTAGTCGCGGCGGGTGAGGCACATGACGCCCAGGAACTGAGGTTCACGGCCGCCCGGCACCCAGGTGAGCACCTCGAGCTGATCAGTGCCGAGCACACCCGGCGCCACTTCGGCCTCCTCGGCGGCGATGCGTTCCCACAGACGCTCGAAGCTGAGCAGCGTCGTGCGCCCGCGGTGGCGGACGAGCACGGTCTCCTCAGGCGCAAAACAACTCCCGCCATAGCCGATCCCGGGCTTCAGGAAGTGGCTGCCGATGCGGCGGTCCAGGCCCATCCCGCGGGCGACCTCCAGCACGTCGGCGCCGGTCTCCTCACAGACGTTGGCGATCTCGTTGATGAACGAGATCTTCGTCGCCAGAAACGCGTTGGCGGCGAGCTTGACCATCTCGGCCGACCGGACGTCGGTGCGGACCAGCGGCGCGTCGAGCGGCGCGTAGAGATCGGCGACCGCGTCGCCGGCCCAGTCGCCGTCGTCGCCGACGACGACCCGGTCGGGCTCCAGGAAGTCCTGCAGCGCCGACCCCTCCTTGAGGAACTCCGGGCAGGAGACGTAGGAGAACCCCGACTTGCCCTGCTGCTCAAAGGACCGCTTGATCGCCGAGCCGGTGCCGACGGGGACGGTCGACTTCATCACCAGCGCATGGTGATCGGAGGCCGGCATCGCGTCGACGACCGCGTTGACCGCCGAGAGGTCGGCGTCTCCGGAGTAGGTCGGCGGCGTGCCGACCGCGACGAACAGCAATCGCGCGTGCTCAAGCGCCGGCGCCAGCTCGGTGGAGAAGTGCAGGCGCTCGCTGCTGCGCGCCACCGATTCGGCCAGCCCGGGCTCATAGATCGGAATCTCGCCCCGCTTGAGCCGTTCGATCTTGGTCGCATCGACGTCCACGCACCAGACCTCGTTGCCCAGCTCGGCAAAGCCGGCGGCGGTCACCAGCCCGACGTAGCCGGTGCCGATCACCGCGATCGCCTGGGGATGGTCGGTGCGGGGGATGCTCATCGAGCGCGGGAGCCTAGCGAGGTCGGGGGTCCAGACCGGCCCTCAGGGCCGGTAGCGAACCATCGACGCGGCCATCCCGATCATCTCGCTGTTGGGAATGTCGCTGGTGAGATCGTTGGAGATCCAGTAGGAATCCCCGCCCCGATGCCACGCGACGGTCGTCAGGTGGCCGCCGTCGCCCGCGTAGAGGTACAGCTTGCGACCGTCGATCACCTTCGTCCCGGAGGGACTGGCCAGCAGCGGCGGATCGCGCCAGGCCACGCCCTGAACACCGTAGAACTGACCCCGCAGCGGATTGATGACGAGCGTCATCCGCCAGGCCGCGACCTTGTGGTGATGCTGGTTGGGGATCAGGTACTGACGCGGGAAGGAGTGGGCGTAGACGCTGGCCGGCTCGTCGCCGTTGAGGCACTCGGGTTGGGTCGGGGTGCAGTACACGCTCTGGGCATCGATCAGCCGCGGGTAGTAGACCGGCATCCCGGGCCGGGTGAGCGCCTGGGCCTGGGCGCGCCCGTCGGCGGGATCCGAGGTCAGGCCGGCGGTATCGATCCGAGCGGGCCGGGCGCGGTGCTTGGCGTGCGCCGTGCCGACCGTCGGTGAGGTCTTCTTGGCCTTTTTGGCCCGTTTGGTCGGAGCCAGGAAGGCCTTGTAGGCCGCCTGCTCAAGCGCCGGCTCGGCGGTCACGTAGCTGACGGCCGCGTCCGCGGACGGCAGGATCGCCGGGAACGTGATCTGCTTGAGCGCGCTGCCGTCGGCATTGACCACGAGATCGAACAGCTCGATCAGGCCCTTGCTGGTGTGCAGACTCTTGTCGGTCGTCGAGTGCTTGCCGAAGATCTTGAGCAGCTTGGCGCGGTTGTGCAGCAGCTGGGCGGCGCTGTACTGATCCTTGGCCCAGCGCAGGAAGTCCTGCTGGCGGGCGTTGCGCACGATGTCGGTGTCGGTGTGGCGGAAGCGCACGAACGGCAGCGCCCCGCTGACCGACTGGTTGTCGCCGCACAGCTTCTGGTACCCGGGCTGGATGTTGATGCTCGAATAGTCATCTCCGGGCAGGCCGGAGTTTGAGTCGTTGTAGTAGCGGTGGTCGACGTCGGAGTAGACGCAGCCGATCGCGTCGATCAGATCCGAGAACCCGGTGAAGTTCGTGTCGATCACGTGGTTGGGATAGAAGCCGGGGAACACGTCCTGGCGGATCGTGCGGATCAGCAGGCTGTAGCCGCCCTGGCTGTAGGCCGCGTTGAGCTTCTCGACGCCTTCCCCGGGCACGTCGACCTGCAGGTCGCGCGGGATCGAGAGCACGTTGATCGTCGACGACTTGGCGTTGAGCCGCATCAGCAGCATCGTGTCGGTGTTGGCACCCCGCGTCGAGGCCCCGGCGCGGTGGTCAGAGCCGATCAGCAGCAGCGTCTCGGGCTTGCCGGGCGACGGCAGCTTGATCTGCTTGGAGCTGATCCCCTGGTTGACCGAGATGTAGCCGACGAGCGTGTTGACCTGCAACAGCCCGGCCACCGCGGTCGTCGCCGCACCGGAGCCGACCACGATCACCGCCGCCGCAAAGAAGCGGACGACCATTCCCGTCCGGCTCTTGGGGATCAGAAACCGCATGCGTCAGTGGTCGATCTCGTGAAGCCGGCGATGCGCGAGTGCGGCCACTAGGCGAGGCCGCCCTCGATCGCGCGCAGCCCGCTGCCGTCCTGGGAGTCGCGCAGCCACTCCGGCAACGCCCCGACGAAGTCAGTCAGCGCCCGGCGATACTGGTGCAGGGAGCGCAGCGACACCCACTCCTCGGGCCCGTGATGCCCACCGCCGGCGGGACCGAACTCGACCGCGGGGATACCGGCCTCGATGAACGACGCGGCGTCGGAGGCGCCGTCGCGTCCCACCGACATGACCTCCCCGCTGACCGCCCGGCCCGCCGCCTCCGAGAGTCCCCGCACGTACGGGTCATGCCGGGAGACGCTGACCGTCGGATGGATGAAGGTGCGGGTCACGTCGATGCCGGGGATCGCCCGGACCTGGGCGAGGATCTCGCCGGGATCCTGGCCGGGCAGGTATCGCACGTCGACGGCCATCTCGCAGCGGTCAGGGACCTTGTTGATCGCATCGCCGCCGGCGATGCGCCCGAGGTTGATCGACGGGCGGTCGAACATCTCCGAGGACTCGCGCGTGAACGGCAGCGTCTCGATCGTCCGGAAGACGTCGATCGCCTTGAGCACCGCGTTGTCGCCCAGCCACGGCGTCGAGCCGTGCGCCGAGCGGCCGTGGACGCCGATCCGCAGCACGAGCACCCCCTTGGCCTGGACGCCGATGTGCAGGTCGGTCGGCTCGCCGGTGATCGCGAAGTCCCCGCCCAGGCCGCGGGCGACGACCGCGTCGGTGGAGCGCTCATCGAGCTCCTCGGACTCCTCATCGGGCACGACGACCATCCGCACCCGGACCGCGCTCTGGTGCTGGACGTCGCGCAGTGCGCACAGCATCGCGGCCAGGCCGCCCTTCATGTCATAGGCGCCGCGGCCGATCAACCGATCGCCCTCGACGCGGGGGTGAAACTGCTCCGGGCGCCCCGGGACGACGTCGAGATGGCCGTGGAAGACGACGCACGGGACATCGCCCTCCCCTGCCTGGCGTCCCTCACCCACCACGCCGCCCGCGCCCGCCCCCACCTCGGCCACCAGCACGGGCAGCCCGCGGTGATCGTGGTCGGCGACCGCGATGCCGTGGGACTCCAGCCAGCCCTTGACGAACCCGGCCGCCGCGACGATGGCGGCGGGCCGTGAGGTCTCATAGCCGATCAGGCGTTCGGCGAGCACGCGTTCGTCGGTCATATACCGCGCAAAGAGTAGGCAGCGCCGATGACGCTGCGATTAAGGCTCCCGGCGGGCCGCCGCGACGGCACCGCCCGACCTACGATTGAGCTGGGCTCTCGGCGATCGCCAGGAACGCCTGCCAGCGGCGCCGGTCACGCTCGGCGACGCGTCGGCGTTCGGAGTCGTCGCCGGCGTTCTCCAACTCGGACTCCGCCTGCGCCAGGCGCTCGCGCAGCTGCGCGGCATCGAGCGTGTCGGGGTCGTGGACCTCCTCGACGAGCAGCAGCGCGCGATTGTCGGCGACCTGCAGGTAGCCCTCGGACTGGGCGAAGCGCACGATCTCCGAGTCGCTGCGATACAGGCGCAGCTCGGTGGGGTCGAGCATCGCCAACACCGGTTCGTGATTGGCCAGGATGCCGATCATGCCGAGCGCCGTCCGCGTCGAGACCATCTGGACCTCGTCGTTGAAGACCTCGCCCTCGGGGGTGAGGACCTCGACGGGGAACTTGGTGTGCTCGGCCATCTCGGCTCAGCCGGCCTCGGTGCCGGACTCCTCGGGCACCGGCGTGCTCTCAGACGCCGCCGACGCCGCGGGCGCCTCCTCGGTGCTCTCCGAGGACGGCTCCTCGGTGGTCTGGGAGGACTGCTCGCCCTCCGGCCGGACCTGGTCGATTGACCCCTTCATGAAGAAGGCGCGCTCGTTGACGTCGTCGTACTTGCCCTCGAGGATCTCCTTGAAGCCGCGGATCGACTCGCCGACGGGCACGTACTGGCCGGGAACGCCGGTGAACTGCTCGGCGACGAAGAACGGCTGGGACAGGAAGCGCTCCATCTTGCGCGCCCGGTTGACGGTCACCTTGTCCTCGTCGGAGAGCTCGTCGATGCCGAGGATCGCGATGATGTCCTGCAGCTCCTGGTAGCGCTGCAGCACCTCCTTGACCCGGTTGGCCACCTCGAAGTGCTCGTCACCGACGACCTCGGGCTTGAGGATCGTCGAGGTCGAGTCCAGCGGGTCGACCGCCGGGTAGATGCCCTTCTCCGAGATCGAGCGTGACAGCGAGGTCGTCGAGTTCAGGTGGGCGAAGGCCGAGGCGGGTGCCGGGTCGGTGAGGTCGTCGGCGGGGACGTAGATGGCCTGGATCGAGGTCACCGAGCCCTTCCGGGTCGACGTGATCCGCTCCTGCAGCTGACCCATCTCGGACTCCAGCGTGGGCTGATAGCCGACCTGGGAGGGCATCCGGCCCAGCAGCGCCGAGACCTCGGAGCCCGCCTGGACGAAGCGGAAGATGTTGTCGATGAACAGCAGCACATCCTGGCCTTCCTCGTCACGGAAGTACTCCGCCATCGTCAGCCCCGACAGCGCGACGCGCATGCGGGCGCCGGGCGGCTCGTTCATCTGCCCGAACACGAGCATCGTCTTGTCCAGGACGCCGGACTCCTTCATCTCCAGCCACAGGTCGTTGCCCTCGCGCGAGCGCTCGCCGACGCCGCAGAACGCCGACAGTCCACCGTGCTCCTGGGCGAGGTTGTGGATCAGCTCCTGGATGATGACCGTCTTGCCCACCCCGGCGCCGCCGAACAGTCCGACCTTGCCGCCGCGGGCGTAGGGGGCGAGCAGGTCGATGACCTTGATGCCGGTCTCGAACATCTCGGTCGTCGGGGCCAGCGACTCAAAGCTCGGAGCGTCGCGGTGAATCGGCCAGCGCTCGGTGTCGTCGGGGATCGGGTCGCCGTAGTCGATCGGCTCGCCGAGCAGGTTGAAGATCCGGCCGAGCGTCGCACGGCCGACGGGGACCGTGATCGGCGCGCCGGTGTCGATCACCTCGGCGCCGCGGGCCAGCCCGTCGGTGCTGTCCATCGCGACCGCGCGCACGCGGTCGTCACCGAGATGCTGCTGGACCTCGCAGACGAGAAAGTCCTCCTGCGCGGCGGCGATGTCCTCATCGGACTCGGCCTTCGCGGCCTCGGGGCGCTTGATCGTGATCGCGTGGTTGATCTCGGGCAGCCGGTCGGGGAACACGGCCTCGATCACGACGCCCTGGACCTCCTCGATCCGGCCGACGTTGCGCTGACTCTCGCTGGGCGAGGTCTCCTGTTCGGTGGTCGCCGACATGCTCTGGTTCTCCTTATCCGAGGCCTTCCGCGCCGGCCACGACTTCTGCGATCTCCTGCGTGATCTCTGCCTGGCGGGCTCGGTTCATCTCCAACGTGTAATCGTCAATCAGCGTAGTCGCGTTCTCCGAGGCGTTGCGCATCGCCGTCATGCGCGATCCGTGCTCGGACGCGGTGGACTCCAGCAGCGCCCGGTAGATCGAGATCTCGACGTAGTCGGGAACCAGACGGGCGAGGATGTCCTTGGGATCGGGCTCGTACTCGACGGCGCCGTGCTGGGCCTGCTCCCCGTCCTCACCGTCTGCCGTGTCGCTCTCGTCGAGCACGCTCGCGCGCTGGAGCGGCAGCAGCGTCTCGCGCCGGATCACCTGCGACAGCGGCGAGATGTAGCCGTTGTAGAAGATCTCGACCTGGTCGACCTCGTTGTCGACGTAGGCGGCCATGATCCGCTCCGCGATGCGGCGAGCGTCGGCGTAGGCGGGACGGTCGGTGAAGCCGGTGAAGCTGTCGGCGACGTCGAGGCCGCGGAAGGCCAGCGAGGAGGCCGGCCGGCGGCCCGAGGCGAAGTAGACCGACGCGGCCCCCTCGGCGGCGTGCTCGCGGCCGGCGGCCACCCCGGCGCGCACGGCGTTTGAGTTGAACGCGCCGGCGAGTCCCCGGTCTCCGGCGACGACGAGCAGGCCGACGGTCCGCACCTGGTCATGCTCGGAGAGGATCGGCAGGTTGGGGACGTCGCCGGCCGCCTGCGCGGCCTGGCGCGTCATCCGC
Source organism: uncultured Acetobacteraceae bacterium (assembly GCA_964658375.1). GTDB lineage: Bacteria > Actinomycetota > Thermoleophilia > Solirubrobacterales > Solirubrobacteraceae > Palsa-465. The sequence continues at coordinate 2,944 of CAZZYU010000004.1, read as the reverse complement.
CGGATCGCGTCCGCGTAGGGGCGCAGCGACTCGATCCGCTGCTCGGCGCGGCGCAGCCGAGCCGCCGCGACCATTTCCATCGCGCGGGTGATCTTCTGGATGTTCTTGACCGAGGCGATCCGGTTCCGGACGTCTCGCTGCGAGGTGGCCATGCGACGCTGCTCCCGGGATCAGGCGGCGGCCGGCTCGCGCGTGTCGTCCTCGAGCGGGTGGCCCTCCTCGTCGAGGTCGTAGCCGAAGTCCTCGGCGTACCCGTCCAGAGCGGCCTTGAGCTGCTCGATCACGTCGTCGTCCCAGGTGCCGCCGGCGATCGACTTGATCAGCTCGGGCTGGTTGCCCCGGACCGACTCCACCGCTCCGGTGAGAAACCGGGTGACCTTGTCGACCGTGATGCGATCGACGTAGCCGTTGGTGGCGGCGAAGATCTGCACCACCTGGTCCTCGACGGGCATCGGGTGGCGCTCGTTCTGGTTCAGCGTGGTGACCAGCCGCTCGCCGCGGGCCAGGGCGCCCCGGGTCTCGGCGTCCAGATCGGAGCCGAACTGGGAGAACGCCTCCAGATCGCGGTACTGGGAGAGCTCCAGCTTGAGCGTGCCCGCGACGCGCCGCATCGGCCGGATCTGGGCGTTGCCGCCCACCCGGGAGACCGAGATGCCGACGTTGATCGCCGGGCGCACGCCGGAGTAGAACAGCTTCGGCTCCAGGAAGATCTGCCCGTCGGTGATCGAGATCACGTTGGTCGGGATGTAGGCCGAGACGTCGCCGGCCTGGGTCTCGATGATCGGCAGCGAGGTGAGCGAGCCGCCACCGAGATCGTCGTTGAGCTTGACCGCGCGCTCCAGCAGCCGCGAGTGCAGGTAGAAGACGTCGCCGGGATAGGCCTCGCGACCCGGTGGGCGGCGCAGCAGCAGCGACATCTGACGGTAGGCGTAGGCGTGCTTGGTGAGGTCGTCATAAACCGTCAGCGCCGCCTTGCCGTTGTAGAGGAAGTGCTCGGCCATCGCGCATCCGGCGTAGGGCGCGATGAACTTGATCGGCGCCGACTCGTCGGCCGCGGCGATCACGATGATCGTGTTCTGCAGCGCCCCGGCCTCCTCGAGGGTGGCGGCGAGCTGCACGACGGTCGCCTTGCGCTGGCCGATCGCCACGTAGACCGAGATCAGGTCACGGTCCTTGTTGTTGATGATCGCGTCGATCGCGATCGAGGTCTTGCCCGTCTGGCGGTCGCCGATGATCAGCTCGCGCTGGCCGCGGCCGATCGGGATCATCGAGTCGATCGCCTTCAGGCCGGTGAGCATCGGCTCGGTGACCGGCTGGCGCTGCACGACCCCGGGCGCCTTGTGCTCGGCGGGCCGCGTCTCGGTGGTCTCGATGTCGCCCTTGCCGTCGACCGGGTTGCCGAGCGGGTCGACGATCCGGCCCAGCAGCCCCTCGCCGACCGGGATCTCCAGCAGACGTCCGGTGCGCTTGACCGTGTCGCCCTCGGAGACGTGCTCCCACTCGCCGAACAGCACCGCACCGACGTTGTCGGACTCGAGGTTGAGCGCGAGGCCGGTGACGCCGTGCGGGAGCTCGAGCATCTCAAACGACATGCAGTTCTCCAGGCCGTGCACGCGGCAGATGCCGTCGGCGACCGAGAGCACGGTGCCGACCTCGGTCAGGTCGGCGCTTGAGGTGTCAAGGCCCTCGATCCGGCTCTTCAGGATCGAGGTGATCTCGTCGGGATTGATCTGCATGTCGTGGGCTCCCTTCGCGGGCGGCGCTAGGCCTCCGCGACTTGCTTTCGAAGTTGTTCCAGCCGGTTCTTGATCGAGGCGTCGAGGATCTGGTTGCCGACCCGCAGCACGATCCCGCCGAGGATGTCCGGATCGACCTCGGTGGTCAGCTCGATCGTGCGGTCGACCTGCTTGCCGATCCGATCGGTGAGGTTCTTCAGCGTCGCGGGGTCGATCTCCACCGCGCTGACGACCTGCACCGGAAGCAGCTTGCGCTCCTCGTCCCACAGCGACGCGAACTCCGTCTGGATGCGGAAGATCGCGGGCATCCGGTGGCGCTCGATCAGCGCCTCCAGGAAGTTCTGGAATTCCGGATTGGCGTCGGCGACCGTCTTGCCGAGCGCCTCCTTCTTCTCCAGGACCGAGAAGTAGGGCGAGAAGAAGAAGACCGCCAGGTCGCGGTTGGCGTGCATCGCGTCGGCGAACTCGTCCAGCTGCTCGCGGATCTCGTCGAGCGCGTCGTGCTCGACCGCGACCTCGAACAGCGCCCGCGCGTAGACCTGGCCGATCTCCTCCACTTAGCGTCCCTGGTCCGGCGCGCTGAGCGCGCTGAAGTCCAGCTCGGACATCGCGTCCTCGATCAGCCGGCGCTGGTCCTCCTCGGTGAGCGTCTTGCGCGTCACCTTCTCGGTCGCCATCACGGTGAGGTCGGCGACCTCGCGGCGGATCTCCTGGATCGCGCGGCGCGTCTCTGACTCGATGTCGCGCCGGGTCTGCTCCAGCAGCTGCTCGCGCGTGGCCTTGGCTTCCGCCCGAGCGTCGCGCTCGTGGGCCTCGGCGGCCGTCCGGGCCCGGGCGACGATCTCGTCGGCCTGCGCGCGGGAGTCCTTGAGCCGCTCGCGGTAGTCGTCGAGCAGCTGCTGGGCCTCCTGGCGGGTGCGATCGGCAGCGTCGATCGACTCGTTGATCCGGTTGGCGCGAGCGTCAAGGGCGTCGCGGATCCGCGGGAACACCGCCCGGCGCAGCACGAACAGCGAGATCGCGAACACGACCAGCGTCCAGACCATCAACCCGACGTTCGGGGTGATCAGGAACGAGCCGCCGGAGGCCAGCGGAAGATGGGCGTCGAGCAGCGGCATCGTCGGCCTACAGGAAGAAGGCGATGAACCCGCCCACGAGGCCGTAGAAGAAGCACGCCTCGGTCAGCGCGAACCCGAGCCACTGATCGC
>CAZZYU010000003.1:0-67014 GCA_964658375.1 uncultured Acetobacteraceae bacterium | reverse complement strand
CGACGAGCGGGGATCGGGCGACGGCGGCGATCCAGTCGGCCGGCTCGGGCCAGCCGAGCGCGCCGAGATCGACCTGCTCGTCGGCGTCGACGGCGGCGGTCTCGTGAATCGTCTCCAGGTCGATCAGCACGTGGCCGATCCGGGGGGCACGCACGGCGAGCGCGACCGCGAGCAGAACCGCGTCGTCGGTCTCGCCGGCGAGCGCGGCGAGCCGGCGCGCGACGTGCACGTCGGCCGCCGACAGCACCCCGGCGTGGTTGAACTGACGCAGCGCCCCTGATGCCTGCACCACGACCCGGGCGTCGAACGGATCGCGCTCCGGCACCGCCGGTGAGGCGCCGCCGCTCGTCGATGCGCCGCTGCTCATATCGCGCTGCCCTGGTCGAGCACGTCGCTGAGCGCGGCCGCCAGTCCCGCCGGCGGACGCCACCCGAACACCCCGGGCGCGCTCCCGCTCAGCCCCAGGCCGTCGGCGCCGGTCATGCCGCGGACGAACAGGTAGGCGACTCCCGCCAGCTGCCGGTCAGGGTCGTAGTCGGGCAGGCGCCAGCGCAGATAGCGGTGCAGCGCGACGGTGTAGAGCAGGGCCTGCAGCGCGTAGTGGTGGCGCAGCATCTCCGCGCGCAGCGCCTCTGGGCGATAGTGAAACGAGGTGAGCGGTTCGTCGGGCTCCCCGAGCCAGTTGGTCTTGTAATCAAGCACGGCGAAGCGCGGAGCGGGATCTGCGCCGGAGCCGGGCAGGCGGACCACGAGATCCAGTGAGCCGGTCAGGTAGCCGCGCACGGTCCGCCGCAGCCACGGGTCATCCAGGCGTGCCGGATAGCCGTGCAGCGGATCCCCGGAGGGGAGGTGCTTGCGCAGCGCTGCGGCGATCCGATCGAGAGTCAGCCAGCCCGTCGGCCGGTCCCCGCCGGCGAGCGGCAGCTCGAAGCCGAGCTCGTCGAGTCGGTCGGCCCGGGCCACGTCGCGCAGCGCGATCCCGCCGACGACATCGCCCAGGGGGGTCGAGATCATCGACGCGAGACCGTCGGCGACCAGCGACGGGTCGCCGATCTCCACCGCGCGGCGGGCCTGCACCTCTCCGATCCGCGCGCGCAGCTCGCCGACGAGATCCTCGGCGGCGAAATCGGTCGCCTCCAGCACCCGGTGCACGAAGGTCCCCACGTCGGCGCCGACCGGCATCTGTCCGAGCAGCGCGGGCACCGACAGCTCCAGCGCGGTCGCGACTGCGCTGGCCGGCGTCGGCTCGTCGGCGCCGGGCTCGTCGTCGACGAGCGGCTCCTCGGGCTCTGAGCCGACGAGCGCCTCATAGCTGGCGGCGGTGATGTCGGTATACGACGTGCGGCGCCAGCGCTGATCAACCGTGCGCGCGAACTGCGAGACCGACAGCGACGAGGGGGGTTCCAGCGGTGCTGACCAGTGCGCGGTGAGGTCGGGCACGGCGCGCTCGACGACGACCGCGCCCGGCGCCGCGCGGGTGAGATCACCGAGCCGCTTGAGCATGCTGAGGTCGTCGGGGACGCTGCGGCTGTCGGGCGTGACGACCCCCGCTTCGTCGCGGGAGAACAGCAGCCGGGTCAGCGAGGCGTTGCGGCTGTCCCAGGAGCCGGCCCACCAGACGACGACCTGATGCCGCGCCCGGGTGAGCGCGACGTAGGCGAGCCGGAGATCCTCGCCGCGGTCCTCGGCCATCCCCTGCCGCTCGTGGCGGCGCCGCTGGGATCCGTCGGGCGACACGTCGAGCGTCCAGCGGTTGGCCGCGTCGTGAAACAGGATCGGGCCGCTGGTCTCATAGTCACGGCTCTCCCAGAGAAACGGCACGTAGACGACGGGGAACTCCAATCCCTTGCTGCCGTGGATGGTGAGGATCTGCACGGCCTCGCTGTCGGACTCCAGGCGGCGGGTGCGCTCCTCGTCGCCGACGTCCTCGAGGATCCGGGCGCGCAGCCACCCGGCGAGCGCCGTCGGGCCGAGCTGGTCGGCGGTCGCCGCGGCGTGCAGCAGCTGACCGATGTGGCGCAGATCGGTGAGTCGTCGCTCGCCGTCGGCGTCGCCGAGCAACCGGGCCGGAAGATTCTCCGAGACGGTGATCGTCTCCAGCAGCGAGGCCACGCCGCGGCCGCGCAGGATCCGCGCCCACTCATGCAGGCGGCGGTGCAGCTCCTCCCAGTCCCACGCGTCGCCGTCGCCGGGTGTCTGGGTGTGCCCTCCGTCCGCGGCGGCGGCCAGCCGCTCGGCGGGCCAGCCGATGAAGTCGGTGAGCGCCGCCGAATGCGCGCGCGGCAGCGAGGCGGGACGTTCAAGCGCCTCGATCAGCCGCAGCCAGTGGCGGGCGGCCTCGGATTCGAACACGCTCCCGGCCCCGTTGACGACGGCGGGGACGCCCGCCGCCTCCAGCGCCCGCTGCACGAGCTCGGCCTGGTAGTGGATCCGCACGAGCACCGCGACGTGGCCCGGGCGGGCCGGCTCTCCGGCGACGTCGGCGCCGGAGTGCAGCAGCGCGACGATGTCACCGGCGACATCCTGCGCGATGAGCTCGCGGGCCGAGGCCTTCTGCGCGTACTTGCCGCTCTTTGAGAGCATCAGCGACGGGCTCTCGCGCATGAGCACGCGGAAGCGCATCGGCGTCGGGTGCGGTGCGCCGATCAGCCGCGGCCGCTCGTGGCCGGGCGCGGCGCGAACCCGCCGGTAGACGATTCCGGCGTGGCCGAGCTGGGCGTCGGAGAACAGGGCGTCGTGGGCATCGATCAGGCCCTGGTCTGAGCGCCAGTTGACCGGCAGCGTCGCCTGGTCGGCGGCGGCGCGGGTCGCGTCGAGGTAGGCGTAGACGTCGGCGCCGCGAAACGCATAGATCGCCTGCTTGGGATCGGCGATCAGGACGAGCGTCTGCCCGGGCTGCCCGAACGCCTCGCGCATGATCTCCCACTGCGCCGGGTCGGTGTCCTGGAACTCGTCGACGAGCGCGACCGTGAAGCGCGAGCGCAGCAGCACGCGGGCGGCTTCGCCGGCGGGGCCACGCAGCGCCGCCCGCAGGCGCTGGACGAGGTCGTCATAGCTCATCACCGATAGCCGCCGCTTACGCTCGTCGAGCTCGCGGCGGGCGGCGACGGCCAGGCCGACGCGCTCGTCATAGTCGACTCCGGGTGGCGTGTGGATCTCGGCGGAGAACTTGTCGATCGCGACGTGGGCCACCGTCGATGCCTCGCGCAGGTCAAGCGATGGCACGCGCGACTCGCGGAACTTGCGCAGGTAGAGGTCCTGCACGACGTCGGAGGCGAGCTCGGAGAGGTCCTCCACGAAGATCGCCTCGGGCTCGAGGTCGCCCGCGATGCCCAGGCCGCCGAGCACCTCCTGACAGAAGCTGTGCGTGGTGACGATCGTCGCGGCGTCAAAGCCGCCGATCGCCCGCGCGAGGTTGGCCCGGGCGCGCGACACGTCGCCCGCGGCGAGCAGGGCGACGACGGGGTCAGATCCCGGTGCGGCGCCGGCCTCGACGGCCGCCAGCCCGCGCTCGACCTCGATCAGCCGTTCGCGCACCCGTTCCCGCAGCTCGCCGGTGGCCATCCGGGTGAAGGTGACGAGCAGGATCCGCTCAAGCTCAAGGCCCTCGGCGACGTAGCGAGCCGCGAGTGTGGCGATCGTGTAGGTCTTGCCGGTGCCGGCGCTGGCCTCGAGCACCGTGATCCCCTGCGGCAGCGGCCCGCAGACGTCGAACGCCCGAGGCTCGGTCATCGCGCGCTCACCTGCTCGTGGTCAAGCAGGCCGTCCCACAGCCGCCGGGCGAGGCGGCCCAGCCGGGAGGCCTCGTCCATCGCCCAGCCGTCGCCGCTCTCCCCGTCCGCGGGACCGATCGCCACGAGCTCGGCGAGTGAGGGCATCCCGCCGTAGACGAGCTGGTGGTGTGCGTCGGCGTCCTCGCCCTCGAAGCGATACCCCGACTCCCAGGCGCGCTGTGCCTCGGCGCGTGGATCCCCGCCGCCGACCGCGGCGGCCTGCGCCCACGCCGCCGAGGTCCGGGAGAACAGCGGCAGCGCCTCGCGCATCCCGCGCTCGTAGAGGTCGACGAGGCGCGCCAGCTCGGCGACGGCGGCGTCGCGGCGAGCGTCGGGTTCGTCGGCCAGCGGTGGGATCCAGCAGATCCGCACGTCATCGCGATTGCCGCCGCGACCGATCGTCGCGGCCGACAGCGGCTCGTCTGGATGGGCGGCCGACAGGGCGAGGAAGCGGACCCAGGCGGCGATCCGGTGGCGCGGCGCGACGCGGGAGTAGGAGGCGGACATCAGCACCTGGCCGTTGACTCCGGTGACGGTGCCGGTGAGGACTCGGTCGCCGCCGAGCGTCACGCGGATGTCGAACGGATCGCGGTCGGCGCCCGGCGCCGCGAGCTTGGCGGCCTGCGTGGCGATCGCGATCACGAGGTCCTTGACATCCTCGATCACGCGATCGCCGAGGACGCCGGGCGGCAGCGTGCCGCGCACCTTCTCGGCCCCCGCGGCGACCCGCAGCGGGGTTCCGCGCATCAGCGCCTCCAGCAGCCGGTTGGCGACGTCCCAGCGCTGCAGCGCGTCGAGCTCGATCGGGAGCGCGTCGGCGACCTCGTCCTCGCCGTCGCGCAGCGAGATCTCCAGGCGACGGCGCAGGAACGCCCGGATCGGATGCTGCACGAAGGCGATCAGGTCGTCGAGCTCGATCTCGGAGGTGTCGATCGCCGGCAGCGGCTCCCGGAGGAACGCCGGCGGATCGTCGCGCGGACCGGTGAGCGCCCGGGCGCCGGCGAGGCCGACGTCGTCAAAGCTCCAGGCCGCGTCTTGCAGCAGCCGGCCGGCCTCGAAGTTGCGCGGGTCAAAGGGCTGCAGGGGGTGACGGATCGTGATCTGATCCGCGGCGCTGGTCCCCGAGTCGGCCGCACCCGTGGCCGCGTCCGCGTCCGCGCCACGGACGGTCGCGTTCACCGCGTCGAGCAGCTCGCCGACGGGGACCGCGGGCGGGCGGGGGGAGTTGGTCCGCTCGTCGTTGCCGGTATAGGTGACGATCAGCTGCTCGGTGGCGGCCAGCAGCGCGTCGAGCAGCAGCTGGCGATCCTCGCTGCGGGGGTCGCGCTCGCCGATGTGGGGATCGGCGAGCATCAGGTCATCGCCGTCGCGGGGCGCACGGCGCGGAAACGACCCGTCGTCGAGCCCCAGCAGGCAGACGACCCGGTGGGGAACCGAGCGCATCGGCATCAGCGTGCAGACGGTGAGGTGGCCGGTGCGGAAGTTGGCGCGCGTCGGCCGTCCGGCCAGCCGGGCGCCGAGGTGGGCGCGGATCTCCGCGGGGGCGAGCGCGGCCTGCGCGCCGGACTGGGCACGGTCGCCGGCCTCGCCGACCATCTCGTCGAGGATCCGCTGCAGCTCGGCGCGCTGCCAGCGGTCGCGCGGCGAGGTGGCGGTGAGGGCATCGGCCGCCGCGGCGAGCGCGCGGCCCCAGTCAGCCAGCGGCTGCGCGGTGCCCAGGGCATCCAGCGTCTGGCCGACTCGCGCGATCAGCTCGGCCAGGCGACCCGCGAGCTCGATCGCCCGGCTGTCGACGTCGTCGAGCGGCAGCACGTCGCCGAACAGCCGCTGGCCGTCCTCGGTCATCGTCACTCCGAGCAGGAGCCGGTCCAGGCCGCTGCGCCACGTCCCGTCGCCGATCGCCGACAGCCGGTAGGGCGCGCGGTGCTCGGCGTCCAGTCCCCAGCGGACCCCTGATTGGGTGATCCAATCCGCCAGCCGGGCGAGATCGTCATCATCGAAGCCGAAGCGGCGGCGCACCGGGCCGCGGTCGGCGAAGTCCAGCACCTCGGAGGCGGTGAGCCGCCGGTCGACGAGCCCCATCAGCGCCGAGACGACCCCGAGCACCGGATTGGTCTGGGTCAGCGAGCGGTCGGCGAGCCGCACCCGCAGGTCGGTCGCCGCGCGGCCCTCGCCCGGCCTGTCCTCCGCGTCGGCCGGGCCGGCGTCTGAGCCGAAGGTCGCCTGGATCAGCGGCGTGAACGACTCGACGTCGGGGCACATGATGATCACGTCACGGGGCTCGAGGGTCTCATCGCGCGCGAGGGCGTGGAGGATCGCGTCGCGCACCACCTCGACCTGACGCACCCGGCCGTGACAGGAGTGCACGACGACGCTGCGGTCGGCGGGATCCAGGACCGGCCGCGGGTCGGTCAGCGCGACGTTCGGACCGGCGAGCGGCGCCCCCGGGGCGGGGCGGTCGGCGCGGATGTCGGCCTGCAGCCGCGCGAGCAACGTGGTCGGCGGCGCGTTGGCGTCGGTGTGCGTGTCGGCGGTCAGGGGGTACTCGGCATCGCGCTCAGGGGCCTGCGCACCGCCGGCGAGCACGAGCTGCATCTCCCGGGCGTCGCGTCCCCATGAGGCGAGCAGCCGATTGCCGACCAGGTCGGCGCTGCGGTCGGCCGCGCGGCGCCGCCCGCGCGGCCGCGCGGCATCCCCCGCGGCCGCAAGCGTGTCCCACAACGCGCCGGACGGATGCAGCAGCCACAGGTGCACGTCGCGCCCGGCGGCGAGCGCGCGCAGCACCTCCAGGTGGCCGGTGGGCAGCCGGGTGAGACCGAACAGCGACAGTCGCTGCGGGAGGTCGAGCAGGCCGGGCTCCTGCACGAGCCGCGCGCATGCGCTCGCGCGTCGCTGCGCCGGGCCGGGGACCGCGAGCCGGTCGGCCAGTCGCCGCCACAGCTGCGCCTGCCAGATCGCGCCCTCCGGCAGCGGGGCTCCGCCCGCGTCGGCGTCACGGCCCTGGGCCCACGCCGCGAGCATCTCGGGCCGGTGCAGCGCGTAGCGATCAAACAGGCCGGCGAAGTGACGCACGATCGACAGGCGCCGGTCCCGGCGCAGCGGATCATCGCCCTCCGGGCCTCGCAGGTAGGCGGTCAGCGCCGCCAGCCACGGCTCATCCAGGCACTCGTCGACGACCTCCAGCAGCGGCCAGACCGATCGCTCGGGCAACCACGGGTCGGACTCCGGCGCGATCCCCGAGGCGACCGCGACCGCGTCGGCGACGAGTCGATGGGGTGACGGGAACAGCACGTTGGCGCAGACACCATCCCCGCGGCCCGCGGTCGCACCGAGCACGGCCGACATCGTCTGGGTCAGCCAGCGCTCCATCCCGCGCGTCGGGACCGCCACCACGTCGGCGGCGAACGGGTCGGGCGGCGGTTGGGAGAGCAGCTGCGCCAGCGCGCCGGCGAGGACGTCGGCGCGGGCGGCGCGGTGGACGTGCAGCACGGCGAGCAGCGTAGCCCTCACCCGGGGCGCGCCGGGACCTGCCGGCAGCGATCGTGACGAAAAAGTGTCAATTACCTTGCAATCGACCGCGGGGTCGTCTAGGCTCACCGCCAGCTCTGAGGAGTCACCTTTCATGACGAACTTCCTTCACACCAACTCCACGCCGCTCGACGCAGACTTCCCGGCACGGTCCGCTGCCTGGCTGAGCTCCGCGCCGCGTCGGCGTGCGATCGCCCAGCTGACGTCCGGGAACGCCGGAATGACTCACGTCGACATGACCGGCGACGCTCCCCATGCCCTCGCGGAGAGGTGTCTGCGCTGAAACCCAGCCGACATCTGACTCGCAGCGAGGGCGACCCGAAGGGGTCGCCTTTTTTGTGCCCAAAACCCAAGTAGATCGGCCCGCGATGAAGCCCGCCTTGACCAGTACCTGACCGACACAAAACCCCCGCGCGCGAGCGCGACGGTCGTTCGCAGACAAGTGAAGTGAAATGTGACACCCGCATGCGGGTGAACGCGGGCCTGCGCCCGCGGCGCTCACTGACACTCTCTGAGTCCCGGACACCGTCAGGCACGCGCGTTCACCATCCACCCTGCAAGGAGGAGCTCATGTCGTTTCCGCGCTACGAGCTCTCGATCCCCCGCGAGAGCGACCGCGTGTCACCCGCGCGCCACCCGCGTCCCGCGCGGGTACGGCGACGCTGGCGCGTCCGCGGCGTGCCGCGGGCGCCGATGTCCCGGCCGTCGGGCCGTCTGGACGTCCACCAGTATCTGGAGCTGGAGTTCACCGTCGAGGAGCGGCGGTAGGTCCGCGGCCGGTCGCCGCGCAAGACGGACCCACAAGGCGGAGTCGCCCGAACACGCGGCGGCTCCGCCTTTTTCGTCACCATGTGCCGATCTCGGCCGCCGTCCCCAGCACCAGCAGCTTCGCCTCCGACGAGGCGCTGCTGACCGACGTCCTGCGCGAGGTGATCGCGCTCGGCGACGGCCCGGACGCGGTCGCGCTGCTCGACGAGGCGATCGAGCTGGGGCGGCGGATTCGGGGTGGCGACGCGGCCGCGGCCGAGCGTCTGGCCGGGCTGGTCGGCGAGCTGGACCTCGAGCGGGTCGAGCTGCTCGTGCGGGCGCTCACCCGTTGGTTTCAGCTGATCAACCTCGCCGAGGACAACGAGCGCATCCGGCGCCTGGCCGATCGTGACGCCGCCGACGCGCAGCGCCCGCGCGCCGGATCGCTGCGCGAGACGATCGCCGCGATGCGCCAGGGCGGAGTCAGCGCCGAGCAGCTGGCCCACCTGCTCGGGCAGGCCCGGCTGCGGCTGGTGATGACCGCTCACCCCACCGAGGCCCGGCGGCGCACGACGATCGACAAGCTCGCCCGGGTGTTCGGCGTGCTGCACGAGCTCGACACCCGGATTCACCCCGACCGTGCCGACGCGCGCCGGCGGCTGCTGGCCACCGTCCAGGAGCTGTGGGGCTCTGACGACATCCGGGCGGCGCAGCGCACGGTGCTCGACGAGGTCCGCGCCGGCCTGATCCACTTCGCGTCGACGCTCGCCGATGTGGTCCCCGAGGTGTATCGCGACCTCGAGCGGGCGATCGCCGAGCACTACCCCGATGCCGGACCGCTCCCGGTGCCGCCGCTGCTGCAGTTCGGGTCCTGGATCGGCGGCGACCGCGACGGCAACCCGTTCGTCACGCCCGAGATGACGATCCAGGCGCTGGACCTGATGCGCGACCAGTGCCTGCGCCTCTATGACATGCGCCTGGAGCAGCTCGCCGGTCGGCTGTCGCTGTCTGAGCGCCTCACCGGCCCGGCCGCGGAGCTGGCGCCGATCCTGTCGGCCGGCGAGGCCGACTTCCCGGTGCTCGCCGCGACGCTCGCCGAGATCAACCCCGAGGAGCCCTATCGGCGGGCGCTCAGCTTCATCCGCGAACGGGTGCGCGCCGCGCGTGAGCGCCAGCCCGCCGGGTACCCCGGGCCCGACGCGCTGCGGGAGGATTTGGCGCTCGTCGCGCGCTCGCTGAGCGACGGTTCCGGCGCCCTGACCGCCAGCGCCGACCTGCATGACTTCATTCGCGAGGTGGAGGTGTTCGGCTTTCACTACGCCCGTCTGGACATCCGCGAGCACGCCAAGATCCATCGCGCTGCGTTGACCGAGATCAACCGCGCGCTGGGCATCTGCGATGACTACGGGGCCCTGCCCGAGGCCGAGCGCGTGGCGCTGCTGGTCGCCCAGATCGCCGACCACCGGCCGCTGATCCCGATCGACATCGACGGCTTCAACGCCTCCACGCAGGAGACGATCGAGACCTTCCGGATGCTGCGCAAGACGCTGACCGGAGCCAACCCGGGCGCGGTGCGGACCTACATCGTGTCGGGCACCGAGGGCCCCGCCGACCTGCTGGAGGTGCTGCTGCTGATGAAGGAGTGCAGCCTCTGCCGGGCCGGCGGTGACCGCGCCGCGCTGCGGATCGTGCCGCTGTTCGAGGCCGGCGCGACGCTGCAGGCCGCACCGCAGACGATGGACACGCTGATGTCCTGCGACGTCTACCGCACCGCGCTGCGGGCCGTCGGCGACGAGCAGGAGGTGATGATCGGCTACTCGGACTCCAACAAGGACGTCGGCTACCTGGCCTCGGCGTGGCTGGCCTACCAGGCGCAGGTCCGGATCGTCGAGGTGCTGCGCCGCCACGGGGTCGGATGGCTGTTCTTCCACGGCCGCGGCGGCGCGGTCGGGCGCGGCGGCGGGCCGACCAACGGCGCGATCCTCGCGCTGCCGCCCCACACCGTCGGCGCTCGCCTGAAGATGACCGAGCAGGGCGAGGTGCTCACCGCCAAGTACGCGGTGCCCGAGATCGCCCACCGCGAACTGGAGCTGGCGACGAGCGCGACGTTGACCACCGGTCGCGCCCGGCCTCACGCCCGCAGCGACGTATTCGAGGCGCTGCTGGCCGAGATGGCGGCCGATTCCCAGGCGCTCTATCGCACCGTGGTTCACGACGATCCTGACTTCGTGCGCTTCTTCGAGGGCGTCACCCCGGTGAGCGAGATCGCGCGCCTGCGGCTGGGCTCACGCCCGGCCAAGCGCACCCGGTCCAGCGGGATCGAGGACCTGCGGGCGATCCCGTGGGTGTTCTCCTGGACGCAGTCGCGGATCGTGCTCCCGGCGTGGCTGGGTCTGGGCACCGCGCTGCGCAACGCCCGGGAGCGCCACGGCCTGGCGCTGCTGCGCCAGATGGCCGCCGAGTGGCCGTTCTTCACGAGCGTCCTCTCCAATGCCGAGATGGGCTGCGCGAAGGCCGACCTGGGGATCGCGCGGCGCTACGTCGCGCTCTGGGAGGACCCGGCCCGCGATCGGATCTGGGGGTCGCTGGAGGCGGAGTTCGCGCTGACGATCGAGGAGCTGGTCGGCATCGGGGGAGGGAAGCGGCTGCTCGATTCAGAGCCGGTGCTGCAGGCCTCGATCGACCGCCGCAACCCCGCGGTCGACCCGCTGTCGTTCGTCCAGGTGGCGCTGCTGGCGCGGATCCGCGCGATCGAGTCGGCCGGCGGGTCCAGCGACGACGCGGCGGCCGAGCAGCTGCACCGGGTCAGCCAGCTCACGATCAACGGGATCGCCTCGGGGCTGCGCAACACGGGCTGAAACGTGCCCCGCCGGGTGCCCCGCCCGCCCGATACATTTCAGATGATGCCGATCGCGCCCGACCTGTCCGGGATCGCCCTGGATGGCCGCTATGAGCTGCACACCGTGATCGGCGAGGGCGCGTTCGGTCGCGTCTATCGCGGGCGAGACCGCCGGCTGCACCGGCCGGTCGCGGTCAAGGTGATCAAGCCGTGGTGGGCCGAGGATCCGGACTGGGTGGCGAGCTTTGAGCGCGAGGCCCAGCTGCTGGCCCGGGTCGACGATCCCGGAATCGTCCGCATCTACGACGTCGGCCACGCCCGCGAGGGGCTGTACTACGTCTCCGAGCTCGTCGACGGCGAGGACCTCGCCCAGCGTCTGCGCCGGGCCGCGCCGGCCGGACTCGGCGTCGCGGAGGCCCGCGCGGTCGCGCTCGGCCTGTGCCGGGCGCTGGCCGGCGCCCACGCGCAGCGGATCGTGCACCGCGACGTCAAGCCGGCCAACGTGCTGCTCGCTCATCCGGTGGGGGGGAGCGCCACCGAGGCCCGGGTCAAGGTGGGGGACTTCGGCGTCGCCCGGCTGGCCGGCGGGTCGATCTTCGAGCACCACCCCTCGGTCGTCGTCGGCACGCCGAAGTACATGGCCCCCGAGCAGGGCCGCGGGCTGGCCACGACGCCCGCCACCGACGTGTACGCGGTCGGGGTCGTCCTCTATGAGATGCTCGCCGGGCGCCCGCCGTTCACGGGCGATTCGCCGGTCGCGCTCGCGCTCGCGCATCTGCACGAGCCGCCGCCGGCGCTGCCCCGCGGCGTGCCCGCGGAGCTGCGTCGCGTCGTGGCCCGGGCGCTGGCCAAGGACCCCGCCGACCGCTATGCGGATGCCCGCGTGATGGGCGCCGCGCTGCAGCGGGCCGAGAGCCGGGAACCGAGTGTGGCCACGGGTGCCGCGAACGAGCCGACGCTGCGCGCTCCGCGACGCGCGCCGCGGATCCGGGTCGATCCGCCGGCTCGCCGGCGCGCGATCGCGCTGCTCAGCCTGGCCGGCGCGGTGCTCGGCGCGCTCATCGGCGCCGCGGTCCTCACCGCGGGCGATCATCACGCCGCGCCGGCGCGCGCGGCGGCCCGGCCGCCGGTCGAGGTGCCGCTGCTGATCGGCGAGGACGCCACCGACGCCCAGGCCCAGCTGCGCGCGCGCGGGCTGCACACGACCCTCGTCCAGGTGCCCGCGCCCGGGATCACGCCCGGCACGGTGACCAGCCAGGCCCCGGTGGCCGGTGCGACGACGCCCGCGCGCTCCGCCGTGCGCCTGTCGGTCTCCGAGGTTCCGCGTTGGCGTCCGGTGACGACGGTCACCGGACGCACGTCGGCGCTGTTTCGCATCCGGGGCACGCGCTGGCGGATCGTCTCGTCGGTCAGCGATGCCCGGCACTGCACCCTGTTCGTGTTCTGCACGGGTACCCATGCGCAGGTGCTGCGCTCTGGCGCGGCGCCGACGAGCGTCGGCCTGAGCGACGGCGGCAGCCAGACCCGGGTGTTCAACAGCGGCCCGGGTACCTATCAGGTCACGGTCTCCCCGGCCTCGAGCGCGACGCGCTGGTCGCTCCAGGTCCAGGACGACTACTGAGGCCGGCGCGAGGCGCGGCGTCGACGGTCCGCGCCGCCACCTCCTCGACGGTGGCGGCGTTGATGTCGACGATGTCGTCGACGTCGGGTGCGTAGCCGCCGGCGAGCGTGACGCACACCGGGATCTCGTGCGCGCCCAGGGTGTCCAGGACCGCGGCGTCGCGGCGTCGCAGGCCGGCCTTGGTCAACGCGAGCGAGCCGAGCCGGTCGCCCTCCCATGGATCGGCCCCGGCGAGGTAGAACGCGATGTCGTAGTTCCCGGCGGCCAGCGCGGTCGACAGGGCGTCGGCGAGCGCCGCGAGATAGGCGTCGTCCGCGGTGCCGGCGGGAAGATCGAGGTCGAGATCGGACGGGATCCGCCGGAACGGGTAGTTGCGCGCGCCGTGCAGCGACAGCGTGAACGCGTCGGGGTCGTCGGCGAGCAGCTGCGCGGTGCCGTCGCCCTGGTGCACGTCGCAGTCGACGACGAGCGCCCGGCGCGCGAGCCCGGCGGTGCGCAGCGCGTCGAGCGCCAGCACGAGATCGTTGAACAGGCAGTACCCGCGCGCGAAGTCACGGCCCGCGTGGTGAGAGCCGCCGCCCAGGTTGATCGCCACCCCGCTGCGCAGCGCCTCTCGGCCGGCCAGCACCGTGCCGTGTGAGACGCGCCGGCCGCGGTCCACGAGCTCGGGCGACCAGGGCAGCCCCAGGCCGCGCTGCTCACGCACGCTCAGCTCCCCGCGGCGGATCCGACCCAGCAGCGCCGCGTCCTGCACCCGCGTCAACGACGACCAGCTCAGGGGCTCGGCCTCAAGCAGATCCTCGGGACCGCAGACGCCCGTGCTCAGCAGCCGCTCGCGCAGCAGCCGGTGCTTGGACAGCGGATAGCGATTGCTGTCGGGCAGCGGGAACGACCAGCGGTCATGCACCCAGGCGCGCATCGTCGACTCGCCGTGAGTGTGGGCGCTAGCGGGCCGAGAGCTGGCGCCCGAGCAGCTCGTGGATCGCGGCGGCGAACCCGTCGACGTCCTCGGGCGTCGTGTCCCACGCGCACATCCAACGCACCTCGCCGGTGCGCTCGTCCCACACGTAGAACGGATAGCGGTCCTGCAACGGGGCGATCGCCGCCTCCGGCAGCACCGCGAACACGACGTTGGCCTGCACCGGGTGGGTGATCCTGACCGCGTCGACCCCATCCAGCGCCGCCGCGAGCCGCGCGGCCATCGCGTTGGCGTGCGCGGCGGTCTGGCGCCACAGCTCATCGGTCAGGTAGGCCTCAAACTGGGCGGCGAGGAAGCGCATCTTGGAGGCCAGCTGCAGCGTCTGCTTGCGCAGGTAGGCAAAGCCGTCGGCCAGCGCCGCGTCGGCGATCACGACCACCTCGCCGCCGAGCAGGCCGTTCTTGGTCCCCCCGAAGGAGACGATGTCGGCGCCCGCGCCGGTCGACACCTCGGCGAGTGAGACCCCGAGCGCGGCGGCGGCGTTGGCCAGCCGCGCGCCGTCGACGTGGAGCAGGAGCCCGCGGGCGTGCACGTGGGCGGCGAGCGCGCGCAGCTCATCGGGCGTGTAGACCGTGCCGAGCTCGGTCGACTGCGAGATCGAGACGATCCGTGGCTGGACGGCGTGCTCGTCGCCGATGCGCTGCACCCGGGAGTCGACGAGCTCGGCGGTGAGCTTGCCGTGGGGCGCGGTGACGGTGAGCAGCTTGACCCCGGCGATCGCCTCCGGAGCCCCGCCCTCGTCGCCGTTGAGGTGGGCGGTCTCGGCACAGATCGCGGCCTGCCACGGCCGGCAGGCGGCGCGCAGCGAGAGCACGTTGGCGGCCGAGCCGTTGAAGACGAGAAACGACTGGGTGCCGGCGCCGAACTCCCCGGTCAGCCGCTCCGCGACCGCCTCGGTGAGCGGATCGTGCCCGTAGCTGGACGCGTGTCCCTGGTTGGCGTCGGCGATCGCGGCGAGCACCGCCGGATGCACGCCGGCGGCGTTGTCTGAGCTGAAGCCGCGGGGCACGCCGGCGAGGTTAGCCAGACCGGCTCAGCCGCTGAGCCGGTCTGCCTGATCCAGCGCGGTCGAGATCCCGTCGGCGATCCGCCACAGGTCGGCCTCGGCCACGATGAACGGCGGGGAGACCTGGATGATGTTGCCGCCGAGGATCCGCACGAGGATGCCGGCGTCCAGGCAGGCGCGGGCGATCTGCTCGCCGTCGACCTCGGGGGCCATCTGGACGCCGGCGATGAGCCCGACGCCGCCGCGGATCTCGGTCACCAGCGGGTGGGCGGCGAGCGGTTGCAGGGCGCGCATCAGCTCCGGTCCGAGTGCGGCCACACGGGCGACGAGCTGCTCGCGCTCCAGCACGTCGAGGTTGGCCTGGGCGACCGCGCAGGCCGTGGCGTGACCGGAGTAGGTGACGCCATGACGGAACACGGGCGCATCCGGGCCGGCGGCGTAGAACGGCTCCCAGATCCGCGGCGCGATCAGCACCCCGCCCAGCGGCGCGTAGCCGGAGGTGATCCCCTTGGCCATGATGATCATGTCGGGGTCGAGCTCGAACAGCTCGGTGGCGAACATCGCGCCGGTGCGACCGAAGCCGGTGATCACCTCGTCGAGCACCAGCAGCACGTCGTACTCGCGGCAGATCTCCTGCACGCGCTGGAGGTAGCCGGGGGCGGGGAGGATCACCCCGCCGGTGCCGATGATCGGCTCGGCGAACACCGCGGCGACCCGGTCAGGCCCGAGGCGCGCGATCTCGGCCTCCAGGGCGTCGGCGTCGTTGGCCGGCACCCGCGCGGTCTCGGGAATCAGCGACTCCGCGCCGTAGCCCTCGCGCATGATCGAGATCCCGAGGATCGAGGTTCCGAAGCCGTGCAGCCCGTGGTAGGCCTGCTCGCGGCTGATGATGATCCGCTTGTTGGTCTGCCCCGCCTGCTGCCAGAAGCGGCGGGCGAGCTTGGCGGCGGTGTCGATCGCATCCGAGCCGCCGCTGACCCAGAAGACCTTGGCATCCGGGATCGGGCTGATCGCGGCGACGCGGTCGGCGAGCGCGAGCGCCTGGTCGTTGGCGATGCGCCCGAACGTGTGGTAGGTCTCCAGCCGCCGCATCTGGGCCGCGGCGGCCTCGGCGAGCTCGGCGCGGCCGTGCCCGATGTTGGCGTGCCACAACCCGGCGGTCGCGTCCAGCAGCTCCCGGCCGTCGTCGGTCGTCACCGTCGCGCCGTCGCCGGCGACGATCGTCAGCCGGTTGCCGAGCACGCTGCCCATCGGCGCCTGCGGGCTCCACAGCGCGGCGCCGGTGGTGGGGGAGGTGGCGGTCATCTGCCCGCCTACGCTAACCGATCGCCGGGCCCGGCTCAGCCCCGGGGTTCAGGGCGCATGGTGGCCCGGGCGTCGGCGGTGCGGATCAGCGTCCAGGCGGCGATCGCGCCCAGCAGCGCGATCCCGGCGTCGGCGACGAAGGCGGCGTGAAACGCCACGAGGTGAGTGGCGCCCGACGCCTCCACCGACGCGACGATCGTCGTGAAGATCGCCACGCAGATCGCGATCGAGGCCTGGCGCTGGGTGTTGTAGATCGCCGAGGCGTGGCCGGTGTCGGCGCGGGAGATCTTGGTGAACATCGCGCTCTGCACCGCGAGCATGTTGCCGCTGTTGCACATCCCCGCGCCGAACATCGCGACGCGCACCCACCACAGGCTCGTTCCCGGCCCGACGAGCACGAAGCAGCCCAGGATGATCGCCAGCCCCAGACCGCTGATGCCGGCCATCACCCGCGGACCCATCCGCGGATACAGGCGCCCGAGCGTCTGGGCGGCCACCACCACCCCGATCGCCTCCACGAAGGTCGTCAGCCCGGAGCTCACCGGCGACTGGTGCAGGACCTCCTGAAGGAAGATCGGGATCAGGTACAGGCCGCCGAGAAACGAGCCCAGGCAGAAGCCGACGACGACGTTGGTGGCGCGAAACAGCCGGTCGCCCAGCAGCGTCAGTCGCAGCAGCGGATCGGACGCGCGCAGCGACACGCGGGTGAAGACGGCGAGCGCCGCGAGGCCGCCCAGCCCGCTGGCGAGGATCGCCGGCGACCCCCAGCCGATCACCGAGCCTTCGCTGACGGCGTACATGAGCGCGCTCAGCCCCGCGCCCGAGAGCGCCAGCCCGCGCACGTCGAGCCGGCCGCCCGGCGACGGGGGATCCTCGGCGAGGAACCGCTGGGAATAGCCGATCATCATCACTCCGACCGGGACGTTGACGAAGAACACCCAGCGCCAGGACAGCTCCTGGGTGAACAGCCCGCCGAGGACCGGGGCGAGGCCGGGCCCGACGAGGACCGGCGCGATCAGCGTCCGGGCGACCTGGGCCCGACGCTCCGGGGGAAACGCCCGGTAGAGCATCGCGACGCCGACCGGCGTCAGCATGCCGCCGCCGAGCCCCTGCACGGCGCGGGCGGCGATCAGCTCCCCCAGGTTCTGGGCCAGGCCGCACAGCGCCGAGGCCAGCGTGAACACGGCGAGCGCGACCACGAACGTCCGCTTGTTGCCGATCCGGTCGCCCACCCAGCCGCTGGCCGGGATCACCACGGCGAGCGTGAGCAGGTAGGCGATCACCGTCCACTGCACGCTGGTCAGCGGCTCGTGGAAGTCACGCCCCAGCGTCGGCAGCGCGACGTTGACGATGTGCATGTCCATCGATGACATGAACAGCGCCGCCACGTAGGCGACCGAGACCGCGGTCGTCTGACGCGTTGACCTCACCTGTCGATTGTGCGGTATCGGGGCGCAGCGCCCCGAGCCGGCTGCGGACGGCGGTCAGCGGGGCAGCATCGGCAGCGGCGCCGGCGGCGGCTGGCGGCGGTCTCGCTGGAACACCCAGGTGCGCAGCGCGACGTAGCGACAGCCGGTCGCCACGAGGCTGGCGGCGACGAGCACGACGACCTCGAGCAGCCGGCCCGGGCCGGGGTCGACGCCGTGCAGCACGGCCAGCGCGCCGTCGGTCAGGCCGAGCGCGAGCAGGTAGACCAGCGCCCCGGCGCCGTGCTGGCGCACGAGTCCGGCCCGCCCGCGGATCCGGAAGGCCAGCCGCCGGTTGGCCTGGGTGTTGGCGACCGCGGTCAGACCGAGCGCCAGCGCGTTGGCCGCGATCGCCCCCAGCGGTCCGCGCAGCGCCAGATAGAGCAGCGCATAGGCGATCGTCGAGACGACGCCGATCGCCAGGAAGCGCGGCAGCGGCGAATCGAAGCGCAGGCGCAGCACGCCGCGCAGATCGGTCGCCGCGGTGGAGATGATGTCGACCCGCGAGTCGCTGTCGTCGACCCAGTCCACGGCGACCTCGTGGATGCGCATGCCGCGCCGTTGGGCGGCGATCAGCAGCTCGGTGTCAAAGAACCAGCCCTGATCGGCAACCGCGGGCAGCAGCCGGCGCGCGGCGTCGGCGCGGATCGCCTTGAAGCCGCACTGCGCGTCGGAGAACCGGGCGCCAAGGCTGAGCGCCAGCAGCCGGTTGTAGGCGCGGGAGATGAACTCGCGCTTGGCCCCCCGTGTGACCCGCGAGCCCGGCGCCAGCCGGGTTCCGATCGCCAGCTCGCTGTGGCCCGAGACGATGCTTGAGACCAGCGGGGCGAGGGCACGCAGGTCGGTCGACAGATCGACGTCCATGTAGGACAGCACCTCGGCGTCGCTGGCCAGCCACGTCGCGCGCAGCGCCCGGCCGCGGCCCTTCTGGTCAAGGTGCACGACGGTCAAGTGGTCGAGCTCGAGCGCCAGGCCGTGCGCGATCCGCAGCGTGGCGTCGGTCGACGCGTTGTCGGCGACCACGATCCGCCAGGCGAACGGGAACTCGTGCGAGAGGAACTCGTGCAGACGGCGGATCGAGCCCTCCAGCGCCGACTGCTCGTTGTAGACCGGGACGACGATGTCGACGCGCGGGGAGGGGGCCGGCGCGCGCGGCCGGCTGCGGTCCGCTGCGAGGGCGAAGGAGCTGCTCATGAGCTCCGATCGTGACGGTCACACCCAAGACGCGCCTATGAGCGGGGTAAGACTGGTGTGTGAACCACGGCGTGTGAACCGCGACCGGCGCTGCGGTACCGTCCCGGAGACGATGCGCAGGCTTCGCACGCTGGCCGGTCCGTTCTTCGTCCTCGCCGGAGCGATGCACTTCATCAAGCCGGCGCCCTACCGAAAGATCATGCCGCCGTGGGTACCCGCCCCCGACGCGATGGTCGCGGCCAGCGGGGTGGCCGAGATCGCCGGCGGGGCCGGTCTGATGGTGGCGGCGACCCGCCGTCTCGCCGGCTGGTGGCTGGTGGCCACGCTGGTGGCGATCCTGCCCGCCAACGTCCACATGGCGCTGCACCCGGATCAGTACCCCGAGGTGCCCGGTGGCGCCGTCGCCCTCTGGGCCCGGCTGCCCTTCCAGGCCGCGTTCATCGCCTGGGTGCTGGGCGCGTCGCGACCCGACTCAGCGATCGGGCGATGATCGGGGCGCGGGCCGGCGCGCGGGAGGATCCGCCGGTGCCGCCGCCGCCCGAGCTCCAGCCGCTCGTCGCCCGTCCCGGCGACGTGCGCTGCTTCGGCCGCCAGCGCCGTGCCGTGCTCGCCGAGGTCGCGCCGTCTGGCCGCCTGCGACTGGACTCGATCGCGCGGTGGGCCCAGGACGTCGCCTGGGCCGACGTGGAGGACGCCGGGCTGCGCGGGCTGGCGATCTGGCTCGTGCGCCGCACGCGGCTGCGCGTCAACCGCTTCCCGAGCCTGGACCAGGACTACGACCTGACGACGTTCGTCACCGGGGTCGGGCGGATGTGGGCCGAGCGCCGGACCGACATCGTCGCGCGCGGTGCGACGGCGCCCGATGTCGAGGTCGCGTGCGTCTGGGTCCACATCGATCCCGAGCGACTGACCCCGTCGCCCGTGCAGCCGGTCGAGCTGGAGACGTGGACGGGCCCGAGCACGCGCGAGGTCAAGGCGCGGTTGCGTCATCCCGCGCCCGAGCCGGGCGCCGCCGCGAGCCCGTGGACGCTGCGCGCCTCCGAGCTCGACATCGCCGGTCACGTCAACAATGCCGCCTACCTCACGCCGATCGACGACGAGCTGCTCGGCGCGCCGCCTGCCGCCCAACCCGATCGCGTCGACCTCGAGGTCGAGTACCGCACGCCGGCCCAGGCCGGTGGCGCGACGCTGCTCTCGGCCGGTCCGCGGCGCTGGATGGTGGGGGAGGCGACCGGCGAGGTCTACGCCTCCTACGTGTTCGCCGGCTGACCGGGCGCGTCAGGTCGCGCCAGTCGCGTCAGGCGCACCAGTCGCGTCAGGTCGCGAAGACGATCTTGCCGACGATCTCGCCGTCGAGCATCGTCTGAAAGCCGTCACGGGCGTGCGCCAGCGGCATCGTCGAGTGGATCGTCGGGCGCACGTCGCGTTCCAGGCAGAAGCGGATCAGGCGCGCCAGCTCGTCGCGCGTGCCCATCGTCGAGCCCACGACTGACAGCTGCTGAAAGAACACCCGGGTCAGCTCCGCCGGCGGGGCGTCGCCGGAGGTCGCGCCCGAGACGACGATGCGCCCGCCCGGCTTCAGCGAGCGCACCGAATGCGCCCAGGTCGCCGCGCCGACGGTCTCCATCACGGCGTCGACGCGCTCGGGCAGCCGCGCGCCGGACTCAAATGCCTGCTCGGCGCCGAGCGACAGCGCCTGGGCGCGCTTGTCCTCGGTGCGGCTGGTCACCCACACCCGCACCCCCGCGGCCGCCGCAAGCACGGTCAACGCGGTCGCGACCCCGCCGCCGGCGCCCTGGACGAGGACGGTCATGCCGGGCACGACCTCGCCGCGGGTGAACAGCATCCGGTAGGCGGTCAGCCACGCCGTCGGCAGGCAGGCGGCGTGCTCGAACGACAACTCGGGCGGCTTGGGCAGCACGTTGCGCGCCGGCACCGCGACCTGCTCGGCGAGCGTCCCGGGGTGGCGCTCGGACAGCAGCGAGCGCCGCGGGTCAAGCGTCTCGTCGCCGCGCCAGCTGTCGCTGGAGACGACGGCGTGCACGACGACCTCGTTGCCGTCCTCGTCGACGCCGGCGGCGTCACAGCCGAGGATCATCGGCAGCGCCTCGGGGCTCAGCCCGACCCCGCGCAGCGACCACAGATCGTGGTGATTGAGCGCGGCGGCGCGCACGGTGACCGTCGTCCAGCCGGCCCGTGGCTGCGGCGCCGGCTGGTCGTCGACGACGAGGCCGGCGAGCGGGTCCTGCGCGTCGATCGAGGCGGCGTAGGCGGCGAGCATCGCCGACAACCTATCGAGCCTCTCGCCGGCGCGATCTGTCCCGGGCCGCTGCGACAATCGTGCTCCCATGGGACGCGTCATCGCCCGCGCCAGCATCCAGCTGAGCGCCTCGCCCGACCAGGTGCGGGAGTTCCTGCGCGACTACCGCGCCTGCCGGCCGAAGATCCTCACCGACAACTACACCGCCTACCGGGTCGAGCAGGGCGGCACCGGGGAGGGGACGATCTACGCCTACCACTTCGCCGCCGGGCGACGCGAGCGTGACTACCGGCTGCACGTCTCCGAGCATGCCGGGGCGCTGGAGGAGCAGGACCAGGGCTCGTCGTTTGTCTCCGCGTGGTCGGTGGAGCCGTCGGCGGGTGGCTCCAGCGTGACGATCGAGTCCTCGTGGGATGGTGCCTCGGGAGTCGCCGGCGTCTTCGAGGGTCTGTTCGCGCCGCTGGGCCTGCGGCGGATCTACGGCCAGATGCTGGCCAAGCTGCAGTCCGAGCTCGACGGCTGAGTCAGCCCCGGCGACGGACCGAGCGGCCATCGCGATCGGCGCCAGCCGCGTGTTGTCAGCGGGCGCGCGACCCGTGCTGGGAGAGCATCACATCGACCTGCTCGGCGGCGGGCGGATCGCCGGTGAGCGGGGGCAGGGCATCGGCCTGGGCTGCCATCCCGCTGATCAGCAGGTCCACGTAGCGGCGCCACACCCCGGGGGCGACGTCGCGTGAGGCGTCGATCACCGCGCCCATCATCAGCTGGATGACCGGCAGATCCTGTGAGGAGATGTCGGCGCGAAGCTGGCCGCCGGCGTGGGCCCGGCGCACGAGCTCCTCGGCCATCGGCAGCAGTCGGGATCGGATCCTGGCGATTCGATCCAACTCCCCGGGCGTCCCGGTCATCAGCTCCCTGAGGCCTCGGTCGCCGGATTGCATCTCGCCGCTGCGCTTCAAAAACCCGGTCAGGCCGCGCCACGGATCGTCGTCGGCCACCGCCTCGCGCATCAGCTCGGCGAGCTCCTCGAAGCGCTCTTCGAACAACTCCTCGATCAGCCGATCCTTGTCGGGAAATCGCCGGTAGACCGTGCCGACCCCGACGCCCGCGTGATGGGCGATGTCGTTGAGGGTCACGGCCAGCCCACGCTGCGCGAACAGCTCGCCGGCGGCGTCGAGGATCCGCCGCCGGTTGCGCTCGGCATCACGCCGCAGCGGCCGTGCTGTGGGGTCGGTGAGCGTGATCTGGGTCACGCTATCAGCCAAAGTGGATCGACTTGTCCACTTAGCTGCTAGGGTGCGGCGCGAAAGCGGATAGAGCCTTCCATTTGTCAGCTGTCGAGCCGACCAGGCACGGATTCATCGAGCGATCGGAGCCCACACCATGACCCACGCCAACCCGCACCACGAGCGCCGCTGGGCGATCCTGGCGATCCTCGGGATCGCGCAGCTGATGGTCACGCTCGACGCGACGATCGTGAACATCGCCCTGCCGTCGGCGCAGAAGGCGCTCGCGTTCTCCAACGACAACCGGCAGTGGATCGTCACCGCCTACTCGCTGGCGTTCGGCTCGCTGCTGCTGCTGGGCGGAAAGATCTCCGACCTGTTCGGCCGCAAGCGGACGTTCATCGTCGGACTGGCGGGCTTTGCGATCGCCTCAGCCGTCGGTGGGGCGTCGCAGTCGTTCATCATGTTCGCGGTCGCGCGCGCCGTCCAGGGCGGGTTCGGCGCGCTGCTCGCTCCGGCCGCGCTGTCGCTGCTGACGACCACGTTCACCGAGGCCTCCGAGCGCAACAAGGCGTTCGGGATCTACGGGGCGATCGCGGGCAGCGGCGCCACGGTCGGGCTGCTGCTCGGCGGGGTGTTGACCGAGGCGCTGAACTGGCGCTACAGCATGTACATCAACTGCCTGTTCGCGATCGTCGCGATCGCCGGCGCCGTCGTGCTCCTGCACGATGTCCGCCGCGACGACACGCCACGGATCGACGTTCCGGGCACCGCCGCGGTGTCGCTGGGCCTGCTGGCGATCGTGTTCGGCTTCAACCGCGCGCAGGTCGATAGCTGGACCGCCGCCGTGACGCTCATCTCGCTCGCGGTCGGGATCGTGTTGCTGGCCGCGTTCGTGATGCTCGAGCTCCGGGTCACGCACCCGCTGCTGCCGTTGCGGGTTCCCGGCGATCGCAACCGCGGCGCGTCGTTCCTGGCGATCCTGCTGTCGGGGGCGGCGCTGTTCGGGGTCTTCCTGTTTCTCACCTACTACCTGCAGCAGAACCGGGGCTACTCGCCGATCAAGACCGGCCTGGCGTTCCTGCCGATGACCGGAGCGGTCCTGATCGTCGCGCCGTTCGTGAGCAGCGTCCTGCTCAGCCGGGTCGGTCCGCGGGTGCTGGTCTCGGGCGGGATGCTCCTGTGCGGGATCGGCATGGCGATCTTCACCCGGATCGGCCTGCACACCTCCTACGTGTCGCCGGTGCTGATCGGCGAGCTCGTGCTGGGCGCCGGGCTCGGCTTTGTCTTTGCCACCGCGATCAACGCCTCGACGATCGGCGTGCGGCCCGCTGACGCGGGCGTCGCCTCGGCGCTGGTCAACGCCTGCCAGCAGGTTGGCGGCGCGCTGGGCATCGCGCTGCTGTCGACGATCGCCGCCAGCGCGGCGTCGAGCTTCGCCACCGGGCACCAGCCCGCGGCGACGCTCGCGTCACGCGCCGCGATCCACGGCTACACGATCGCCTTCTGGGTGTCGGCCGCGCTGTTTGGCGCCGGCGCGCTCAGCTCGCTGCTGCTCTACCGACGCGACGCCCGCGTCGTCACCGAGGACGCGGTGCCCGTGCTCGCCCACTGAGGCGGGGGCTCGGCCGCCGGGTGCGCCCGGCGGCCGGCCGGGGTGCTCGCGGTCACTCCCAGCCGCCGATCGGGAACTCGATGCTCGCCTGGGCGGCGGCCAGCCGCGCGATCGGGACGCGGTAGGGCGAGCAGGAGACGTAGTCCAGCCCGGCGCGGTGAAAGAACTCGATCGATTCCGGGTCGCCGCCATGCTCGCCGCAGACGCCGAGCTTCAGGCCCGGCTTGGCCTCCCGCCCGACCCACGCCCCGAGGCGCACCAGCCAGCCGACCCCGGGCTTGTCGATCGTCTCAAACGGACTGCGATCGATGATCTTGCGCTCCATGTAGGCGGGCACGAACTTCGACTCCACGTCGTCGCGGGAGAACCCGAGCGCGGTCTGGGTCAGGTCGTTGGTGCCGAAGCTGAAGAAGTCGGCGAAGCGGGCGATCCGGTCGGCGACGAAGCACGCCCGGGGCAGCTCGATCATCGTGCCGACGGTGTAGTCCTCGCCGACCGTCAGGCCCTCCTGATCGCCGACCGAGGTGACGAGCTCGCGCATGATCTCAAGCTCCTGCTCGTAGTCGACGAGCGGGATCATGATCTCGGGGATCGGTCCCCGCCCACCCGGTCGGCCCTGCGCGACGGCCTTGGCCGCGCGCAGGATCGCGTGGACCTGCATCTCATAGATCTCGGGGTAGAGGATCCCCAGACGGCAGCCGCGGGTGCCGAGCATCGGGTTCTCCTCGGCGATCTCGTGCACGCGGTTCTGCAGGCGCTCCAGCAGCCGCAGCTCGTAGGCGTCGATCTCGTCGGTCTGCTGCATCCGGGCGCGCTCCACCTGGCCGGCGAGGTCCTCGGCGTTGGGCAGGAACTCATGCAGCGGGGGGTCGAGCAGCCGGACGGTGACCGGCAGCCCGGCCATCGCCTCGAAGATCCCCTCGAAGTCGGCCTGCTGGAGGGGCAGCAGCTCGGCGAGCGCGTCGCGCCGGGAGTCCGCGTCGCCGGCCATGATCATCGCTCGCATCTTCGGCTGGCGGTCCTCGGCCATGAACATGTGCTCGGTGCGGCACAGACCGATGCCCTGCGCGCCGAGCTCCCGGGCGCGCGCGGCGTCCTGCGGGGTGTCGGCGTTGGTGCGCACGTCCATCCGCCGGACCGCGTCGGCCCAGTCCAGCACCTGGGCGAAGTTCTCGTCGACGCGCGCGGCGATGAGCGGCACGTCGTCGACGGTGACCACGCCCCGCGTCCCGTCGATCGCGATCGGATCGCCCTCGCGCAGGACGGTCCCGTTGACCGACACCGTCCGGGCCTTGAGGTCGACCGCCAGCGCCTGGGCGCCGACGACCGCGGGGCGACCCATCCCGCGGGCGACCAGCGCCGCGTGCGAGGCCTTGCCGCCCTCGGAGGTGAGGATGCCCTTGGCGGCATGAAAGCCGGCGACGTCCTCGGCATCGGTGAACGGCCGCACGAGGATCACGTCGCGACCGTCCTGAGCGGCGCTCACCGCGTCGGCGGCGGTGAACACGATCGTTCCCTTCGCCGCACCGGGTGACGCGTTGACCCCGGAGGCGAGCACCGCGAAGTCGGCGCTCGGGTCAAACGTGGGGTGCAGCAGCGCGTCCAGCGAGCCGACGTCGATCGTCTGCAGCGCCTGATCGCGGGTGAGCAGCCCCTCGCCGACGGCGTCGACGGCGAAGCGCACCGCGGCCTGGGCGGGCCGCTTGGCGTTGCGCGTCTGCAGCATGTACAGCCGGCCCTCCTCGACCGTGAACTCGGTGTCCTGCATGTCGCCGTAGTGGGCCTCCAGCGTGCGCAGGATCTCCATCAGCTGGGCGTGGACGTCGGGCAGCCACGCGCCGATCTCCCGGATGTCCCGCGGGGTGCGCACGCCCGAGACGACGTCCTCGCCCTGGGCGTTGGGCAGGAAGTCGCCCGAGGGCTCCGGCGCGCCGGTCACCTCGTCGCGCGAGAACGCGACCCCGGAGCCCGACGTGTCGCCCTTGTTGCCGAACACCATCTGCTGGACGTTGACCGCCGTGCCCCAGTCGTCGGGGATCTGGTTCTGGCGCCGGTAGGTGACCGCGCGGGCGCCGACCCAGGAGTCAAACACGGCCCGGATCGAGAGCCGCAGCTGCTCGGCGGGGTCCTGGGGGAACGGCTCGCCGGTCGCCTCGCGGTAGATCTCGATGAAGGTCGCCGTCAGCTCGCGCAGGGCCGCGGTGTCGAGCTCGGTGTCCTGGCTGACCCCGCGCGCTGACTTGGCCTGGGCGATCGCGTCCTCGAAGCGCTCCCCGGGGATCCCGCGCGAGACGTTGCCGAACATCTGCACGAAGCGCCGGTAGGAGTCCCAGGCGAAGCGGTCATTGCCGGTGGTCTCGGCCAAGCCCGTGACCGAGGCGTCGTTGAGCCCGAGGTTGAGCACCGTGTCGAGCATCCCCGGCATCGACTCCCGCGCGCCCGAGCGCACCGAGACCAGCAGCGGGTCGGCCCGGTCGCCCAGCTGCTTGCCGGCCCGCTCCTGCAGCCGCGCCAGCGCCTGCGCGACCTGGTCGGCCATCCCCTCGGGCTCGGCCCGGTCGGCGCGCATGTACTGCACGCAGGCCTCGGTGGTGATCGTGAACCCGGGCGGCACGCGGTCGCCGCCGAGCACCCGCGTCATCTCAGCGACGTTGGCGCCCTTGCCGCCCAGCAGGTCCCGCATCTCCCGCGAACCGTCGGCGAAGTCATAGACCCAGCGGGTCATAGGGCGCAGATCGTAGCCGGGCGGGCTCGCCGCGCTCAGCTGGACGCCGGCCCCGACCTCGGTGAAGCGCGATCGATCGACGTCGCGGCGGTCCCCGCCGCGACCCGGGGGCGGGCACAACCGCGGGTCCCGTCTCGCTGAAAATCGATGCACCCCCCGGTTCGTCCCTCTCTGCGGGAGAAAGGTCCTGGCCGACCCACGACCGCCTCCATGCGCCCCGCGGTTGTGCCCGGCCCGCGCGCTCGTCAGACGGCGACGGCAGGCGTGGCGGGCCGCGCGGCGGGCGCCGCCTGCCCGGTGGCGAGTCCCATCGCGTCGGCGACCAGCTCGTAGGAGCGCCGCCGGGCGTCGTGATCGTGGGTGATCGTCACCACGATCACCTCGTCGGCGTGGTACTCCGAGGCGACCTCCTCGATCCCGGCCCGGACCGTCTCCGGGGTGCCGACGATCGTGCGCCGGCCGGGTCGCGCCGCGCCGCCGGGGCTGCGGCCCTCGCTCTCCAGCCATGCCGTGGCCGTCTCGGGTGAGGGCACCGGGATCAGCTGGCCGCGGCGCAGCATCGTGAAGCTCATCTGCGCCGAGGTGGCCAGGAACCGCGCCTCCTCCTCGGTGGGTGCGCACAGCACCCAGACGCCGACCGCGGTGTACGGGGCGTGGAGGTCACGCACGGGCTGGAAGGCGGATTGGTACTGGTGGGCGATCGTCGCGCCCTGACCGTTGATGAAGTCGGCAAACGCGTAGCGCAGGCCGAGCTCGGCGGCCCAGATCGCGCTCTGGGTCGAGGAGCCCAGCAGCCACGGCACCGGCAGCTCGGGGCGGCCGGGCAGGGTCTGGGCGAGGTGGCGGAACGGATGGTCGCTGGGGAGGTCGTCTTCGAAGTAGGCCAGCAGCTCGGCCAGCTGCTGGGGGAAGTCGTCAGGCGCGGCCTGGCGGCGGTCGCGCTGCAGGGCGAACATCGTCAGCTGGTCGCTGCCGGGGGCGCGACCGAGCGCGAGGTCGATCCGGTCGGGGAACAGACCGGCGAGCAGCGAGAAGGATTCGGCGACCTTGAGCGGGCTGTAGTGGGGCAGCATGACCCCGCCCGAGCCGACCCGGATGCGCTCCGTGGCCGACGCGATCGGGCCGATCAACGCCTCGGGGCTGGGCCCGGCGAGCATCGGGCCGCCGTGATGCTCGGAGACCCAGTAGCGGTGATAGCCGAGACGATCGGCCAGCGTGGCCAGGTCGATCGTGTTGCGCAGCGCCTGTGAGCCGGTGCCGCCCTCGGAGATCGGCGACTGATCAAGGACGGAGAGGAGCATGTCCCTGATGCTAGAAAGCCTCCAGGTGTCCGAGGAGCTGCGCCGCGTGCAGGCCACCCGCTACGTGACCGCCCTGCGCGAGGGCGGCTCGCTGCCGGGTCTGGTCGAGGCCGACGACGACGGGCTGTACGTCGTGAAGTTCCGTGGCGCCGGCCAGGGGCTGCGCGCGCTCGTCGCCGAGGTGATCGTCGGCGAGCTGATCCGCCGCGCCGGGCTGCGCGTCCCGGAGCTGGTGACCGTCGAGCTCGACCCCCGGCTGGGCGCGGCCGAGCCCGATCCCGAGATCCAGGAGCTGATCGACTCCAGCGCCGGACTGAACCTCGGGGTCGACTTCCTGCCCGGCGCACTGGCCTACACCGCGTCGGACACGTGGCGGCCCGACGCCGCGCTCGCCGCCGAGATCGTCTGGCTGGACGCGTTGACCACCAACGTCGACCGCACCGCGCGCAACCCCAACCTGCTGCGCTGGCACGAACGGCTGTGGGTGATCGACCACGGCGCCGCGCTCTATCTCCAGCACCGCGGCCTGGGGCGCGCGGACGCGACGCTGGCGCAGCGGCCGTTCCCGCTGATCGCCGAGCACGTGCTGCTCGACCGCGCCGGATCGATCGTGGCCGCCGGTGAGCGGCTGCGCGAGCGGCTGGGCGGGGGCGGCCCCGGCGTGCCGGCGGCGATCGCCGAGGCGGTGGCGCTGGTCCCGGCGTCGTGGTGGGCGGGCGGCGACCCGCCGGAGGTCTACGTCGACTACCTGACCCGCAGGGCGGCGTGGGGCGGATTCGAGCAGGAGGCCGAGCGTGCCCGGACCGAGCGCTCCTAACCCGTTCAGCTACCTGATCCTGCGCGTCGTGCCCAGCGTCGAGCGCGGCGAGCGGCTCAACGTCGGCGTCGTGCTGTTCTGCCGCCAGCTGCGATTCCTCGACGCCCGGGTGTCGGTCGACCCCGCACGCCTGGGTGCGCTCGGCGGCGATCCCCCGCCCCCGGAGCTGGCCGATCACCTCGCCGGGCTGGCGCGGATCGCGCGAGGCGCGGCCGACGCGGGGCCGATCGCGGCGCTGCCGGCGTCGGAGCGCTTCGGCTGGCTGGCGGCGCCCAGCAGCACGATCGTGCAGCCCTCCGAGGTCCACACCGGGCTGTGCGCCGACCCGGCGCAGACGCTCGACGCGCTCTACGCGCGGCTGGTCGCCGGCTGACCGCGCTGCCGGTCGGCCGCGAACTGCCGGAACCTGACACGTCTCCACGGAGCGGTGGGCCTGCAACTCGTGGGTTGCGTGCGATAAAAGGTGTCTGACAGGCCCCTTTTATCGCAACCGCCGCGTGTGACCGGGGGCGGCGGAGGTGATCCCCCGGCGACCGGGGCCGGCGGAGGTGATCCCCCGGCGAGCGGGCGCAGGCGGGGGTCAGCCGCGGCGCATCAGACGGCCGACGGCCTGCATCAGCTCGGCGGTCCGCTCGTCGCGCAGGTCGGCACCGGCGGCGCCGACGACGCAGTGCCGGGCGTGGTCATCGAGCAGTCCGAGCGCGACCTTGTCCAGGGCCGCGCGGGCCGCGGAGATCTGCGTGAGCACGTCGATGCAGTACCGATCCTCGTCGACCATCGCCTCGATCCCGCGGATCTGACCCTCGATCCGGCGCAGCCGCGCCAGCAGCTGGTCCTTGCTCGCCGTGTAGCCGCGGGTCGGAGCCATGGCTTGATGGTACCACTACCCGGTAGGGGTATATCGTGAAAGAGGTGGCGGTCATCGATCTCATCTGGCACGGACTGCGCGACGCGATGCTGATGGCCTGGGAGGTCGGCTGGGCGCTCGTGCTCGGCTTCGCGATCTCCGGCGTCGTCCAGGCGTGGGTGCCGCGCGAGCGGGTGCAGGCCACGCTCGGCGCCGGCGGCCCGCGTGCGGTCTCCACGGCGACCCTGCTCGGCGCCGCCTCCTCGTCGTGCTCCTACGCCGCGGTCGCGATCGGCCGCTCGCTGATGGAGAAGGGCGCGTCGGTCGCCGCCGCGCTCGCGTTCCAGTTCGCCTCCACCAACCTCGTCTGGGAGCTCGGGCTCGTGCTGTGGGTGCTGCTCGGCTGGCAGTTCACGGTTGCCGAGTACGTCGGGGGGATCGTGATGATCGCGCTCATGGGTCTGATGCTGCGCGGGTTCGTGACCCCCGCCGTGGAGGCTCGGGCGCGGGAGCGGCTGGCGGCGCAGGGCGACGGTGGAGCCGGGGGAGCCTGCCACCACGACCACGCCGGTCACGCCAGCCATGCCGACCCCGACGCTCCCGCCGCCCCCGCCGACGCCGCCGCCCCTGCCAGTTGGCGCCAACGGCTGAGCTCGGCGGCCGCCTGGCGCGAGGTCGCCGCCGCGTTCGTCTCGGATTGGCGGATGATGCACCGCGAGATCGCGATCGGCTTCGTGCTCGCCGGGTTCGTCGCCCAGCTGCCCGACGCGGTGTTCCGGGCGCTGTTCATCCACCACGCGCCCGCGCCGCTGCCGGCGATCGAGAACGCGATCGTAGGGCCGGTGATCGCGGTGCTCAGCTTCGTCTGCTCGATCGGCAACGTCCCGCTGGCCGCGGTCCTGTGGTCGGGCGGGATCAGCTTCTCGGGGGTCGTCTCCTTCCTGTTCGCCGACCTGCTCGTGCTGCCGATCGTGGTCATCTACCGGCGCAGCTATGGCGACCGCTTCGCGGCCAGGATCGTCGCCCTGATGTTCGTCACGATGGTCCTGGCCGCGCTCGTCGTCAGCGGGACCTTTCATCTGCTCGGCTGGATCCCCGAGGGGCCGCGGCCCACCCGCGCGCACGTGTTCGGCGCCGTGCGCGTCGACCACACGCTCGTGCTCAACGCGATCGCCGCGGCGCTCGCCGGCGCCTTGCTCGCGCTCAGCCGACCCCGCGGCTCAGGCGACGGCGGCCGCCTCCTGCGGTGGCGAGGCCGTCGCCCGGGCCGCGGGGTCGTCGCGGTCGCCCTCTCCCTCGGCGCGCACGATCAGGACCGGAACATGTGAGTGGTTCAGCGCGTAGTGGCTGACGCTGCCCATCAGCGAGGCGCTGAGCGCGCCGCGGCCGCGGGTGCCGAGCACCACGAGGTCGTAGTCACCGCTCTGCACCTGCTCGGCGAGCGCGTCGCGGATCGGCTCGTGGGTGAGGATCCTGGTCACCGGGATCGACTCCGGAACCCGCTTGACCGCGTCCTCCAACGTCCGCTGGGCGCGCTGCTCGAGCTCAGCCGCCAGCGGCCCGACCAGACCGACGGTCGTCGGGGTGGTGACCCAGCCGGGTGGGCGCGTGACCGCGGTGAGGATCGTCAGCCGCGAGTTCTCGGTCGCGGCGATGTCGATCGCCTCAGACAGGGCATGGCGAGAGTGCTCGGACTCATCGACGCAGACAAGGACATTGCGAAACATGACACGCACCTCATTTCGTTGGCATGGCAAATAGTAGCATGCCATGCACTGGTAGCATCGCCGTGTGGAGTCGCCGGGGAACGAGAGGCAGCAGGGGACCACTCCCGTTGGCGCAGCTGGATCGGCGCCCCCGCCGGCGCCCGACGCGGAGGCGTTCCTGGAGGCGTTCGAGTTGCTCAGGCAGGCGATTGGCCGCGCGCGCGGCGCCTCGGCCCGCGACGCGGGGGGGCGGCTCACGTTCTCCCAGTACGCGCTGATCAAAGCCCTCGCGGGACGGGAGGCGGCGCGAATCGGCGACCTCGCCGGCGACGCCGGGGTCAGCCCCTCGACCGCCACGCGCATCCTCGATGCGCTGGAGCGCCGGGCGCTCGTGCGCCGCGATCGCGCGTCAGAGGACCGGCGGGGAGTCAGCGTCAGCCTCACCGCCAGCGGCCGCGCCGCGCTGGCGAGCCAGGACCTGTGGCTGCGCGGGCGCCAGCGGACCTTCTACGAGCAGCTGCCCCTCGCCGAGCAGGCGCTGGCGCCCGATCTGCTCGTGCGGATGGCGGCGCTCATCGACGAGCTCGCCGCGGGGCCCGATGCCTGACCCCCCGAATGTCGGGTCATGCCGCGACCGTGCTGGTGAGGAGCACGGTCGTCGCCCACGCTGCGCAGCGTGGCCCTGCTTGACTCACGCGAATCCGTCGTCGCACTCCCCGCGCGCGCCGCGCCGCCGGCGCTGCTCGCCCGGCGCCCGCTGACCGGCGTGGCCGCCGTCGCGGTCGGGGTCAGCGTCCCGGAGCAGATCGTCACCAGCGCCGAGATCGAGTCCCGGCTGAGCCTGGCGCCGTCCTGGATCGCCCGGCGGACGGGGATCGACTCGCGCCGCGTCGCGGCGCCCGGGGAACGGCTGCAGACCCACGCGACCGCCGCCGCGCGCCAGGCCCTGAGACGCGCGGACGTGTCGCCCGCCGCCGTCGACCTGGTGATCGTCGCCACCAGCACGTCTGATGAGCTGATGCCGGGCGCCGCACCGCTGGTCGCCCACGAGCTCGGCGCCACCGCGGCGGGGGCGTTTGACGTCGGCGCCGCCTGCACCGGCTTTCTGTCGGCGCTCGCCATCGGGGCCGCCCAGGTGGAGTCCGGCCGGGCGCGGATCGCGGTCGTGATCGGCGCCGATCTCATGTCCCGCGTCCTTGACCGCGACGATCGCGGCACCGCGCCGGTGTTCGCCGACGGCGCCGGCGCCGTCGTGCTGCAGGCGATCGACGGTCCCAGCCGGTTGGGCCCGGTCGTCCTGGGCGCCGACGGCACCGGCGCCGAGCACATCACGATCCCGCGGTCTGACGGGCTCATCCGGATGCGGGGGCACGAGACCTTTCGGGAGGCCGTCTCGCATCTGACGCTGTGCACCGAGCAGGCCGTCCGCGCCGCCGGGCTGACGCTCTCAGACGTCGATCTGTTCGTCTATCACCAGGCCAACGGCCGGATCCTCAGCGCCGTGGCCCAGCGGCTCGGGCTCGCGCCCGGGCGCGTGGTGGACTGCATCGCCGAGTCGGGCAACACGTGCGCGGCGACGCTGCCGCTCGCGCTCGCCTACGCCGCCGAGCACGACCAGCTGCACGCCGGGGACCGGGTGCTGGTCGGCGCCTTCGGGGCCGGCTTCACGTGGGGCGCCGCCGTCCTGCAGTGGGGCCACTGGTGAGCGGCGCGCCCGCCGGCTGAGGTCCCCGTGATGAGCTGCGCGCCCGCCGCGCGTGAGGTCCGGCTGGCGGCTGAGGTCCCCCACCTGGGGGGTCCGCGCGCCTGCGCGCTTGTCCGACCTTGCCCGCGGGGCAATCATCTGCCGATCGCGCCCCTGGCCGACACCGCCCGCTTTCTGCCCCGCGACCCGGACGTCCTGGTCGAGGCGTCGCTGGCCTGCCCCGTCTGCCTGCATGGCGAGGACATCGAATGGGAGGCTGCGCTGGAGGGTTACGATCCCTCGGTGCAATGCCGGTGTCTGACCTGCGACGCGCGATGGCGCGTGTACCTGGCGCCCGAGCAGGCGCTGAGGCTCGGGCTGATGCACGTCCACGCCGCCTGAGCGCAGGGGATCGAGGCCACGGCGCCTGCGCCGGCGCAACCCGCCCGGTGGCGCGATGACCGCGGCCACCGACGGCGAGAGCCAGGTCGGTCTCGGGATCGGCGCCCTGGAGCTGGTCGTCGAGGTCCTCTCCCAGTCAGATCCGAGCTCCACGACCGACGGGTTCTATGACCGCTTGTGCGAGGCGGTCTGCCGGCTGGCCGACATGCGGCGGGCGGTCATCTTCCGCTATGACTCCGCCGACCGGCGGGTCCGCGCGACGGGGGCGCACGGGATGTCGATCACGCCGTTCGCGGGCGCCCACGTGACCGTCGAGTCGGCGCCGATCGCCGCCCAGGCCCTGCGCACCGACCGCGTCGTGGAGGTCGTCGGCGACCTCAGCGGCCAGGCGCCCGCCGAGTTCGCCGCGATCGTCTCGGAGCCGGCGCGGCTCGTCTGCGCGCCGATGGCCGCCGGCGGCCGGATGATCGGGGTGATCCTCGCCGACCGGCTGCTGTCCCAGCCGCCGCTGCAGGACGCCGATCGCCAGCTGCTGTGGACGTTGGGCAAGGCGGCGGCGCTGGCGTCGGTCGCCCGCTCGGTCTCGACTCAGTTCGAGCGCGCGACCGCGCTGGAGCAGCGCATCGATCTCGCGCGCGAGATCCACGACGACGTGATCCAGCGGCTGTTCGGGGTCTCGATGGCGCTCGACGGCGCCGGGGATCTGCCCGCGGCGGCGCGGGAGCGCTGCGCGACCGAGACCCAGACGGCGCTGCGCGATCTGCGGGCCGCGCTGCAGCGCCCGCTCGGCCGGGCGCCACGGGCCACCCGCACGACCCTGGTGGCCGAGCTCGCCCACCTGGCGGACAAGCACGCCGAGCTCGGTCTGTCGTTGGAGGCCGGCGCGCCCGGCGACGTCCCCCCGGCGCTTGAGCCGCTGGCGCAGTCGGTGCTCACCGAGGCGGTGCGCAACGCCGCCAAGCACGCCCGGCCGACCCGTGTCGGCGTGCGCATCGGACGCGACGACGGAGCGTTCTGGATGGAGGTCGTCAACGACGGGGTCAGCACCGGGCGCATCCGCGCGGTCGGGCTGGGGCTGCGGCTCGCGGCGCTGGAGGCGCTGCAGTGGGGCGGGGTGATCGAGTTCGGCGAACGGGATCCCGGGAGCTGGCAGGTACGGCTCGTCGTGCCCGTCGTCGCCGGAGACCCCGACGATGGCTGACGCGCAGCGCAGCCCCGAGCGTCTGCGCGTGCTCGTCGTCGACGACCACGACGTCGTGCATTGGGGCTTTCGGCTGATGCTCACCCAGCAGCCGTGGGTCGAGCGCTGCGTGTCGGCGCACTCGGGGGCCGAGGCGCTGACGCTCGCGCACCGCTATCGGCCCCACGTCGCGCTCGTCGACCTGTTCATCGGCGAGGAGTCCGGCGCCGAGGTGTGCGAGCGGCTGCGCGAGCAGCAGCCGGCCACCCGGGTGCTGTTGTTCTCCGGCGCCGGGGAGATCTCCCCGCGCGCGGCGCTGGCCGCCGGCGCCTCGGGCTTTGCGTCAAAGGACTGGCCGGCGCGGCGGATCGCCGGCGCGGTGCGGATGGTCGGGCTCGGGCGTACGGTGTTCGAGTCCCGTACCGGGGAGACGACGACCGGCGCGATGGGGCTCTCCGAGCGCGAGCGCGACGTCCTGCACCTGATGGCCGACGGCAAGACCAACCCGGAGATCGGCGCCGCGCTGCACCTCTCGCGCCACACCGTCAAGGAGCACTCAAGCGCCGTCTATCGCAAGCTCGGGGTGCGAAACCGCACCGAGGCGGTCCAGCGTGCGCAGCGGCTCGGGCTCCTGTCGTGACGGGAGGTCCTGGTCGATCAGGTGGCCAGAAAGAGTGTGTGCATGTCAACTGGTACGGCCGATCGTCCGAGACGACTGCGGAAACTCATGGCTGTGATGACGAACGAAACGACGCGGGAGTCCGCGGCTGACATTGATCTGGACGGCGTGCTTGCGGGTGGTATTCGATCTGCCTATCAGCCGATCGTCGATCTCGACACCGCCGCTGTGGTGGGGTACGAGGCCCTGGCCCGCGGACCGGCTGGCTCGTCGCTGGAGTCTCCCGGCGCCCTGTTCGCCGCGGCCCGCGCCCAGGGGCGCGTCAAGGAGCTGGACAGCGCATGTTGGACGGCGGCGCTGCGGGGTGCCCTGCAGGCCGGGCTGCGTCCCCCGCTGGCGGTGTTCGTCAACGTCGAGCCGCAGGTGATGGGAACCGGCCTGGACGACGCCGGCAGGCGAATCGTCGAGGACGCGCGCCGGCGGCTGAACATCTTCTTCGAGGTGACCGAACGGGCACTGACCGAACGCCCGGCACAGCTGCTGGACTTCGTGGCGCGGATGCGCGCTGCCGGGTTCGCGATCGCGCTGGACGATGTCGGGGCTGATCGCCGGTCGCTGGCGCTGTTGCCGCTGCTGCGTCCCGACGTGGTCAAGCTCGACATGTCCCTGATCCACAATCACCCCAGCCGCCGATCCGGTGAGGTGATGAACGGCGTCTGCGCGTACGCCGAGCAGACCGGCGCGGTGATCCTCGCCGAGGGGATCGAGACCGAGGCCCACCTGCTCGCGGCGCGATCGCTGGGCGCCACCCTGGCCCAGGGCTGGTATTTCGGACGCCCCGCACCCCTGCCCGCCGGTCACCCCGATGCGAGTGCTGCCGCGGTGACGGTTCGCACCGTCGCGCAGCTGGCCTCCACCAGCCCCGTCGAGCTCGTGCACGCCCGCCGCGGGCTCAAGCTCGGCCGCAAGGACGTCCTGCTCAGCATCACGCGCGCCCTGGAGGCCAAGGCACTGGAGCTCGGAGAGCACGCCGTCGTCGCCGGCACGTTTCAGCACGTCCGCCATTTCACGCCGCAGACGCGAGTCCGCTATGAGCGCCTCGGCGCGCAGACCAGCCTCACCGTCGCGCTCGGCGCCGGCATCCCCGACCCGCCCGCCGCCGGCGTGCGCGGCGTCGACCTTGCTTCCGACGACCCATTGGCTGGAGAATGGGACGTCGCGGTGCTCGGCCCCCACTACGCGGGCGCGCTCGTCGCGCGTGACCTCGGGGATACGGGTCCGGACTACGAACGCCGCTTCGAATTCGTCCTCACCTTCGACCGCGAGCTTGTCGTTGACGTCGCCGCCGCGTTGATCGGACGCGTCAGCTCACCGCAGCCCGGAACGTCGCTCCCGGTCTGAGCTTCACCGTCCTCGCCTTTACGCTGCGGCCAGCGGTGTATGAATCGTTGACACGAGCCGCAGATCTGTAAAGTAGCGGGCGACTGATCCGATCGAGGAGGCCCATAGATGTCCGCTGCCATCAGTGACCCGAACGCCGTCGGTGCGAACGAGCTGGCCCCTGCCACCTGGCACGACGGCAAGCGCTACGCGTGGCTGCTGGGGCTGCTCGTGCCACTGTTGCCCTTCATCGCCTTCGGTCTGGTCCATCTGACCGGCTGGGGAGCGGCGTGGTTCTTCGGTCCGGTGCTCGTCTTCGGCATCTTTCCCGTCGCTGACCTGATCGTGGGCATGGATGCCGCCAACCCGCCCGACAGCGTGATCAAATGGCTCGAGCAGGACCGCTACTACCGGTGGTGCACCTACGTGTTCCTGCCGATCCAGTACGCGGGGCTGGGGTTCGCGTGCTGGTTGTGGTCGCGCGGCGGGCTCTCCACGGTCGACAGCATCGGGCTCGCACTGACGATGGCGGTGGTCAGCGGGATCGCGATCAACACGGCGCACGAGCTCGGGCACAAGCGCGCGAGCCTGGAGCGGTGGTTGAGCAAGATCGCGCTCGCCTCCAGCGGCTACGGGCACTTCTTCATCGAGCACAACCGTGGACACCACGTCCGCGTCGCCACGCCCGAGGACCCCGCCAGCTCGCGCCTGGGCGAGAGCTTCTGGGCGTTTCTGCCGCGCACGGTCATCGGAAGCCTGCGCTCGAGCTGGGGGCTGGAGGTGCAGCGCCTGCGGCGGACCGGGGATGGGCCGTGGTCGTGGCACAACGACATCCTCAACGCCTGGGCGATGACCGTCGGGCTGTTCGCGGTCCTGGGCGTCGTGTTCGGTCCGGTCGTGCTGCCCTACCTGCTCATCCAGGCGATCCTCGGCTTCTGCCTGCTGGAGGTGGTCAACTACCTCGAGCACTACGGGCTACGGCGTGAGAAGCGCGACGACGGCCGCTATGAACGGTGCGCGCCGCGCCACAGCTGGAACAGCAACAGCGTCGCCTCCAACGTGCTCCTCTACCACCTGCAGCGCCACAGCGACCACCACGCCAACCCGACCCGCCGCTACCAGGCTCTGCGCCACGTCGACGAGGCGCCCCAGCTGCCGACCGGCTACGCCGGCATGATCGTGCTCGCCTGCATCCCGCCGCTGTGGCGACGCGTGATGGACCCCCGCCTGCTCGCCCACTACGACGGCGACGTGTCCCGGGCCAATCTGCGCCCCCGCGCTCGGCGCCGTGACCACGCTCGGGGATGAGCCGTTACGCATGCCCGGTCTGCGGCTACGTCTATGACGAGGCGGCCGGCAATCCCCGCGAGGGGTTCCCGCCGGGCACAATGTGGGCCCAGGTGCCTGATGAGTGGCACTGCCCGGACTGCGGCGTGCGCGACAAGGTCGACTTCGAGCCCGTCCCGGACCCCGATGCGCCACGCCCGTGATCTCAGAGCCCTCAGACGAGACGTCGGTCCGTCCAAGCTACCCGGTGGCGGCCCGCCGGCTGCTGCGCGACACGCTGCTGGACGCCGCCGGCGAGCTGCTCGTCCAGCGCCCGTGGTCGCAGATCACGATGGCCCACATCGCGCGGGCTGCGGGAGTCAGTCGCCAGACGCTCTACAACGAGTTCCGCTCCCGCGACGAGTTCGTGCAGGCGTTGGTGCTGCGTGAGGAGGCGCGTCTGATCGCCGCCGTCGAGGCGACCATCCGCGCGCACCCGGACGACCCGGCGCAGGCGCTCACCAGCGCCCTGGAGGTGTTTCTCGTCGCCGCCGCGCAGGATCCGCTGATCCGTCGCGTCCTGTCTGAAGACGGGACTGACGGGATGCTCCCGCTGATCACGATCCGCGGACGGCCCGTGATCGAGGGAGCGGTGGCCAACCTCGGCGCGATCATCACGTCCTGCTGGCCGCACGTCCCACGCGTCCACGTCGAGCTCCTGTCGGACTGTCTTGTGCGCCTCGCAATCAGCTACGTGATGCTTCCATCTGATCCGACGACGATGACCGCCACCTCGATCGCGACGCTGCTGCGCCCCTACATCGACCAGATCTTCTCCAAGGGGTGATCTGGTGGCGCTTGACCCTGACATCGCGACCGCGCTGTCGGCCGTCCAGGACGGCGGATGGCTGCCGCTGGCCGGCGGCTCGCCGGAGCGGGCCCGCAAGAGCTACCGGGCGCTGGCGCTGATCCGCCGCGGCGAGGGCTACACGCCCGAGCCGGTGCGGTCAGTCAGCGACACGACGTGCGACGGGCCCGCCGGGCCGATCGCCGTCCGCGTCTACGAACCCGAGGATCCGATCGACGCGACCGTCGTCTTCCTGCACGGCGGGGGCTGGGTGATCGGCGATCTGGACACTCACGATCCGATCTGCCGCGCGCTGGCCAACGGCACCCGGGCGGTCATCGCGGCGGTCGACTACCGGCTCGCGCCCGAGTCCCCGCATCCCGGTCCGATCGAGGACTGCTTTGCGGCGCTGCGCTGGGCGGCGCGCACCTGGCCCGCCCATCGACTCGCGGTCGCCGGCGACAGCGCCGGCGGCGGGCTGGCCGCCGGCTGCGCCCTGCGCGCCCGCGCCGAGCCCGACTCCGCGCAGCGTCCGATCGCGCTCGCCGGCCAGCTGCTCATCTATCCCGGAGTCGATCCGCTCATGTCGCAGCCGTCGGTGACCGAGAACGGCGAGGGCTACTTCCTGACTCGCGCCGACATGGAGTGGTTCCTCGATCAGTACCTGCCCGATCCCGCGATGCGCACCGATCCCGCGGTCAACCTGCTGGCCGCGCCGGACGTGTCCGGCGCAGCACCGGCCGTGATCACCGTCGCCGAGTTCGATCCGCTGCGCGACGAGGGCGTGCGCTACGCCCAGCGCCTGCGCGACGCCGGGGTGCCGGTGACGCTGATCGAGGGGCCGGGCCTGGTGCACGGCTACTTCGGGCTGACCGAGCTCTCACCCGCGGCGGCGCGCACCGCCGACGCGGTGCGCTCGGCGTTCGCCGCGCTGCTCAGCTGAGCGGATCGGTCGGCGCCTGATCGGCCCGGGTCAGCTCTCCACCTCTGAGCCGTCGCCTGACCACATGACGTGAAACGCCCCGGGGCGGTCGACCCGCTGGTAGGTGTGGGCGCCGAACAGGTCACGCAGGCCCTGGATCAGCGAGGCCGGTCCGCGGGCGCGCCGGTAGCCGTCGTAGTA
Organism: uncultured Acetobacteraceae bacterium; assembly: GCA_964658375.1. GTDB lineage: Bacteria > Actinomycetota > Thermoleophilia > Solirubrobacterales > Solirubrobacteraceae > Palsa-465. Next base: position 27,558 of record CAZZYU010000003.1, on the reverse strand, counting down.
GGCCAGCGACGAGGAGAACGCCGGCGCCGGGATGCCCAGCTCGGCGGCCCGGGCGACGACGCGCCGCCACGGATCCTGGGCCTCCTTCAGGGCCGTGGCGAAGAAGTCGGCGAGCATCAGGTTGTCGAGGCCGGGCTGGTCGTCGTAGGCCTCGCGGATGCGGTCCAGGAAGCGGGCGCGGATGATGCAGCCCCCGCGCCAGATCGTCGCCATCGACCCCAGATCCACGTCCCAGCCCTCGCTGTCGGCGGCCGCCGCCATCTGGGCGAAGCCCTGCGCGTAGGAGACGATCTTGGAGGCGTAGAGCGCGTGCTCGAGGTCGTGGGCGAGCTGCTCGTCGCCGCCGGCGCTGAGCGCCGGCGGACCGGCCAGCCGGCCGTCGGCGAACTCGCGCTCTGACTTCAGGGCACTCAGCGAGCGCGCGAACACCGCTTCGGTGATCCCGGTCAGCGGCACCCCGAGCTCAAGCGCGTTCTGGGCCGTCCAGCGGCCGGTGCCCTTCTGGCCGGCCGAGTCGAGGATCACGTCGACGAGCGGCTCGCCGGTCGCCGCGTCGGTCTGCTGCAGCACCCGGGCGGTGATCTCGATCAGGAACGACTCCAGCTCGGTCTCGTTCCAGGAGCGGAAACGGTCGGCGATCGCGTCGACCTCCATCCCGCAGCCGTGGCGCAGCAGGTCATAGCTCTCGGCGATCAGCTGCATATCGGCGTACTCGATGCCGTTGTGGACCATCTTGACGAAGTGGCCGGCCCCGTCGGCGCCGACGTAGGTGACACACGGCGTGCCGTCGACGTCGGCGGCGATCGCCTCGAAGATCGGCTTCACCGACTCGTCATAGGGGCCGCGGTCGCCGCCGGGCATGATGCTCGGGCCGTTGAGCGCGCCCTCCTCACCGCCCGAGACCCCGACGCCCAGGAAGTGGATGCCCCGCTGCGCCAGCGCGGCGTGACGGCGCTGGGTGTCGCGGAAGTTGGCGTTACCGCCGTCGATCAGCACGTCGCCGCGGTCGAGATGGCCGGCGACCTCGTCGATCACCGCGTCGGTCGCCGGGCCGGCCTGGACCATCGACATCAGCACCCGCGGGCGGGCCAGCGCCCCGACCCAGTCAGGTACCGACTCCCGCCCGCTGATCGGACCCTCGTCACCGTGGGCGTCGAGAAACCGCGTCATGCGGCTGGTGGTGCGGTTGTGGACGACGACCGGGATGTCGTGGTGGGCGACGTTGCGCGCCAGGTTGGCGCCCATCGTGGCCAGGCCGGTGAGGCCGAAGTGGGTGTCGCTGTCAGCGGGGCTCATGCGCGCACGCTATCCCGTCGCGGCGGGCTGGTGCCCACTACTAGGGTGCAACCGATGAACTACCGCACACTCGCAACCACCGGCACGAAGGTCACCCCGCTCTGTCTCGGGGCGATGATGTTCGGCGCATGGGGCAACCCCGACCACGACGACTCGGTCCGGATCATCCATCGCGCGCTGGACGCCGGCATCAACTTCATCGATACCGCCGACGTGTATTCACGCGGCGAGTCCGAGGAGATCGTCGGCAAGGCCCTGGCCGACGGGCGGCGCGACAACGTCGTGCTCGCGACCAAGCTGCACGGCTCGATGGGCGATGACCCCAACCAGTTCGGCAACGGCCGCCGCTGGATCATCGCCGAGGTCGAGAACTCGCTGCGCCGCCTGGGCACCGACTACATCGACCTCTACCAGATCCACCGTCCCGAGGCCGACACCGACATCGACGAGACACTCGGCGCGCTGTCGGATCTCGTCCACGCCGGGAAGGTGCGCTACATCGGCTCCTCGACGTTCCCGGCCTCGCAGATCGTCGAGGCGCAGTGGACGGCGCGGGACCGCGGCCGGGAGCGCTTCGTCTGCGAGCAGCCGCCCTACTCGATCCTCAACCGCGAGATCGAGAACGACGTGCTGCCGACCTGCGCGCGCCACAACATCGGCGTGATCCCCTGGAGTCCGCTGGCCGGCGGGTGGCTGTCGGGCGGCTATCGCAAGGGCACCGAGCTGCCCAGGTCCCAGCGGGCCGATCGGATGCCGGCGCGGTTTGACATGTCCAACCCGGAGAACGAGCGCAAGCTCGACGCCGCCGATGCGCTCGGCGCGCTCGCCGACGAGGCGGGCATCACGCTGATCGAGATGGCGCTCGCGTTCGTCATCAACCATCCCGCGGTCACCTCGGCGATCATCGGTCCGCGCACGATGGAGCACCTGGAGTCCCAGCTCACCGCCGTCGACGTGACGCTGAGCGACGACGTCCTGGACCGGATCGACGAGATCGTCGCACCCGGGCGCAACGTCAGCCCGGGCGAGTCGGGCTGGTCCAACCCGGCGCTGGAGCCGGCGGCCCGTCGCCGCTGAGGCGGCAGGTGGGATGCATTCTCGTAACGGCAGACGTGACGAGAATGCAATCCACCTGCTCGCGGAGGGGTGAGCGGGTCCCGTCCGCGTTCAGTTGAAGCTGATCACGCTGCGGATGCCGTCCTGGCGCTCCATCAGCGCGAACCCCTCGTTGACCTCGTCCAGCGACAGCGTGTGCGACAGGAACGGCGTGAGGTCGAGGCGGCCGTCGAGCGACAGCTGCACGAGCTCGGGGACCTGATCGCGCCCCTTGACGCCGCCGAACGAGGAGCCGCAGATCCGCCGGCCGGTGATCAGCAGGCGGGGGATGACGTCGAGCGTCTCGCCGCGCCCGGCGACGCCGGCGACGGTGCACAGGCCCCAGCCCATGCGTGCCGCCTCGACGGCCTGGCGCATGACCGCGACCAGTCCGGTGGCCTCGAAGGTGAAGTCGGCCCCGAAGCCGCCGGTCTGCTCCAGCACCCGGTCCACGACGTCGTCGCCCCCGCGCCAGGTGTCGGTCGCCCCCTGGTCGCGGGCGAGCGCGAGCCGGTCCTCGGACATGTCGACGCAGATGATCCGCTCGGCGCCGCGCAGCCGGCAGCCGGCGACCGCGCCGAGGCCGACCATTCCCGCTCCGAACACGACGCAGGTCGATCCCGGCTTCACCTTCGCGGTGTACATCGCGGCGCCCAGGCCCGTCGAGAGTCCGCAGGCGAACAGGCAGGCGTGCGCGGGATCGGCGTCGGGTGAGACCCGGGCGAGCGCGATCTCGGGCATGACCGTGTACTCGGCAAACGTCGAGGTGCCCATGAAGTGACGGATCGGCTCGCCGTCGCGTGAGAGGCGGGTGGTCCCGTCGGGCAGGTAGCCGAGGTTCTGCTGCTCGCGGATCGCCAGGCACAGGTTGGTGTCGGGCGACAGGCAGTGGACGCACTCCCGGCACTGGGGCGAGAACAGCGTCACCACCAGATCGCCCGGCGCCACCGAGGTGACGCCCTCGCCGACCGCCTCGACGTAACCCGCCCCCTCGTGCCCGAGCACCGTCGGCGCGTAGCCGGAGGGGTCCACGCCCGAGGCGGTGTACATGTCGGTGTGGCAGACGCCGCACGAGGCGAGCCGCACGAGTACCTCACCGGCGCGGGGCTCGGCGAGATCGAGCTCGGCGATCACCAGTGGCGCGGCGAACTGCTCCAGCACGGCGGCGCGGATCTTCACGTCGGCACTCCTCCTGACAGTCGGGAGGGGCGAACCTTATAGCCGGCGATCGCCGCGCCCGCGCCCGTCGAGCGCGTCGAGCATCAGCTCGAGCATCCGCGGCCAGCCGGCATCCAGGCGCCGGGCGGTGCGGGTGGCGGCGAACAGCAGCCGCAGGTCGGCGACGGTCGCGTCGGCGCGCAGCCGGCCCTCGGTGCGAGCGGCGGCGAGCAGCCGCTCCTGGGCCGCGACGGCCCGGGCGATCGCCGCGTCGACGTCGGGGCGACCTTCCACCACCGCGCGGGCCTCGTTGATGAACGGCTCGGGTGACTGCGTGGCGACCAGGCTGGTGATCATGTCGACCAGCGCCGACCAGCGGTCCCCGGGGCGCCGCTCGGCCTCGGCGGCGGCCGCGGTGAGCTCGTCCATGCGCCGGATCACCAGCGCGGCGAACAGCTCGTGCTTGGACTCAAACAGGCGATACAGGCTGGCCACCCCGGCCCCGGCGGCGTCGGCCACGTCGTGCATCGGCGCCTCCAGGCCGGCGGCGGCGAAGACGACGATCGCCGCCTGCAGGATCCGCTCGCGCTTGGCCTGCGCGGTCAGCTCCGACCACTCCGGGCGCTCGCCCGGCGGGCGCTCGGCGAGGGCCGCCGTCGCGGCGCCACCAGCCTCGCCCGGGGGCTGCGGAATGGTCATTCCGCTAGAGTACCCGCCCGTGTCAGCCGGCGCCTCCCGCGACCAAACCTCAGGCGATCAACCCTCCCGCGAGCCCGCCTCCGGCGAGCACCGCGTCCACGCGAACGTGATCCTCGCCGTGATGGCGCTGTCGGGCCTGGCCTACGCCGTCCTGAGCTCGGCGGTGATCCCGGCGCTGACCCCGCTCGAGCACTCCCTGCACACCAACGAGACCGGCGTCACCTGGCTGCTCACCGGCTACCTGCTGTCGGCATCGATCGCGACGTCGATCCTCGGGCGCCTCGGCGACATGTACGGCAAGGAGAAGCTGCTGCTCGTCACGCTCGTGATCCTCGCCGTGGGGACGCTCGTCTCGGCGCTGGCCTCGACGCTGATCCCGATGATCATCGGGCGCGTCATCCAGGGCGCGGCGGGCGGGATCTTCCCGCTCGCGTTCGGCATCGTGCGCGACGAGTTCCCGCGTGAGAAGGTCGCCGGCAGCATCGGGCTGCTGTCCTCGATCCTCGGCGTCGGCGGCGGCGTCGGGATCGTGCTCGGCGGCGTCATCGTCGAGCACCTCGACTACCACTGGCTGTTCTGGATCCCGCTCGCGGTGACGATCGCCGCGGCGCTGGCGACCTGGCGGTTCGTACCCGAGTCGCCGGTCCGCGTTCCCGGTCAGATCAACTGGCCCGCGGCGGCCCTGATGACGGCGGGCTTTGCCTGCGTGCTGATCGCGATCGCCCAGACGACGGTCTGGGGGTGGGGCTCGGCCCGCACCCTCGGGCTGCTGGGCGTCGGCGCGATCGGCTGCGCCGGCTGGATCACGGTCGAGACGCACAGCGCCGAGCCGCTGATCGACATGTCGATGATGCGCATCCGCGGGGTGTGGACCACGAACCTGGTCGCCTTCCTGCTCGGCGCCGGCATGTACGCGTCGTTTCTCGTCTATCCCCAGTTCGCGCAGCTGCCCAAGAGCACCGGCTTCGGCTTCGGCGCCTCGACGATCACCGCCGGGCTGTACCTGGTGCCCTCGGCGCTGGGCGTCGCCGTGCTCGGCAGCGTCGCGGGCGCGGTCGCGCGGACCTTCGGCTCCAAGGCGGCGGTGACCGTCGGCAGCGCCATCACCGCGATCGCGTTCGGCGTCCTGGCGATCTGGCACGGCCATCCCTACGACATGCTGATCAGCTCGGCACTGCTCGGGATCGGGATCGGACTGGCGTTCGCGGCGCTGGGCAACCTGATCGTCGGGGCGGTGGAGCCCCATCAGACCGGCGTGGCGACCGGGATGAACACGGTGATGCGCACACTCGGCGGAGCGCTCGGGGGTCAGATCATCGCCACCGTGATCGCCGACCACGTCAGCGGCGGACTGCCCGACGTGACCGGGTTCACGATCTCGTTCGTCCTGGAGGCGCTGTTCCTGCTCGTCGCGATGCTCGCCGCGACGCTGGTGCCGGCCCGGTCACACGCCGCCGAGTCCGACGCGCGGCCGAGCGTGACGGTCGCCCCGGAGCTCGGCTGAAACGCCGTGGCCCCGCGCGAGCTCGACACCGCCGGTCAGCGTCCGCCCGTCGACCGGCTGGCCCCCGGCGAGGATCCCCGTGGCGACCGCTACAAGTGGATCGCGCTGTCGAACTGCACCCTGGGCATCCTGCTGGCCACGCTGGATGCGTCGATCACGCTGATCGCGATGCCCGACATCTTCAAGGGCATCCACCTCGATCCGCTGGTCGCGTCCAACAGCTTCTACCTGCTGTGGATGATCCTCGGCTTCCTCGTCGTCTCCAGCGTGTTGATCGTCAGCCTCGGGCGCCTGGGCGACATGTACGGACGGGTGCGGATCTACAACCTCGGGTTCGTCATCTACACGCTCGCGTCGCTGATGCTCACGGTCGACTGGCTGACCGGGACCAAGGGGGCGCTGTTCCTGATCGTGTTCCGCGTCGTGCAGGGCATCGGCGCTGCTTGCCTGCTGGCCAACGCGGCGGCGATCATCACCGACGCCTTCCCCGCCAACCAGCGCGGCACGGCGCTGGGGATCAACAACATCGTCGGGGTCAGCGGCATGTTCGTCGGCCTCGTGCTCGGCGGCCTGCTGGCGCCGATCAACTGGCGCCTGGTGTTCCTGATCTCGGTGCCGGTCGGGTTGTTCGGCACCGTCTGGGCCTACCTCAAGCTGCACGAGCTCTCCACGCCGCGGCGCTCGCGGATCGACTGGCCGGGCAACATCACCTTCGCGCTCGGGCTGATCCTGATCATGGTGGCGGTCACCTACGGGATCCGGCCCGCCGGCGGCTCGCCGACCGGCTGGGCCTCGACCAAGGTGCTGCTGCTGCTCGGCGGCGGGGTCGCCTCGCTCGTCGTCTTCGTGATGGCCGAGCGTCGCACCGCCGACCCGATGTTCCGGCTGCCGCTGTTCAGGATCCGGGCCTTCACGTTCGGGACCCTGTCGACGTTTCTGTCGGCGATCGCCCGCGGGGGCCTGATGTTCATGCTCATCATCTGGCTGCAGGGCATCTGGCTGCCCGAGCACGGCTACAGCTTCGTCGACACCCCGCTCTACGCGGGCATCTACATCCTGCCGCTGACGGCGGGGATGCTGATCGCGGGTCCGACCTCGGGGTATCTGTCTGACCGCTACGGCTCCCGCGGCTTTGCGACCGGCGGGATGGTCGGGGCGGCGCTCAGCTTCTTCTTGCTGCTGCTGCTGCCCGTCGACTTCCCCTACCCGGCGTTCGCCGCGATCCTGGCGCTCAACGGCGTCTCGATGGGGCTGTTCGCCTCACCCAACCGCGCGGCGGTGATGAACAGCCTGCCCACCGCCGACCGCGGCGCCGGCGGCGGCATGAACCAGACCTTCCAGAACTCCGCCCAGGTGCTCTCGATCGGGGTCTTCTTCACGCTGATGATCCTCGGGCTCTCGACGTCGCTGCCGCACACGATGCTGACCGGGCTGATGGCCCACGGGGTCCCGCGGGCCGACGCCCAGCACGCCGCCAACCTCCCGCCGGTCTCGATCATCTTCGCCGCCTTCCTGGGCTACAACCCGATCCAGAGCCTGGTCCCCGCGCGGGTGCTCAACCACCTGTCGGCTGCCAACCACCAGGCGCTGGTCGGGCGCTCGTTCTTCCCGCACCTGATCTCGGCGCCGTTTCGCACCGGCCTGCACGAGGCGTTCGTGTTCGCGATCATCGCCTGCCTGGTCGCCGCGGTCGCCTCGTGGTCTCGCGGGGGGCGCGAGCAGGACGCCGACGTGGCCGCGCCGCCCGGCGCCGGGCACCGGCTGAGTGCCCGCGTCCGCGTGCGGCGGCGCTCGCGCGAGACCGTCGCCCACTGATTCCCGTGCCGGTCGGGCTCCCGGCGGATAGGATGGCGATCCCGCACCGCGACTGAGGAGGAGACGGTGGCGACGACCGACGACAAGCTGGCAGACGTGCTGGTCACCGAGGAGGAGCACTGGGAGCACGGCCCTCCGCACGCGCTGTTCGCCGAGCTGCGCGAGCGCTGTCCGGTGCACTGGACATCGCACATCACCCAGGAGCCCGAGGAGGCCGGCTACTGGTCGGTGACCCGGGCCGCCGACATCCACGCCGTCAGCCGCGACTGGCAGACCTACTCATCAGAGCTCGGCGGGGTCACGCTGCTCACCGACGTGTTCCCACTCGAGTTCCAGCGCGCGATGTTCATCGGGATGGACCCGCCCAAGCACGACCGGCTCAAGAGCCTGTTCCAGGCGGGCTTCACGCCACGCCGGATCGCCGCGCATGAGCCCGCCGTGCGGCGGATCGTCATCGACGTGCTCGACGGCCTGCAGGGCCGTGACGTGGTCGACCTCGTCTCCGAGGTCGCCCAGCCGATCGTCTCGCGCGTGATCGGCTCGTTCATGGGACTGCCCCCCGACGAGGATGCCGAGTGGGCGCGACTGATGAACACCTCGCTGTCGCCCGGTGACACCGAGCTGAACCCCGACGGGATGGACTCGGTGCTCGCCGAGGAGATCCCCGAGATCTTCCGCCGCTGCCGTGAGCTGATCGCCGACCGCCGCGCGCATCCGACCGGCGATCTCACCAGCGTGCTCGTCCACGCCGAGATCGACGGCCAGCAGCTGTCAGAGGAGGAGATCGTGATGGGCTTCTTCCTGCTGATGGCGGCCGGCAACGACTCGACGAAGGCCACGTACTGCAGCGGCATGCGCGCGCTGATGGCCGATGACGCGCAGCGCGACGCGCTGGTGGCCGATCCGTCGCTGATCCCCGGCGCGGTCGAGGAGTCGCTGCGCATGTTCCCGGCGTTCTCGCACTTCCGCCGCACCGCCACCCATGACACCGAGCTCGGCGGTCAGGCGATCTCCGAGGGCGACAAGGTCGTCATGTGGTACGTGTCGTCCAACCGCGACGAGACCCGCTACGAGGACCCCGATCACTTCGACGTGCGTCGCAACCCCGAGCATCAGGCGTTCGGCGCCGGAGGCCGGCACTTCTGCCTGGGCGCCGCGCTGGCCCGGCTGGAGCTGACCGTGATGCTGCAGGAGACGCTCGCGCGCTACCCCGAGATCGCGCCCGCGGGTGAGCCGACGGTCGCGCGCTCGGCGTTCCTCAATCAGCTCAAGTCGCTGCCGGTGACGCTCGGCCCCCGGCGCTGAGCGCTGAGCGCTCAGCGCCAGTCAGACACCGTCGACCGCTCGCGCTCGGCCAACTGCTCGTCGGCGCGGATCACGTGCATGACGGCGTTGATCAGCGCCAGGTGGGTGAACGCCTGAGGGAAGTTGCCCAGATGGCGGCCGGTCTCGGGATCGATCTCCTCGGCGTAGAGACCGAGCGGGCTCGCGTAGCCCAGCAGCCGCTCGCAGAGGTGGCGGGCGCGGTCTGCCTCGCCGATCTCGCTCAGCGCCGAGACCAGCCAGAACGAGCAGATCAGGAAGGTTCCCTCGACGCCGCTCAGCCCGTCGTCGGTCTCATCGGTGCGGTAGCGCAGGACCAGCCCCCGCTCGGTGAGCTCGTCGGCGATCGCGAACACGGTCGCGCGCACGCGCGGGTCATCGGGCGGCAGGAACCGCATCAGCGGGATCAGCAGCAGGGCCGCGTCGAGCGCATCGGTGTCGTAGTGCTGGACGAACGCGCCGCGCGCATCGACCCCGTGCTCACAGACGTCGGCGTGGATCTCGTCGGCGACGGCGCGCCATCGCGACGCCCGTTCGTCGTCCTCGCGCAGCTGCGCCAGGCGCGCGCCCCGGTCGCAGGCCACCCAGCAGAAGATCTTGGACGACGTGAAGTGCTTGGGCTCGCCGCGGACCTCCCAGATGCCCCGGTCGGGCTCGCGCCAGTGCGTGATCGCCTCCTCGACCTGGCGTGAGAGCAGCTTCCACACCCGGTCATCGAGCGAGTCGCGCGAGCGGGTGTGCAGGTAGACGGAGTCAAGCAACGCGCCCCACACGTCGTGCTGCTCCTGCTCGTAGGCGGCGTTGCCGATCCGCACCGGCTGCGCCCGCTCATAGCCCTCCAGATGGTCGAGCTCCTGCTCGTCGAGGCGGCGTTCGCCGTCCAGGCCGTACATCACCTGCAGCTTCTCCTCGCCGGAGGCGACGTCGGCGATGAAGTAGAAGAAGTCGTTGGCCTCCCACTCGAAGCCCAGCGACAGCAGCGCCCACAGCATGAACGTCGAGTCCCGGATCCAGCTGTAGCGATAGTCCCAGTTGCGCTCGCCCTGCGGGGTCTCGGGCAGCGAGGTGGTGGCCGCGGCCAGCAGCGCCCCGCTGGGGGCGTAGGTGAGCCCCTTGAGCGTGAGCGCCGAGCGCTGCAGGAAGGTGCGCCACGGATGGTCGGGAAAGTTGCCGCGGTCCAGCCAGTGCTGCCAGTGGTGGGCGGTCCACACCAGGCGGTCATAGGCCTCGTCGATGTCGCTGGGGGGAGCGTGCTCAGACCACGACAGCGCGCAGTAGATGACCTCGCCTTCCTTCATCAGGTGCCGGGCGGTCGCCCGGGACCCCTCGAAGCCGAGCATCAGGTCGGTGGTGAGCGTGAGCTTGACCGTCCCGTCGGCGTTGGACGCGGTGCCCTGGTGATAGTCATCGCCGGAGTAGCGCCACACCGCGGGCTCACGTCCGTAGTCGAACTTGGGCTCGCAGTCGAGCAGCAGCTGGGCCTCGCCGTTGACGCAGCGCACCGTGCGCAGCAGCACGTGGTCGGCGTCGTAGTCGGTCGGCGCGCGGCGGTGGGTGTGGGAGCGATCGTGCTGGTGGTGCCAGTTGCCGATCAGCAGCACGTCACGGACGATGATCCAGCCCTTGCCGGTGCCCCAGCTGGTCTCCAGGACCATCGTTCCGGGGAGGTACCGGCGCGCGTCGGGGACCGACATCCCATCGGGTGCAAGGCGAAACGAGCCGGCGTCACGGTCGAGCATCGCGCCGAACACGCTCGGGGAGTCCACGCGCGGCAGACACATCCACTCAACCGCGCCGCTCGGGGCCACGAGCGCGACCGTCTCGCAGTCCGACAGGAACGCGTACTCGGCGATCGGCGGAAACGAGCTGGTTCCCCAGCGGGGGGCGGGGTCCGAGCGCAGGCCCGGCACCGGGAGCCGCGCTACCGGCGCCGCATGGCCGCCATTGTCCGTAACGGGGGCGTTGTCGCGCAAGCCGATGAGTATCCCGAACGCCGCGGGAAAGGCAAGCGCCGGTCGGCGCCTGTCACCCGGCCAGTCCGCCGAGGATCGCGAACGGGTTGCCCGGCATGTGATCGGAGATCCAGCGCAGGTTCGTGTCGACGGTGATCGTGGCGTTGGGCAGCTCGCCCCGCAGCCGTTGGGCGAGCGCGTTGGCCGAGGCCTCGTCGTTGGCCCCGATCATCACCCAGCTCCAGCGGTGGATGTTGACGATCCCCTCGCCGGCGAGTCGGTCTGACAGCTCGCCGGCCTCGTGCCGGGAGCCGCACACGATCCGCACCTCCATCTCCGGGTAGCCCTCCTGCGCGGAGTCGCGGCGCTCGATCGCGTTGCGCTGCGCGTCCTCGCTGGCCACCTGGGCGGGGTTGGCGGGTTCGGGCACCTCGGGGTCCTCCCACAGCTCCGCGATCGCGTGCCAGTGGCGCAGCTCGGTCTCGATCTGCCAGTCGTGCTCGTCGGCGATCCGCTGCACGAGCGCCTGGGCGGCCTGCGCCTGGGCGCGGTCGGCGCTGTAGAGAAACACCTCGGAGCCGTCGACGGAGACGAGTACCCGGTCGCCGTAGGCGCGCGCCAGGTCGTGCTCGAGCTCTGAGGCCTCCAGCGTCTCCCCGAGGCGGTGGGCGAAGCCCTGATCGTGCAGCTCGACGCGGACGCGCCAATCGTCGTTCATCGCGCCAAGGGTAGTGAACCCGGACGGCTGCGCGCGGGCGTGCGTCATCATGAGGGTGATGAGCAGCGGACGAACAGGACTCGGTGCCAGCGCGGGCACCCCCGGAACCGGTGCAATGCGCGCCCTGCGGGGCGGCGCCAAGAAGCCGCCGCCGCTGATGGACCCCACCCGCGAGCGCGACACCCACCGGATCCTGTCGCTGTTCGCCCCGTACCGGACGCGGCTGATCGTCGTGCTGGTGATGATCATCGCCTCCGCAGGGGTCTCGATGATCAGCCCGTTCCTGCTCGTCCTCGCGCTGAACACCGGAATCATCAAGCATGACTCGACGGTCCTCGGGCTCGCCGTGCTCGGGATGATCGCCGTCGCGCTGTTCTCCAACGCGACCAGCGTGTGGCAGACCTACCTGTCAAACGTCGTCGGCCAGCGGGTCATGCACGACCTGCGCGCCGCCGTCTACCAGCACCTGCAGCGGATGTCGCTGGCGTTCTTCACCCGCACGCGCACGGGCGAGGTGCAGTCACGGATCGCCAACGACATCGGCGGCCTGGACGCGGTCGTCACCACCACCGCGACGACGATCGCCTCCAACGCCACCACGGTCATCGCCGCGCTGGTCGCGATGTGCATCCTGGACTGGCGCCTGGCGCTGTTCTCGCTGATCTTCATCCCGCCCTCGGTGTGGGGGACCCGGCGGATCGGCCGGATGCGCCGCACGATCACGACCGAGCAGCAGAAGCAGCTGGCCAACCTCTCGGCGCTCGTCTCCGAGTCGCTGTCGGTGTCGGGGATCCTGCTCGGCAAGACGATGGGCCGCGGCGGCGACCTCGCCGACCGCTTCACCCGGGAGTCCAAGCAGATCGCCGACCTCGAGGTCCGCAGCCGGATGGCCGGACGCTGGATGATGGGCACGATCCAGTTCATCTTCGCCGTCCAGCCGGCGGTCATCTACTGGCTCGCCGGCCAGAGCTTCATCGGCCACTCGATCTCGATCGGCGTCGTCGTCGCGTTCACCACGCTGCAGACGCGGCTGTTGTTCCCGATCAACTCGCTGCTCGGCGTCCAGGCCGACATGGAGTCCTCGCTGGCGCTGTTTGATCGCATCTTCGAATACCTCGACCTCCCGGTCGACATCGTCGAGGCCGCCGAGCCGGTGACGCTGCGCCCCGACGAGGTGCTCGGCGAGGTCCGCCTGAGCGGGGTCTCCTTCGGCTACGGGACGCCCACCGCGGGCGAGACGACCCCGTGGACGCTGCGCGACATCGAGCTCGAGGTCCCCGCCGGCACCCGCACGGCGATCGTGGGGGAGACGGGCTCGGGCAAGACGACGCTCGGCTACCTGGTGGCGCGGCTCTACGAACCGCAGCAGGGGACGGTCACGATCGACGGCGTCGACATCCGCAGCGTGTCGCTGACCTCGCTGGCCGCGACCGTCGGCGTCGTCTCCCAGGAGACCTACCTGTTTCACGCCAGCGTGCGGGAGAACCTGCGTTTCGCCCGGCCCGACGCCACCGACTCCGAGGTGGAGGACGCGGCGCGGACGGCGCGCATCCACGACCTGATCGCGTCGTTGCCGCAGGGCTATGACACGGTCGTGGGCGAGCGCGGCTACCGCTTCTCCGGCGGGGAGAAGCAGCGGATGGCGATCGCCCGCACGGTGCTGCGCAACCCGCCGGTGCTCGTGCTGGACGAGGCGACCAGCTCGCTGGACACCCAGACCGAGTACGCCGTGCAGGCCGAGCTGGAGCGCCTGGCGCAGGGCCGCACGACGATCACGATCGCCCACCGCCTGTCGACCGTGCGTGACGCCGACCAGATCGTCGTGCTCGACCAGGGCCGGATCGTCGAGCGCGGCACCCACGACGCGCTGCTGGAGCGCGGCGGTCACTACGCCGCGCTGGTCGCCCGCGACGTCACCGAGGAGCCGGTTTAGGCTCCCACTGATGGTGAGCGCCCCGGCCTCGCCGGGGACGCCCCATCTGGCCGCCGGATCGGTCGAGTGGTCGGGCCGCGGGGGCGGGTCGGCGGTTCGCAGGGCGGGCCCTCGAGCGCGGAGGGACGCTGCGGCGCGCGGCGCACGAGCACCAGCGTGGCCAGCATCAGGCCGGCGATGAGCAGCAGCGGGACGGCGTCGCTGGTCGCCTGCGACAGCCCGGCGGCGACCGGCGCGCCGATCGTCTCGCCGACGGCGTAGGCGAGGTTGACCGCGGTCGTCGCCAGCAGCAGCGTCACCCCGGCGCGCTCGGTGGCGGCCGTCATCAGTGACACCGACGGGATCATGCAGGCAGCGAGCGGGGCGCCCAACGCGATCACCGACAGCGCCGCGAGCGCCAGCGGCGAGCGGGGCAGCACCAGCACCGCCAGCAGCGGAGCGCCGGTGACCAGTCCGATGGCGATCGTCAGCGGCGCGCCGCGCCGATCGACGCTGCGCCCGACCACCGGCGACAGAACGGTGCTCACCGCCGCAGCGCCCAGGAACGTGGCCCCGATCGCCCAGCCGGGAGCGCCGAAGCGCGCCAGGCGCAGCGGCAGCAGCGTGTTGGTCGCGCCGATCGCGATTGCCTCCAGCGTGATCAGCCAGGTGCCGAGCCCGAGTCCGCCGGCGCGCAGTCCGGCCCGCAGCTGGGCGACGACCCCCCTCGGCGTCGCGGGATGCACGGGCGGGGGGAAACGGCGTGCCCAGGCGGCGAGCCCGAGGGCGACCGCGCCGGTGGCCGCGAAGACCGGACCGGTGCCCGAGGTCACCGCGACGGTGCCCAGCAGCGGACCGAGCAGGGTGCCGAAGGCGGCCGCTCCGATCACGCTGCCGATCGTCGCGCCGCGCCGCTCGCGGGGGACGGCGGCGATCACCCAGGTCAGCCCGCCGCCCCAGATCAGGCCGCAGAAGGCCCCCTGGACCGCGCGCAGCGCGTCGAGCGCGACGAGATCGGTGGCCAGCCCGAAGCCCGCGATGGCCAGCCCGAATCCGACCAGGCCGGCCAGCGTGGTGCGGCGCACCCCGTGGCGGCCGGCCAGCCAGCCGCCGATCAGGGCGCCGGGCAGCAGGCCCGCCGGATAGCCGGCGGCGAGCACGCCGATCGCCGGCTTGGAGGCGTGCAGCGCGTGGGCGTAGTGGGGCAGCACGGGCGTGATCGCCGAGTACATCGCCGATTCGAACAGCAGCAGCACCCGGATCAGACGCACCAGGCCGCGCTCGGAGCGGACGCCGGGGCTCATCGGGTCGCCCCTGTGCTCGGATCGGCGAGAAGCGCCACGGCGAGGCGCTCCAGGTCGGGCCGGGGGTCGAAATCGGCATGGGTGCCCGTGGCCAACCGGTCGATCGTCAGTCCGTCGGCGGCGGCGATCAGCAGCCGCGCGTCCTGTCCGGGCCGCCGCGAGCCCAGGCGGCGCAGCAGCGCCCCGAACGTCTCCAGGTAGCCATCGGTCCACCGCTGGGAGAGCTCCTGCAGCATCGGGCGCCGGGCCGCCTCCAGCATCAGCGTGTAGGTCGCCATCAGCGAGCCGCGGTCGGCGTGATGATCGCCGTGGCCCGCCGGCCCGGCGAGCACCGCGACCATGCCGACGACCGTCACCTCGCCGTCGGCGAGCTCGGCGGCGGCGGCGCGCAGCCGCGCCAGATCACGCTGCGCGGCGAACTCCAGCGCCGCGGTGAGCAGGTGCTCCTTGGAGTCAAACCAGTAGGTGGTGGAGGCCAGCGGCAACCCTGCGGTCTCGGCGACCCGGCGGTGGGTGACCGCGTCGGCGCCGACGTCGGCCACGAGCGTGAGCGTCGCCTGCAGCAGCGCCTCACGGCGCGCCGCGCCGCGGGGGCGGGGCGCAGTCGAGCTCGGTGCGGCGGTGGGCGTCAAGCTCGGTGCCGGGGTGCGGGTCGCGGTCGCCATGCCGCGAATGGTACAAACGTACCGATTGAGGGGGGTTTCGGCTAACGCCCTCGGCCATCGCCCGGTCCCCGGTAGCGTTGCCGAGGTGTTTGACGCCTTCACCGTCCACGACCTCGCGACCGACCGGGGAACGATCCACGCCTGGGTCGGGGGGGAGGGCCCGCCGCTGCTGCTGGCCCACGGGTTCCCCGAGACCCATCTGATGTGGCACGGCGTCGCCGACGCGCTCGCGACCCAGTTCACCGTCGTGGCGGTCGATCTGCCCGGCTACGGGGACTCGTTTCGCCCGCTGCCCACCGAGGATCACGTCCCGCACTCCAAGCGGGCGATGGCCCGTGATCTCGTGCAGGCGATGGCGGCGCTCGGCCACGCGCGCTTCGCGGTCGCCGGGCACGATCGCGGCGGGCGGGTCGGCTACCGGATGGCGCTGGACCATGCCGAGGTGGTCACGGCGCTGGCGGTCCTGGACATCGTGCCCACGGCAGAGGTGTGGGCGCGCGCCGATGCGCGCGCGATGCTCACCTACTGGCACTGGGCGTTCCTCGCCCAGCCCGCCCCGGGGCCCGAGCAGATGCTGCTCGCCGCTCCGCCGCAGCTGTTCCTGGACCACCATCTGGAGCTGGGCCAGTCCCGCGACGGCGTCGCCCTCTACCCCCTGGAGATCGTCGAGGACTACGCCGCGCGGCTGGTCGAGCCCAGTGCGGTGGAGGGGATGTGTGAGGACTACCGGGCGGGCGCCACGATCGACCGCGCGCTGGACGAGGCCGACAACCCATTGGGTCCAGGGGGCCGCGAGGGCCGCCGGATCGTCTGCCCGACGCTCGTCTTGTGGGGTCAGCACGGCGCGCTGCCCCGGTTCTACGACGACGTGCTGGCGATCTGGCGCGACTGGGCCGACGACGTCCGCGGCCAGAGCGTCGACGCCGGCCACTTCATCCCCGAGGATCGCCCCGGGGAGACCGCCGCGCTGCTGGCGGGGTTCTTCGCCGCGGAGGCCTAACCGGCGACGGGCTCGGGTGCGGGCGCGGAGGCCGCCGGCGAACCGTCGGCGTCGGTCGCGACGCTCGTCCCCTCGACGTTGAGATGGGGCAGAACTCGGTCCAGCCAGCCGGGGATCTTCCACGTCCAGTCGCCGAGCACCATCGTCAGCGCGGGCACGAGGACCGAGCGCACGATCAGCGCGTCGAGCAGAACGGCGGCGGCCAGCCCGATCCCGAACATCTCGATCACCCACTCGCCTCCGAGCACGAACGAGGCGAACACGAGAAACATGATCGCGGCGGCCGCGGTGATCGTGCGCCCGGTCGCCGCCAGCCCGTGGGCCACCGCCTCACGGGTGTTGCGCCGGCGGTGC
Organism: uncultured Acetobacteraceae bacterium; assembly: GCA_964658375.1. GTDB lineage: Bacteria > Actinomycetota > Thermoleophilia > Solirubrobacterales > Solirubrobacteraceae > Palsa-465. The sequence continues at coordinate 10,763 of CAZZYU010000003.1, read as the reverse complement.
CACTCCTCATAGATCCGGGAGATGAGGAACACCTCGTAGTCCATCGAGAGCCCGAACAGGATCGGGAACAGCAGGACCGGCACGAAGGACTCGATCGGGCCAGTGGCGTTCAGGCCGATCAGCGAGTTGCCCCAGCCGTTGGTGAACACCGCGGTGAGGACGCCGAACGCGGCGCCCGCCGACAAGAGGTTCATGACCGCGGCGGTGAGCGGGATCACGAGCGAGCGGAACACCGCGAGCAGCAGCAGGAAGCTGAGCAGCACGACGATCCCGATGAACAGCGGCAGCTTGCTGGAGATGACATGGGCGAAGTCGTCAAAGACCGCGGTCGTGCCGCCGACGAGCACGTCCACGCCGCTGCCCCGGGTCGCGGCCGGAAGCGTCGTGTCGCGGATGCGGTGCAGCAGGGCGGCGGTCGACGCGTCCTGTGGCGAGCCCTTGGGGTAGAGGTCGGCCAGCGCCACCGACGGGCGTCCGTCAGTCCCCTTCACGTATCGCACCGCGGTGGAGGAGGCGACATCGGAATCACGCGCGGCCGCCGCCACGCCGCGATCAAAACCCGTCAGCTCGCTCTGGTTGTCGATCCGCGCGATCAGCTCCAGCGGCCCGTTGTAGCCGGGGCCATAGCCCTTGGCGAGCAGGTCATAGGCAACCCGCGTCGTCGTGCCGCTCGGGTCGGTGCCGGCGTCGGCGGCGCCCAGGCGCATGTGGAAGAACGGGATCGCGATCGCGACCATGACCGCCGCGGCGAGCGCCGCGAAGACCGCCGGCCGGCGGCTGAGGACATTGGTCCAGCGGGCCCAGATCGGCGACTCGTCGTTCTGGGTGCGCCTGCCATCGCGGATCGCCCGGCGCTCCCGGCGACGCGGGACGACGGTCCCCAGGCGGCCGCCGAGGAAGCGCGGCAGCGGCAGGTTGAGCAGCGCCGGCAGCACGGTGAGCGCGCTCAGCACCGTGAACGCGACGGTGACCGCGGCCGCGACCGCGACCCCGTAGAAGAAGCTGATCCCCAGCGCGAACATGCCGAGCATCGCGATGACGACCGTGATCCCCGCGAACAGCACGGCCCGGCCCGAGGTGTCGATCGCCTCGATCGCCGCATCCTCGCGGCTCTGGCCGCGCAGCAGCGACTGCCGGAAGCGGGTGACGATGAACAGCGCGTAGTCGACGCCGACGCCGAGCCCGATGAGCAGCGCCAGCTCGTTGGAGAAGCTCGCCACGTCGAAGACATGGGTGAGCAGGCCGACTCCCGAGATCCCGGCGCCGAGCCCGAAGCCGGCGGTCACCAGGGGCAACAGCATCGCGGTGAGTGAGCCGAAGGCGATGAACAGCACGATCGCCGCGGCGAGGAAGCCGAAGACGATGCTCTTGTCCGAGCTCTGCGGGTTCCCGGCCTCCGGGATGTTGCCCTCGACCGCGAAGGTCGCGTTGGAGGTCGACGCATCCTTGATCGTCGTATCGAAGTGGCTGGCCTGCGAGGTGCTGATCTTCTGCTGGTTGGCGGCGTTGTCCCAGGTCACGTCGGCGAAGGCCACCGTGCCGCTGGGCGCGATCTGCTTGGAGGCCCCGGTGGCGTAGGGCGAGAGGACGGCGGCGACGTGCGGGATCTTGGCCACGGTGGCAAACAGCTTCTGGGCGTCGGCCTTGATCTGCGCGTTGGTGACCTTCAGCCCGTTCTTTGAGCCGATCACCAGCAGATCGGTCTCGCCCGAGGTGCTGGGCGTGGCCCGCTGGAGCAGGTGGATGGCCTCCGTGCTCTCGGTGTTGGGCAGCGTGAACTTGTCGTTGTAGGCGCTGCCGACGGCGGTGTGGACGCCGATCAGGACGACCAGCAGAGCGACCCAGGCGACGAGGGTGAGCGCCCAGTGACGAAAGCACCAGCGGGCTAGGCTTCTCACGGTCTTGGATACCTCCGAATGGTGTTCACGGTCGTGGAGTCGGCGATGACGATTGTCGACGGTCTCAGCGTCAGCGACGCCGGATGCACACGACATTGAAGCTCACGCGCCCAGACATCCCGCCGACGCCTGCGACTCCGCCGCTCTGCAGCTGTGACACCAGCGCGGCCCGGCCGCGGCCATGAGCACCGTGACCAGTGCGGGACTCCTGCTCTATCGTCGCAGCTCGGAGGGGACCCTGCAGGTGTTGATCGTCCATCCCGGCGGTCCGATCTGGGCCCGGCGCGATCGCGGAGCCTGGTCGATCCCCAAGGGCGAGTACCGCGACGACGAGCACCCGCTGGCGGCCGCCCGCCGCGAGTTCACCGAGGAGCTCGGCAGCCCGCCGCCCGACGGCGAGCCCGTCGCGCTGGGCGAGGTGCGCCTGAAGTCGGGAAAACGCGTCCTGGCCTGGGCGCTGGCCGGCGATCTGGACGCGAGCGCGATCGTCTCCAACACATTTGAGCTGGAGTGGCCGCCGCGCACGGGACGGATGCAGGCGTTCCCGGAGGTCGACCGCGCGCAGTGGTGTGACCTGGACGGCGCGCGGGAGAAGCTCAACCCCGCGCAGGCCGCCTTCATCGACCGTCTCGCGGATACCCTTGAGTCGTCAACCACGTAGAGGACGCCGCCCCATGATCACCGCCACCCTGTTCAGCGACCCGGCCTGCCCGTGGGCCTACTCAGAGTCTCCGGCGCTGCGCGTGCTGGAATGGCGCTACCGCGACCAGCTGGAGTGGACGCTCGTCCTGATCGGCCTCACCGAGCGCTCCGATCAGTACGCCCAACGGGGCTACACGCCGCTGCGGGGCGCGCTCGGGCAGCTCATGTTCCGCCGCTACGGGATGCCGTTCTCGCCCGCGCCCAAGCCGCGCCTGAGCGCGACGGCCCGCGCCTGCCGAGCCGTGGTCGCCGCCCGCCTAGCCCATCCGGGGGCGGAGTGGAGCGTCTTCCGGGCGATCCAGCTGGCCAACTTCACGACCGATCTGGTGCTGGAGGACGACGAGGGTCTGCGGTCGGTGATCGAGGCGGTCGACGGCGTCGACGCCGCGGCGATCGTCGCCGCCCTGGACTCCGACGAGGTGACCGCCGCCTACGAGGCCGACAAGGCCGCCAGCCGGACGGCCGCCGGATCGGCGACCGAGCTGCAGGGCAAGGCCGGCAACTCCGACGGCCAGGTTCGCTACACCGCTCCATCGATCATCTTCACGACCGACGGGCGCCGGCTGGAGGCCGGCGGCTTTCAGCCGATCGAGGCCTACGACGTGATCGTCGCCAACCTCGACCCGACGCTCACGCGGGAGCCGCCGCCCGAGACGCCCGCGCCGCTGCTGGACTTCTTCGGCGGCGGGCTGACCACCCAGGAGGTGGCGGCGTGCATGACCCACGGCAACGATCCCGTCGACCGCCGGGCCGCCGAGGCGGCGCTGATCGAGCTCGTCGCCGACGGTCGCGCCCAGCGCCACTCGCTCGGTGACGACGCGCTCTGGCTGGCCGCCTGAGATCGGCCGCGTCGCCACCGCGGGGGCGACGCGCCGCGACGGCCGCGCGCATCACGACAACCTGACGCTTACGTAAGAAGTCGCTTGCTAGGCTTCGCGGGCGATGACGAACGTCGAGCCGGTCCGCGACCATCACGGCACCCCCGTGTCAGCCAACTACAAGTGGATCGCGCTGTCGACCACGACGCTCGGCGTCCTGATCGCGACGATCAACGCGTCGATCCTGCTGATCTCGCTGCCCGACATCTTCCGCGGCATCGACATCAACCCGCTGCTGCCCAGCAACACCAACTACCTGCTGTGGCTGATCCTCGGCTTCCTCGTCGTCACCGCCGTGCTCGTCGTCTCACTCGGGCGCCTCGGCGACATCTACGGGCGCACGCGCACCTTCAACCTCGGGTTCGCCGTGTTCACGCTGTTCTCGGTGCTGCTCTCGGTGACCTGGATGAAGGGCACCGACGGCGCGCTGTGGCTGATCATCATGCGCGCTCTGCAGGGCGTCGGGGGCGCGATGCTGTTCGCCAACTCCTCGGCGATCATCACCGACGCGTTTCCCGCCAACCAGCGCGGGCTCGCGCTCGGGATCAACGGCGTGGCCGCGGTCGCAGGCTCCTCGATCGGTCTCGTGCTCGGCGGCGTGCTGGCCCCGGTGGCGTGGCGGGCGGTGTTCCTGGTCTCGGTTCCGTTCGGGGTGTTCGGCACGATCTGGGGCTTTGCCAAGCTGCGCGACCTGTCCGAGCGAAAGCACGCCAAGATGGACTGGGCGGGCAACGTCACCTTCGCGGTCGGCCTGGTCGCGATCATGGTCGGGATCACCTACGGGATCCAGCCCTACGGCCACCACGTGATGGGCTGGACCAGCCCCCGGGTGATCTCCGAGATCGGCGGCGGAATCCTCGTCCTGGCCCTGTTCTGTGTCATCGAGACCCGCGTCGAGGCCCCGATGTTCCATCTCGATCTGTTCAAGGTGCGGGCGTTCGCGGCCGGCAACGTCGCCTCGCTGCTGTCGGCGATCGGCCGTGGTGGCCTGCAGTTCGTGCTCATCATCTGGCTGCAGGGCATCTATCTGCCGCGCCACGGCTACAGCTTCTCCGACACCCCGCTGTACGCGGGGATCTTCCTGCTGCCGCTCGTCGTCGGGATGCTCGTCGCCGCGCCGATCGCCGGCGCGCTGTCTGACCGGATGGGGCCACGACCATTCGCGGTCGTCGGGATGCTGATCGCCGCCGGGTCCTTCGTGTTCCTGTGGGCGCTGCCCGTCAACTTCCCCTATCCGGTGTTCGCGGCGGCGATCGTGCTCAACGGCCTGGGGATGGGCATCTTCTTCTCGCCCAACCGGGCGAGCGTCATGAACTCGCTGCCCCCCAACCAGCGCGGCGCCGGCGGTGGCATGGTGGCGACCTTCATGAACTCCGGCCAGGTGCTGTCGATCGGGATCTTCTTCAGCCTGATGATCGTCGGCCTGTCGAGCGGCCTGCACCACTCGCTCTACACCAACCTGACCGCCCACGGCGTCTCCAGGGCCGCGGCCGAGCACGCGGCGAACCTCCCGCCGGTCTCGACCCTGTTCGCCGCGTTCCTGGGCTACAACCCGATCAAGACGCTGCTCGGGCCGAGCATCCACCACGTCTCGGCCCACCAGCAGTCGATCCTGCTCGGCCACAGCTTCTTTCCCCAGGTGATCTCAGGACCGTTCTCCCACGCGCTCAGCTCGGCGTTCATCTTCGGACTGGCGGCGATGCTCATCGCCGCGCTCGCCTCAGCGGTCCCGGCCAAGGGCCAGCCGTGGATCGGCCGCCGCCGCTCCGGGGGACCGACGGCGCCGGTCGACGCGACGAGCGCCCCGCTTGATCGCGCCGCGGCCGCTGGAGCCGAGCTGGAGTACGCCGCCGCCGACGTGACCCGCGACTGACCGCAGGGACTCAGGGGAGCCAGGGGCTGGCGGCCAGCTCCCGGGCGACGGCCTCGGCGACGATCAGCGCCTGGCGCACGGTCCGGTACTCGACGTTGGCCGGCGTGTCGCTCATCTGGTGGTAATGCGACAGCGCCTTGTGGCGGTCGATCGACGCCAGCGTCGCGGTCGGATATCCCGCGCGGCTGGGGACCACCGCGTCGGTCGAGCTGCGCGCCCTCAGGCCGCGCTGCAGCGGCGCGCCCGCGCTCTGCGCGCATCGCTGCACGAGGTCGCGGAAGGCGCGGTCGTGGTAGTCCTCCATGACGATCGGACCCTCGCCCTCGAGCATCACGAGCTTGGGCGATCCGACGGTCTCGAGGTTGAGAAACCAGGTGTGGTCCCGGTCCAATCGGGGGAAGTAGCGGTTGCCGAAACCGTAGATCCCGCCCTGGATGACCTCTTCGGCACCGCAGGAGACGAGCATCACCTGGAGGCCCTCCAGCGGTGCCACGCGCAGGCGCTCGGCGAGCGCGACGAGCACCGCGACCGCGCTGAGGTTGTCGTTGGCTCCGGGGACGACGGGGCTACGCGCGATGTCGTGGAAGGCAAGCGCCGTCAGTACCGTGCCGAACAGGCCGAGGCCGACCATCCAGCGGCGACCGCGCAGCGCGCCGGCGGCGATCAGGCTCGGGGCCGCGACCGGACCCCACCAGATCGGAAACGCGGTGTCGGCGCGCTCGATCAGGCCCGGGAACTGGTCGCCCAGCCACGCCTGTGCCCGGTCGTTGAAGATCACGCCGGTCGGCGCGGCGTCGTGATGGGCGAGCACGACGAGCGTGCGGGGAGCGTCGGGATCCCCGCAGCGGCCGACCACGTTCCAGGTCGTCTCCTTGCGCTGGATCAGCTTGCGGGGGATCCGCGACAGGTTGGAGACGTCGTCGGCGATCGCGGCGCCCGACAGCGCGGCCAGGGCGGCGGCCGGCGCGCGCAGCGAGCGGGCGGCGAGCGCCGCGACTCCCGCCGCCGAGCCGGTCAGCGACAGCGCCCGCATCAGCCCCGCGTAGCCGGCGTGGAAGTGCTCCTCCTCGACGTCGGCCTCGCAGCCGGCGGTGCGCAGTCGCCGCGCGATCCACTCCGCCGCGCGATGCTCTCCCGAGGATCCGGCGCGCCGCTCCAGGGCGCCGAGTTCCTCGATGACCTCCCGCAGCGTGTCCCCGGCTGCGACGCCGGGCATCAGCTCACGCCGCCTGCACGTTCTCGAACACGGCGGCCAGTCCCTGACCACCGCCGATGCACATCGTCTCCAGGCCGTAGCGGTCGCCGCGGCGGTGCAGCTCATGGAGCATCGTCGCGAGGATCCGTCCGCCGGTCGCGCCGATCGGATGGCCGAGCGAGATGCCCGAGCCGTTGACGTTGACCCGCTCCAGCCCGTCGGGCAGATCCCACTCGCGCAGCACGGAGAGCGCCTGGGCGGCGAACGCCTCATTGAGCTCGATCAGGTTCATGTCGGCCAGCGACAATCCCGTGCGCGCCATCAGCTTGCGGGTCGCCGGCACCGGACCGATGCCCATCGTCCGTGGCGGGACGCCCGCCGAGGCCCATCCGACCAGCCGCGCGATCGGCGTGAGCCCGAGCTCGGCGGCGCGTTGCTCGTGGGTGACGATGCATACCGCCGCGCCGTCGTTCTGGCCCGAGGCGTTGCCGGCGGTGACGGTGGCCTCCGGGTCCTTGCGGCTCATCACCGCGCGCAGCGCCGACAGGCTCTCAAGCGTCGCGTCGGCCCGCGGGTGCTCGTCGCGCTCGATCATCCGGCTGCCGTTCTTGCGGTCTCGGACCTCGACGGGGACGATCTCCTGCGCGAAGCTGCCGTTCTGCTGGGCGGCGACCGCGAGCTGGTGGGAGCGCAGTGCGAGCTCGTCCTGCTCTTCACGCGGGATCGAGTACTCGCGGCGCAGGTTCTCGGCGGTCTCGATCATCCCTCCCGGCACCGGGTAGTTGGCGCCGCCGGCGGTGACGCGGCCGCGGACGAGCCGGTCCTCCAGCATCGCGCCGCCCGAGCGCGCCCCCCACCGCAGCTCGGTCGAGTAGAGCTCGGTCTGGCTCATCGACTCGGCGCCGCCCGCGATGATCACGTCGGCGACGCCGGTCTGGATCTGCATCGACGCGTCGAGGATCGCCTGCAGCCCCGAGCCGCACCGGCGGTCGACCTGAAAGCCGGGGACATCGACGGGCAGGCCGGCGTCGAGCGCGGCGACGCGGCCCAGCGCCGGCGCCTCGCCGTTGGCGTAGCCCTGCCCGAGGATCACGTCGTCGACCGCTTCGGGGGGAAGGCCCGAGCGCTCCAGCACGGCCCGGATCACCGTCGTCGCCAGTTCGGTCACCGGCACGTCGCGGAACATCCCGCCGAAGCGGCCCACGGGGGTCCGCAGCGGCTCGCAGATGAGGGCGTCGGGCATCGACTCGCCAGCTTAGCCAACTGGCTTTGGGCCCACCCGGCGAACAGCGGCCGCGCCCTACTCGGTCAGCGGACGAGCTCGGCACGGATCGGGTGGGGGAGGATGTGGAGATGCTCTCGGTGCTTGACGTGGGGTTCCTCGTGGTCGCCGGGGTGCTTGCCGGCCTCGTCGGCACCGCCGGCGCGATCACCTCGCTCATCTCCTACCCCGCGCTGCTCATCGTGGGGATCGCGCCGCTCGCCGCCGGCATCGCCAACGTCGTCGCGGCGACCGCATCCTGGCCCGGCTCGGCGCTCACCTCCGGCGCCGAGCTGCGCGGCCGCGGCGGCTGGCTGTCGCGCCGCGCGCCGCTGGCGGGCCTCGGCGGCCTGATCGGCGGGGCGCTGCTGGTCTCGACGCCCTCCGGCGCGTTTGAGCGGATCGTCCCCGTGCTCGTGGCCGGGGGCTCGCTCGTCCTCCTCGCCGCGCCCTGGCTGACCGCTCACCGCAGCGCGGCCACGGCGCGCCGCGAGCCGCGTGCAACGGCCCCGGCGATCCTCCTGCTGTCGGTCTACAGCGGTTACTTCGGGGCGGGGTCGGGGGTCATGCTGCTCGCGCTCTGCCTCGTGTGCGTCGATCCCGACCTGCCGGTGGCAAACGCGCTGAAGAACATGCTCGTCGGCGGGGCGACGATCGCCGGAGCGCTCGCCGTGGTGCTCTTCGGTCACGTGCGCTGGGACGCCGTCGTGCCGCTCGGGGTCGGGGTGTTCCTCGGCGCGACGCTCGGACCGCCGGTCGCCCGCCGGATCCCCGAGCGGGTCCTGCGTCCGCTCGTCGCCGCGTTCGGGATCGGCCTCGCCGTCCAGCTGTGGCTCAGTCACGGCGCCTGAGCCGGCCGGGTTTGGTTGTGCTCGCGATCAGCCGGTAGCGTGGCCGGCGTGATCATCGATCGGGCGATCTATCGCAGCGGCCAGCGCGTCGAGGAGCCGCAGAGCCTTGCCGAGATGTTCGCGAGCTGTAGCGCGGATGGTGGGGTCGCCTGGTTCGGGTTGTACCGGCCCAGCCATGAGGAGCTGTCAGAGGTCGCGCGCGAGTTCGAGCTGCACGAGCTCGCCGTCGAGGACGCGGTCAACGCCCATCAGCGGCCCAAGATCGAGCACTATGGCAAGACGCTGTTCTGCGTCCTGCGGCCGGCGCGATATGTCGACGAGACCGAAACGGTCGAGTTCGGCGAGATCCACATCTTCGCGGGTCCGCGGTTCGTGATCACCGTCCGCCACAGCGAGGCCCCCGACATCGGCGGTGTCCGCCGCAAGCTCGAGGCCCGGCCCGACCTTCTGCAACGGGGCGGTGTGGCGATCCTGCATGCGGTCATCGACCGCGTTGTGGACGACTACGGCCCGGTGGTGGGAGGCATCGAGAACGACATCGATGAGATCGAGGACGAGGTGTTCAACCCCAGTGCGGATGCCTCGCGCCGGATGTATGCGCTGACGCGCGAGGTCATCCTCTTCCAGCGCGCCACCAAGCCGCTGATCCCGATGCTCCAGCAGCTGATGGACGACAGAGGCGTCAGCGATGAGGAGCGGCGCTATCTGCGCGACGTCCAGGACCACGCGATCCGCGTCCAGGAGCAGGTCGACGGATTTCGGCAGCTCTTGCAGAACATCCTCAGTGTCAACCTCACACTGGAGACCAAGACCCTCAACGAGGTCTCCAACCGCCAGAACGAGGAGGTCAAGAAGATCTCGGCGTGGGCGGCGATCCTGTTTGCCCCCTCCGTGGTGGGCACCGTCTACGGCATGAACTTCCGCAACATGCCCGAGCTGCACTGGCATTACGGCTACCCGTACGCCCTGGCGCTGATGGTGGCCGTGTCGACGGCCCTGTACCTCGTGTTCAAACGGCGCAGCTGGATCTGAGGCGCGGTCCCGGTTTCGCGAACCGGTCAGGCAGTGGCGGCTGGACCTGCCACTTGTGGAGGTTTGTGCAGTGCTTGATACCGGTTTGTCGAAAATCGGGTCGGCTCGCTTGCGAAACGGCGTCGCCACCGGTTACCCTCTGCCGACAGTGCCGCTGGGCGCTGTCGCGTCGCTCAAACCCCGGCGACGCACGTAGTCTTGAGTCACTTCTGCCCCTGGTGACGGTCTCATCGATCGGCTGACGGCGGGAGTGGGTGTGCACCTTCATCGCAAGTACGAACCGGCAGGCGACAGTACGAGAGGGGTCTCGGCAGCCGCGGCCGTCGACGCGTCGCACCGGCCTGTGGCAGGGCAACTCGTCCTTCGCTGGGAGCGCCGGCCAGACAAGTCGGTCCTCTGGCTGAGCGGCGCGCTTGACCGAGCGACGGCGACGCTGATTGACGACGAGCTGAACCCGAGAGCGCTGGCGACCGCGCGTCTGTTGGTGGATCTGACCGGGCTGGAGGCCATCGACGCCCGCGGCATCGACTGCCTCGTGCGCGTCCAGCAGCAGGCATGCGCGCGAGGTGACCGACTCTCGTTTCGGCACGGGCCGCACGTCGCGCGGCGTCCGCGCGGTCTGATCCGCGCTGCCCAGCTCCGTTCTGAGTGGGCGACGCGTCCCGCGAAGGTGACCGAGGAGGACTCCTACTTCGCGCTCGCGATGGCGTGCGCTGATGTCGATCACCCGCGCCCTGGTGATCGGCCCCGGGTGGCCTGAAACAGGCTCCCCGCCGGGCAGCAGGCGCGAGCGATGCCCCACTCTCCTCCGGGCGTCGCTCGCGCCGCTCAGCCGGTCTGCGAGGCGGCGGCCTGCGGCCCGAGGTCGGCGAGCGTGAGCGGATGCGCCGGCGCGGAGTCGATGATCGTCGTGCGAGTCGCGGTCAGCTCGCCGTCGACGTGCAGCAGCTCACCGGATCCGATCGGCTGCCAGCCCGGATCGTCGTCCATCGGCTCGGTGGCGACGATCATCGCGGGACGGTCGGCGAGCGCGTCGGAGCTGACCCGGATCCGCCCGCCACGCGCGTGATCCA
>CAZZYU010000002.1:0-70231 GCA_964658375.1 uncultured Acetobacteraceae bacterium | reverse complement strand
CTTAGCCGACCACCAACATCCACACCGCGCCGAGCCGCTAGCATGGACCGCCGCATGGGGAAGGCCCTGCGCATTGAGCGCGTCTCCCCGATCGATGCGACGAAGCGCCTTCGATCTCCGGATCCACTTTCATCATGAGCACCGTTATTGACAGCCTCGAGCGCAGCCAACTGCGCCGCGTCCCGGAGTTTGACGCCGGCGACCGCCTGCGCGTGCACTTCCAGGTCATCGAGGGCACGCGTCGGCGCACCCAGGTCTTCGAGGGCGTCGTGATCAAGCGCCAGGGCCACGGGGCCCGGGAGACGTTCACCGTGCGCAAGCAGTCCTTCGGCGTCGGCGTCGAGCGCACGTTCCCACTGCATTCGCCGAAGATCGAGCGGATCGAGGTGGCCGCGCGCGGGGACGTGCGTCGCGCCAAGCTGTACTACCTGCGTGACCGGGTCGGAAAGCGCGCCCGCGTGCGCGAACGCCGCTCGGCCGGACCCGAGGTGGCCGTCGAGCGTGAGCTGCTCTACGCCGAGGACCCCGTGGACGCGATCGACGGCGGCGACGGCGCCGAGGCGCTGGCCGCGACCGACGCCGCTCCGGCGAGTCCCGAGCCGGACGCCGGGGAGCCGGCCGCCAGCGACGCCTAGGTCGTGACTGCGTTCGGCAAGCCGCCGGTCCGGCGGTAGCGATGGCGAGTGCGGCCAAGAAGCAGAAGTCGGGGCTCAGCGGGATCGTCGAGCTGGCCGTCACCGTGGCGATCGCGGTCGGCCTGGCGTTCCTGATCCAGGCGTTCATCGTCAAGCCCTACCGGATCCCGAGCGTCTCGATGTACCCGACGCTCCACGTCGGCCAGCGGATCCTGGTCAACCGGCTCTCGACCCATCCGAAGGTCGGCAACGTCGTCGTCTTTCACCCGCCCGCGGGTGCCAACCCCGCCAACGCGGTGTGCGGCGACCCCAACCAGGGCACCGGGCACGCCCAGGCGTGCGACAAGCCGACCCCTCAGAAATCAAGCCAGACGTTCGTCAAGCGCGTCGTCGGCGTCCCCGGCGACAAGCTGACGATCGTCAACGGCCACGTGTTCCGCAACGGCAAGGAGGAGACCGGCTCCTACGTCCAGCCGTGCCAGAACGACCCCGCTCAGTGCACGTTCCGGGAAACGATCACCGTTCCGCCCGGTGACTACTTCATGATGGGCGACAACCGTGACTACTCCGACGACAGCCGGTTCTGGGGTCCCGTTCCCCAGAAATGGATCATCGGGGACGCCTTCTTCACCTACTGGCCCCCGGATCGCGTCGGCACCCTCTGAGCCGGTCGCCGAGCTGCGCGCCGGGGAGCGGGACGCGGACGGGCGGGGAGCGGGCGAGCGGGGCGCAGGGGCACGCCGGGCGGGCAAGCGCTCGGGCCGACCCGGCCGCAAGCTGCTGAGCTTTGACCGCGGGCTGGGGGTGCGCTTCGTGGCCGGCGCCGACGAGGCGGGCCGCGGCTGCCTGGCCGGTCCGCTGGTCGCCGCCGCGGTCCTGCTCGACCTCGAGCGGATCGGGCCGGCGCAGGCCCGCGCGCTCGGCTCGCTCAACGACTCAAAGCAGCAGAGTCCCGAGGGCCGGGCCGCGCTGTATCCGGTGATCCTGTCGCTCGCCGCCCGGGTCTCGATCGTCAGCCGCTGTGCCCCCGGCATCGACGTCCGCGGCCTGCACCGGACCAACCTCGCCGCGCTGCGTGACGCGCTGGCCAACGTGGCCGTCGACGGCTGCCTGTGCCTCAGCGACGGCTTCCCGGTCGCCCGCCTGGATCATGAGCAGCGCGCCGTGGTCGGCGGCGACGCCAAGAGCGCGGCGATCGCCGCCGCCTCGGTGCTCGCCAAGGAGACGCGCGATCGGTACATGCGCCGCGCCGACGCCGCCCATCCCGGCTGGGAGTTCGCCACCCACGTCGGCTACTCCACCCCCGAGCATCGGGAGGCGATCGAGCGCCTCGGGGTCTCGCCGCTTCACCGGATGTCGTTTCAGTCCACGGCCTACACGCAGCTCGCGCTCTAGAACACCCCCTCCCGATGCTCAAGTGACTCAAGGCGCCCCGCCCCGTCGACGGTCACCCCGATCACGTCGAAGCGAAGCTGCCGCGCGTGGGGGCGGTCGCTCACGCGGGCCAGCCACCCGGCCGCGATGCGCCGCACCTGGGCCTGCTTGCGGGGGTCCACCGCCTCAAACGGCGAGCCGGCGCGGGCGCTCACGCGACGCGTCTTGACCTCGACGAACACCAGCCGATCGCGGCCATGGGCGATCAGGTCAAGCTCGCCCCAGCGCGTGCGGTAGTTGCGGTCGACGATCGTGTAGCCCAGACGCTCCAGGTGCTCGGCGGCCAGGCGCTCGCCGGTCATGCCCAGCCGCCGGCGGGGGTCGATCTCCATGCCGAGAACGCTACGGACGATCCCGTCACGTGGGGGTCGCGCAACGTCACGATTGTGTGCCAATTCGCCCTGGAAATGAACCACAATTGGCACGATCCGTGACCCACGTGTGACCCGATCGCACGTAGCGTTCCGGAGGTGCTCGCTCAGGTCACGACATTCGCCATCGACGGCGTCCAGCCGCGCCAGGTGTGGGTCGAGGTCGACATCCGCAGCGGCCTGCCCTCGTTCACGATCGTCGGCCTCGGCGACACCGCCGTGCGGGAGTCGCGTGACCGCATCCGCTCGGCGATCCTCAACTCCGGATTTCAGTTCCCCGACCGTCGGATCACCGCCAACCTCGCGCCGGCGTCGCTGCGCAAGGCCGGCCCCGGGTTTGACGCCGCGCTGGCGCTCGCGCTGCTGGCGGCCAGCGGCCAGGTCCCGATCGAGAGCCTCGAGGGATGCGCGATGTTCGGTGAGCTGTCGCTCGCGGGTGACCTGCGTGACCTGCCCGGCGCCCTCGCGGTGGCCGAGGGTGCGCGGCGCGCCGGGTGCGCGCGCCTGTTCGTCCCGCGCCAACGCGGGCGCGAGGCGGCGCTGATCCAGGGTCTGCCGATCGTCGCGGTGGAGAGCCTGCGCATGGCGGCGGCGGTGCTCGGCGGCGAGGCCGCGCCGCCGCTGCCCGAGCGCGTCGCGCCCGCGCGACCCGCGGTGGCGCAGCCCGACCTCGCCGATGTCCGCGGTCAGGAGGTGCCGCTGCTGGCGCTGCAGATCGCCGCCGCGGGCGGTCACAACCTGCTGATGGAGGGCGCGCCGGGAACCGGCAAGACGATGCTCGCCCGACGGCTGCCCTCGATTCTGCCGCCGCTCACGCGCAGCGAGGCGATCGAGGTGACGCGGATCCACAGCATCGCCGGCCTGCACGGTGACGGGTTGATGCAGACGCGGCCGTTCCGCGCCCCCCACCACTCGATCTCGGTGGCGGGGCTGGCCGGCGGCGGCTCGCCGCCGCGGCCCGGAGAGGCGACGCTCGCCCACCAGGGCGTGCTCTTCCTCGACGAGCTGTCGGAGTTCGCGCGGCCGGCGCTCGACGCGCTGCGCCAGCCGCTGGAGGACGGTCAGGTGACGATCGTGCGCGGCCAGCGCTCGCTGGAGTTCCCGACCCGGTTCATGCTCGTCGCGGCCACCAACCCGTGCCCGTGCGGGTATGCCGGGGTCGATGAGCGCTGTACCTGTGGGGAGGCGGAGCTGCGCCGCCATCACCGGCGGCTGAGCGGTCCGCTGCTTGATCGCATCGACCTGCTCGTCGACGTCCGCCGGCCATCGGACGCCGAGCTGCGGGGCGCGCCCCACATGAGCTCGGCGCAGGGGTCAGAACGGGTCACGCTGGCCCGGGAGCGCCAGCACGCCCGGCTGCGGGGGACCGGCGCCCGCTGTAACGGCGAGATGGACGCGCGCCAGGTGCGGATCGGGGTGCGGCTGGACGAGGACGCCGAGACCGAGCTCGGGCGCGCCTACGCCGCCGGGATGCTGAGCGCGCGCGGGCGTCATCGCATCCTCCGGGTGGCGCGCACGATCGCCGATCTCGCCGGCCGCGATCCGGTGGCGCGCGAGGACGTGCTGCTCGCGCTGAGCCTCCGTCAACGGTCGATCCCCGACGCGCTGGCGGTGTCGTGACCACCGTCTGGGCGTGCGATCCGTGCCGTCGGCGCACCTGGCTGCTCGAAGCGCTCGCCGGGCATCTGGATACCGCGCGCAGCCGGATCGACGCGCTGCTGGCGCTGCCCGACGACGAGTTGATCGAGGCTGTCGGCGGCGAGGATCGCGACGCGCTGCGAGGCGCGGCGCAGCAGCTGGATCCCGTCGCGCTGGGCGAGCGCGGCGGGGACGCCGGGCTGGAGGCGATCTGCCGCTGTCATCCCGTCTATCCCGCGTCGCTGCGCGAGCTGCCGGCGCCGCCGGCGATGCTCCACGTCGTCGGCGGGCTGGAGCGGCTCACCGAGCTGGCGGGCGAGGAGCCGGTGGCGATCGTGGGCGCGCGACGGGCCTCCGCCTACGGCCTGCAGGTCGGACGATCGCTCTCGGCGGAGCTGGCCGCCGCGGGGGTGACCGTCGTGAGCGGGATGGCGCTGGGCATCGACGCGGTCGCCCATCAGGGCGCGTTGGACGGCGGCGGCGGCACGGTGGCGGTCCTGCCGGGGGGCGCCGACCGGCCATATCCCGCGGCGCACCGGAGGCTGCACGCGCGCATCCGCGAGCGGGGCGTGATCGTCTCCGAGCTCGGCCCCGGAGTCGTGCCGCGCCGATGGATGTTCCCCGCCCGCAACCGGATCATCGCGGCGCTGAGCGCGTTGACGGTCGTCGTCCAGGCGCGCAGCGGCTCGGGCGCGCTGCTCACCGCCGGGTGGGCGGGCCGTCTCGGGCGATCGATCGGCGCGGTGCCCGGCCCGATCACCTCGCCGTTGTCGGCCGGGCCTCACGCGCTGCTGGCGGCCGGGGCGCAGCTGATCGGCGGAGCCCAGGACGTGCTCGACTCGCTCTACGGGGCCGGCGCGGTGCCGGCTCCGGCGCGGCGACGGGCGGCGCTGGATCCCCAGCTGACGGCGCTGTTGGACGCGATCGCCGACGGGGAGGAGGCGGCCGTCGCGTGTGCCCGAGCGGGTCTGGATGCCGACGGAGGGCTGGCCGCGCTGGCCTCGCTCGAGCTGGCCGGAATGGTGCGCCGCGGCGCGGGCGGCCGGTACTCGGTGCGCTGGTGAGCGGACAGTAGGCTCACACCGCGATGGACGACGCTCGCCGCATCCGCTGTGTGCTGTCGATCGCCGGCTCGGACTCGGGCGGGGGCGCGGGCATCCAGGCCGACCTGAAGGCGTTCGCCGCCAGCGGCGTGCACGGGATGACCGCCGTCACCGCGATCACCGCCCAGAACACGGTCGGCGTCGACGCGATCGACGCCGTCGCGCCCGAGATGATCCTCGCCCAGGTGCGGGCGGTGGCGCGCGACATCGGCGTCGACGCGGTGAAGATCGGGATGCTCGGCACCGTGGCCACGATCGAGGCGGTCGCGCAGGCGCTCGAGGAGCTGGGCGAGCGCGACGGCGGTGGGCCGCCCGTCGTGCTTGACCCGGTGATGGTCTCGGAGTCCGGCGCACCGCTGCTGGAGCCCGCGGCGCGGACGGCGCTCGTGACCCGGCTGCTACCCAAGGTGACCGTCCTGACCCCGAACCTGCCCGAGGCCCGGTCGCTCGCCGACGCCCATGACGGAGCCGACGCCGACGACGACGGAGCCGACGACGCCGCGGCGCTGGCGCGGGCGATCCACCGGCTCGGCCCGCGCTACGTGGTCGTCACCGGAGGTCACCGCGACGAGGCCACCGACCTGTTCTTCGACGGCACGCGCGTCGTGCCGATCCCCGGCGAGCGCTACCCCGACGGGGCCGCGCACGGTTCCGGCTGCACCCACTCCGCGGTGCTGGCGGCGCGCCTGGCGCTGGGGGACTCTCCGCTGACCGCCGCCCGAGTGGCCAAGCGCCGGGCGGCCCAGGCGGTCCGCGATGGTCTGGCCGAGGTGGGGCGGGGGCCGGGGCCGGTCGACGTGCTCGGGACCCGGGGGTGAGCCTCGCCCGGCATGACATAATCCATCGGTGCAGTTTCTGCGGATGAAGCCAGGACACGGCGAGGTGCTGATCGCCGAGGGCGACGTCGAGCTGGCCGAAGATGAGCTGCGGCTCGTCGAGGAGTTTCGCCGCCAGCTGGAGGCCGGGCTGTGGGCCGCGGTCCCGATGCACGACGACGGGGGCCGGCGCCAGGCACAGATGGTCCGCACCTTCGAGGATGTTCCGCGCGACGCCGACCGGGTGATCTTCTTCCCGCGGGCCGCCGGGGGCCGGTAGGCCGCTCGGCATGGTCCTGGCGCTCGTCGCCACCGCACTGGTGGCCGTCGCGCTGCTCTCCGAGGAGCTGCTGCCCCGCGCCGACGAGCTGTGGTCGCGGTTTCGCGCGCGGCGCCGGCTCGCTCCCGCGATTCCGTACGACCCCGGGCGCGAACGCCGCGCCGAGCAGCGGGCCCGCGTCCTGCTGCGCTCGTGCGTCAACGCGGAGGAGTGGGCGATGTACCGCGACCTCGGCTTCATCCGGGTCTGGGGCACGCAGTCAGACGGACCCGGGCCGCCCGGTGACGCGGGCGGGGCCGCCTACGCCTATCTCGTCTATCCCCACCGGGCGATCGTCGCGTACCTGCCCCAGACTCATCGGCTGCTCAACGAGTACTGCGTCACCTTCCCCGATCAGACGCGCCCGTACGGATCAGCGCGGCTGCCGGACTCCGACGACGTGCTCGCCAAGTGGATGGCGCTCACCGGCGACGAGCGGCGTCTGATCGCCACCGCCAACATGCACCTCCCCGGCCGTCAGCTGGACCCCGCGCGCGTCAAACGTGACCTGTGGCGCCTCGCGCAATGGGAGCGCGGCCGGATGCGATCCGCTGCCCGGCGGGGGGAAAGCGACCCGTCCCAGACCCCTCTGGACGCCGCGGGCCAGTAGCCCGCCGCCACCCCTGAGCCCGTCGACGGCGGGCTGGGGTCGCCCCGGCGGGCCGCCGATCCTCGCCGGTTTGCAAGAGCCGTGGCAACGGAGCACAGGATCCCTGCAACTTCGCGTGCAGAAGCAGGGTTTCGAAGCTCCACCGAAACGTCGGTGAGCGCCCGCTGAGTACCATCGCGGCAGTGGCGAACGTCTCCTATCTGAGGACGCCCGCCGGGGGGCGTGCGCGTGCATCATCGGCGGGCAGGCTGCACTCGGCGCCCCGGCGTCAGCGGGGGCGATGGGCCGCGGCCGGTCTCGTGCTCACGATCGTCTGCGTGCTCGCCGCCGGTGGGGTCATCCTCGCCTCGGCGAGAGCGAGCCTGAGCGCGGTCCCGTCGGCGCTGGCCAAGATCGGGATGCCGCTCGGCGGTGGGTCGGTGCGCAGCGTCAGCGTGGTCGGTGGCCGCAACGACTCGCTGGTCGCGGTCAAGCTCGCCGGCGGTGATGAGATCGTGCCCGTCCACACGGTCGCGGCCGGCGCCACCTACACCGTCCGTGTCGTCGTCTCACGGCCGGGCTGGATCTCGTGGCTGGCCGGCAGGACCCAGACCCTGACCAAGACGGTCAGGACGCCGGTGTCGAGCCTGCGTTCGCGCTACGTGACCCTCACCCGCGGCGGTGCGCTGCACCTGCGCTTCACGCAGCCGATCCGGGTGCTCGCCTACGGGCCGCCGGGCCGGCTCGCCCGTCACGTGTTCGCCTCACCGCGCAGCGTGGTGACCCTCCCGCACGCCACCGATGCCGGCACGACCGACGTCGCCGCTCAGGTGCAACCGTGGGAGACCTCCAAGTCGACCGCGATCAGCTGGTTCCCCGCCGGGACCAAGGCGACCGCCGTCGCCAGCCCGGCGCCCGGCACGCAGATCAAGCCCGGAACCCCGATCACGCTCACCTTCTCCAAGCCGATCGCCCAGGCGCTGGGCTCCCACCTGCCGCCGGTCTCCCCGACCACGCAGGGGAGCTGGCATCAGACCTCCAGCCACGCGCTGGTGTTCCGCCCCGAGGGCTACGGCTACGGTCTGGCCGCGAAGGTCAGCATCGCGCTGCCCGCGGGGGTTCGCCTCAGCGGCGGCACCGAGAGCGGCAGCTCGAGCACGGGCACCTGGACGGTTCCCGGCGGCTCCACGACCCGCGCCCAGCAGCTGCTGGCAAACCTCGGCTATCTGCCCGTCGTCTTCAAGCCCGCGGGCGCGCGCGTCGGGCTCACCGTCGCCGATCAGGAGAACGCCGCGGTCCACGCCCCGGCCGGCCGGTTCGTCTGGCGCTATCACAACACCCCCGGGCAGCTCATGTCCCAGTGGCAGCCCGGCGACGACGGCGTCATCACCCGCGGGGCGATCATGATGTTCGAGACCGACCATGATCTGACCGCCGACGGCGTGCTCGGTCCGGTCGTGTGGAAGGCACTGATCAACGCGGCCCTCCATGATCAGAAGAGCAGCTTCGGCTACTCGTTCGTGATGGTCCACGAGGCCGACGCCGACGAGACCTCCACGCTGTGGCACAACGGCCACACGATCATCACCACCCCGGCCAACACCGGGACGTCCGCCGCCGGCGGCACGGCGCTCGGCACCTACCCGGTGTTCGAGCACCTGGTGACGACGACGATGTCGGGCACCAACCCCGACGGGTCCAAGTACTCAGACCCCGGGATCAAATGGGTGAGCTACTTCAACGGCGGCGACGCGCTGCACGAATACCCCCGCGGCTCCTACGGCTTCCCGCAATCAGACGGCTGCGTCGAGATGCCGATGGCCGCGGCCGCCAAGATCTGGCCGTACACGCCGGTCGGCGCGCTCGTCGACGTGAGCGACTGAGGCCGGCCGCGTGATCGCGACGACGGCGCCTGCGGCGATGTCAGTGCGGTGGGAAGGCTCTCCACGTGCCGGCGCGAATAGTGAACCGGTGCCCGAGACCGAGACCGAGACCCTGCCGATCGCCCCCGCCTGGCAGGCGGCGCTTGACGCGTTTGAGTCCGACCTGCGGCGCCGGGCGGTCGCGGCGCGCACCCTGACCGCCTACGCCGGCGATGCCGGGCAGTTCGCCCGCTGGGCGACGGCGCGCGCGCTGACCCCGGTGGCGGTCGACGTCCGGGCGCTGCGCCGCTACGCCGCCTCGCTGACCGAGCAGGGCCAGGCGCCGACCACCGTCGCGCGCAAGCTGGCGTCGCTGCGTGGCCTGTTCGCGGCGCAGATGGCGCTCGGTCACCGCGCCGAGAACCCGGCGGACCTGCTCAGCTCGCCCAAGCGCGCCCAGCGCCTGCCGCGCGTGCTCAAGGCGAACGAGGTGGCGACGCTGCTGGACCGGATCCCGGCCACGACGCCGCTGGAGCTGCGCGACCGCGCGCTCTACGAGCTCGCCTACGCGGCCGGACTGCGCGCCGAGGAGCTCGTGACGCTCGACCTGTCGTCGGTGGACTTCGACGGCGAGCTCGTCCGCATCGAGGGCAAGGGCGGCCGCACCCGGCTGGTCCCGGTCGGTGAGCACGCGCTGGCGGCGCTGGAGCGCTACCTGCAGGCGGGCCGGCCGGCGCTGGCCCTCGACAGCGCGCACAGCGGTCCGCTGTTTCTCTCCAAATCCGGGCGGCGACTGAGCACCTCCGACGTGCGTCGGCGGCTGCGGACCTGGGCGCGGCTGGCGGCTCGCACGGCTCCCGCGCTGGCCGGCGCCCATCCCCACGCCCTGCGCCATTCGTTTGCCACCCATCTGCTTGAGGGTGGCGCCGACCTGCGGGTGATTCAGGAGCTGCTGGGGCATGCCGGCATCTCGACCACGCAGGTTTACACTCGAGTAGAGTCCGAGCGCCTTCGTCATGCCTACGCCGGCTCCCATCCTCGGGCTTAGCGGCAAGAGTCGGGGTGACTGAAACTGGAAACGAACGTCAAAGCGATCGAGCTTCAAGAGCTGTGGCGCCGCTACAAGGCGACGGCTGACGAGCGCGCGCGTGAGCGTCTGGTCGTCGCCTACTCGCCGCTGGTCAAGTACGTCGCGGGTCGGATGAGCTCGGGCCTGCCGGCCCACGTGGAGGAGGCCGACCTGATCTCCTACGGCCTGGGGGGCCTGATCTCGGCGATCGAGCGGTTCGATCTCACGCGTGAGATCAAGTTCGAGACCTATGCGATCACCCGGATCCGCGGGGCGATCATCGACGAGCTGCGCACGCTGGACTGGGTGCCGCGGTCAGTCCGCGCCCGCGCCCGTCAGTTCGAGCGCGCCAACATGAAGCTCGAGGCCCGCCTCCAGCGCGCGCCCAGCGATGACGAGATGGCCGCGGAGCTGGAGATCTCGGTCGACGCCTTCCAGGAGCAGCTGGTTCAGATCTCCAACTCGACGATCGTCGCCCTGGACGAGATGTGGAACGTCTCTGATTCCAGCGGCGATCAGGTGTCGCTGCTGGACACGCTGCCCGACAGCGGCGCCCCCGACCCCCAGGCGCTGATCGACGAGTCCGAGCTGCGGGATCGGATCGCCGAGGCGATCGCCGCGCTGCCCGAGCGCGAGAAGCTCGTCGTCGCCCTCTACTACTACGAGAACCTGACCTTGCGCGAGATCGGCGAGGTGCTCGGGGTCACCGAGTCACGCGTCTCCCAGCTGCACACCAAGGCGGTGCTGCGGCTGCGCTCAAAGCTCGCCGGCGAGTTCGACTGAAAACGTCGCCCCGCGCCGTAGCCACGGCGCCAGCGCAGGAGTAGGGTCGCCCTTTCCGGGAGTACGAGAGAGAGGAGACGGCCATGCACCAGGCCCCGGATCGAATCCGCAACGTCGCCCTCGTCGGGCACCGCGGGGCCGGCAAGACGTCGTTGCACGAGGCGCTGCTGTTCCAGGCCGGGGCGGTGAGCCGTCTGGGCAGCGTCGCCGACGGGACCACGGTCTCGGACTCCGACCCCGACGAGAAGGCGCGGCAGATGTCGATCTCGCTCGCGCTGCACTCCTTCGCGTGGCAGCAGCGCACGGTCAACCTCCTGGACACCCCGGGGGACTCGAGCTTCATCGCCGACGCCCTCGGCGCGCTGCGCGTCTGCGAGTCGGCGGTGTTCGTGGTCAACGCGGTGATGGGGGTGGAGCTGCACACCGCCCGGCTGTGGCAGCGCGCCGCGCAGCTGGACCTCGCCCGCCTGGTGTTCGTCAACATGCTCGACCGCGAGCGGGCCGACTTCTTCCGCACGCTGGATTCGCTGAAGACGTCGTTCGGACCCCACGTCGTCGCCACCGAGATCCCGATCGGCGTCGAGCACGACGTCGAGGGCGTGATCGACCTCGTCGACATGGTCGCCTACCGCTACGAGAGCGAGTCGCCGCCGACCCGCGACAACTGCACCGAGATCCCGATCCCCGATGCCGAGCGCGAGCGGGCGCAGCAGTACCGCGACAAGCTCATGGACGAGGTCTCAGAGACCTCCGACGCGCTGATGGAGCGCTACCTCGACGGCGACGCCATCTCCCACGAGGAGATCGTCGCCGCGCTCAAGGACGGGACCAACCACGGGTCGCTGTTCCCGGTCACCTGCGGCGTCGCCACCCGCAACCTGGCGACCAACCGGCTGCTGGACGCGATCGTGCAGGACCTGCCGTCACCGGTCAAGCACGGCGGCCTGGAGGTCGGTGAGCTGACGCTGGAGGCACGCGAGGACGCCGAGCTGTTCGCCTACGTGTTCAAGACCCGGGCCGATCCGTTTGCCGGGCGCATCAACCTGTTCCGCGTCTACCAGGGGACGATGACCCCCGACACCCAGGTGCTCAACACCCGCACCCACCACCGCGAGCGGATCGGTCAGCTGGTGAGCTTCACGGGCGCGGAGACCGAGCATGCGCGGGAGTTCGGCCCCGGCGACATCGGAGCGGTGGCCAAGCTCAAGGAGACGCGGGCCGGAGACTGGCTGGCCGCCCGCGATACCCCGTTGCGGTCCGACGGCGAGCCGCTCACGATGCCGTCGATCGCGCTCCCGGCGCCGGTCATGGCGTTCGCGATCGCGGGGGCGGGCAACGGCTCGGCCGGGGAAGAGGACAAGGTGTTCTCCGCGCTGCGCCGGCTGCAGGAGGAGGATCCGACGATCGACCTGCACCGCGACCCCGAGACCGGCGAGCAGATCGTCGCCGGTCTCTCCCAGGTGCACGTCGAGGTGATCGTCGGTCGCCTGCGCTCGCGGTTCGGCGCCGAGGTGACGCTCAAGCCGCCGCGCGTCCCCTACCAGGAGACGATCCGCGCCAGCGCGCGGGCCCACGGCCGCCACAAGAAGCAGTCGGGGGGACGCGGCCAGTTCGGCGACTGCCACATCGCGATCGAGCCGCTCGCACCGGACCCAGCGCACCCGACGGGGTTTGAGTTCGTCAACGAGATCAAGGGCGGCGTGATCCCCTCGGGGTTCATCCCCGCGGTGCAGAAGGGCGTGCAGGAGGCGATGCGGGAGGGGGTGGTCGCCGGCTACCCGGTCAAGGATGTCCGCGTCCGGGTCTACGACGGCTCCCATCACCCGGTCGACTCCTCGGAGATGGCGTTCAAGGTCGCCGGCGCGATCGCGATGCGCCAGGCGCTCCAGGACGCCTCCCCGGTGCTGCTGGAGCCGGTGATGCTGGCCACCATCAACGTGCCCGAGGACGCGGTCGGCGACGTGATCGGCGACCTGAACTCCCGACGCGGCCATCCGTTGGGGATGGAGCCCGTCGGCGCCGGCATGACCGAGATCACCGCCGAGGTGCCGATGGCGGAGATGCTCGCCTACGCTCCGGATCTGCGGTCGCTGACCGCCGGCCAGGGCGAGTTCTCGATGGAGCTCACGCGCTATGAGGAGGTGCCCGCCCATCTGGCCTCCAAGGTGGCCCGCCAGGCCCACGCCGAGCGAGCGGAGGTCCGCGCGTAGTAGGCTCGCAGACTTCTGTGAGTACCAGGGCAATTCGCACATCGACCCAGCAGACCTCGTGCGACGTGTGCGGACGCACGCTGCTGCGCGGCGAACGCGCCGAGATCTACCTGGCCGGCATCACCCGTCATTCGGTGTGCGAGCTGTGCAGCTCCCGCGCGCTGCACGGCGGCTGGGTGCGTGAGGGCACGCTGCCCGCCCGCGCGCAGTCCGGCGCCCGGGTGGACCGGCGCCGGTCGTTGCTGCGGCGCCGCCGCGGCCGGCGGGGCGTCGACGGGACCGAGGAGGCCGACACGGTTCTCGGCCCGCCACCGTCGCTGCTCGACGACCCGGTGCCACCGCCGGAGGTGACCGCCCCCGCGCCGGAGTGGATGGATGAGACCGTGTCGCCGTCGCGCAGCGAGCGCCGGCCCCGGCGCCGGCGGTCGCTTCCAACCGTCGCGCGTCAGGAGGCGTCTCCCCGCGAGGCCGCGGGCGGTCGGGAGCCGCGCCATGTGCGCGCCGTGCCGACGTCGATCGAGCACAAGATCGACGCCGCGATCGAGCTGTTCAACGGCTCCGATCATCCCAAGACGATGGCCGGTATCACCCGCTCGCTGGGCCTGCCCGACGTATCGGTGCACCCCAGCGACCCGATCGCGTCGATCGTCAACGTCGTCGCCTCGTGGGAGCTGTGCTGGTACCGCTACGAGGTCGACCTCTCCGAGGAGGTCCCGACCGTGCGCGTCGACGCGCAGGGCTATGAGCTGTCTGAGCTGTCCGAGCTCGAGCGCCAGATCAACGCGACCGCCGACGAACGCGGCCGGCTGGCCATGCCCCAGCGAGACGGATAGACGGACGTTCGATACGCGCTGCACCCCAAGGTCCAATAGGCTGTGGGGCAGTGATCTACTGCGTCGTACCGGAAGCGCTGGCCGACGAGCTGCTCGGCAAGCTCAGCGACTACTACTCCGATGACCCCAACGTGACGGTGATCGTCGATCGGCGACGTTCGTCGCGCCGCGGGGGTGCGTCGGGCGGTGGGGGCAAGCGCGAGGTGCGAGACCGCCGCCGGCCGCGCGTGCCCGGCGAGATGCCGTCGCTGGCCGCCTCGGGCGATTGACCGGCGCCGCGGGCGCCGGCGCGAGCTCCACCGGCCGGCTGATCATCCACGTCGACGGCGGTGCGCGGGGCAACCCCGGTCCGGCGGCGATCGGCGTCGTCGTCTCCGGCGCCGACGGGGAGCTCGTGGAGGAGGTCGCCGAGACGATCGGGACCGCCACCAACAACGTCGCCGAATACCGGGCGCTGCTGCGCGGGTTGGAGCGCGCGACGGCGCTGCAGGCGCGGGAGATCGAGCTCGTCAACGACTCCGAGCTCGTCGCCAAGCAGCTGACCGGCCATTACAAGGTCAAGCACCCGGCGATGAAGCCGCTGCACGCGCAGGCGATGGCGGCGCTGGCGGGCTTTGAGCGCTGGTCGATCCGCAGCGTCCCGCGGGCCCAGAACGCCGGCGCCGACGCGCTGGTCAACGCCGCGCTCGACGCCCGGCGCTGACGGCGGCGGCGGTCACCCGGCGCTCGCCGCGGCCCCAGCGCAGCCCCGCCGCGCGGTGTCCGCTGACGGGCGCCCCGGCGCTCGGTAGGCTTGTGAAGATGAGCGATTCCCTGACCGAGCTCAGCGCCCAGCTGGAGCGCACCGCGGAGCTGCTGCGCGACGGTCAGCTCCCCCCCGACGCGACGCTGACCGCGATCGAGGACTGTGCGCGGCTGGCCGTCGAAGCCGGCGCCCAGGTCGATCAGCGAGCCCGCGCGGCGCTTGAGCCGCTGCCCGACCTTCCCGGCCAGCTCCCCCTGCCGGCGGGCTGAGCTTGCCGGCCCCGCCGACGTCGCCGCCGGTCTACCCGGAGCATCTGCGCGCGGAGGTCGAGCGCTTCCTGGAGGACGTCCGGTTCTCCGACGAGTTCGCCACCGCCGGCCTGGAGGAGGCGATGCGCTACTCGCTGCTGGCCGGCGGCAAGCGGATCCGTCCCGTGCTGGCGCTGGCCACCGCCGAGGCGGTCGGGCGCGCGCGGGAGTCGGTGATGCCGCTCGCCGCCGCCCTGGAGCTGATCCACACCTACTCGCTGATCCACGACGACCTGCCGGCGATGGACGACGACGACCTGCGCCGCGGCCGGCTGACCTGCCACAAGGTGTTCGGCGACGATGTCGCGATCCTCGCCGGCGACGCCCTCTACGCGGAGGCGTTCAAGCTGCTGCTCACCGAGCAGGTCGGCGATCCGCGCTGCATCCTGGCGGCCGCCGCGCGGCTGGCCGGAGCCACCGGGGTCCAGGGGATGGTCGGCGGGCAGTACATCGACGTGACCGAGACCGCCGGCCAGGGCGACGTCGGCCTGCGTCGCCTGCACGAGCTCAAGACCGGCCAGCTGATCGCGGTGTCGATCGAGTGCGTGCTGCTGCTCGACGGCGACGTCACCGCCGACCGGCGCGACGCGTTCGGCACCTTCGCCGCCGAGCTGGGGCTGCTGTTTCAGATCGTCGACGACATCCTCGACGTGATCGGATCCGAGGAGACGCTCGGCAAGCAGCAGGGGGCCGACGTGCGGCTGGGAAAGCGCACCTATGTCACCGAGTTCGGCCTCGACGGGGCGCGTGACCTGGCCGAGCAGTCGCGCGGACGAGCGCTGGCGGCGCTGCACGACGCGGCGCCCGCGGGAGCGGCGGACCTCCAGCAGATCACGGACTTCATCGCAACCCGGAGCTATTGATGACACACCTCCTGTCCGGCATCGAAGGTCCTGCGGACCTGCACGCGCTCACCGACGACGAGCTGACTCAGGTCGCTCAGGAGGTGCGTGAGCACATCATCGACACCGTCGGCGAGATCGGGGGGCACTTCGGAGCCAACCTGGGCACCTGCGAGATCGCGGTCGCGCTGCACTCGCTGCTGGACTCGCCCAACGACAAGATCCTCTGGGACGTCGGCCATCAGGCCTATCCCCACAAGGTCCTCACCGGTCGCCGCGATCAGCTGCAGACGATCCGCCAGTTCGGCGGCCTGGCCCCCTTCTGCTCGATCGGCGAGTCCGAGCACGACATCATGGGCGCCGGTCACGCCTCGACGGCGATCGGCTACGCGGTCGGCATCAAGGAGGCGATGCGCCGCGGTCATGGACCCGACGGACGGGTGGTCGCGGTCGCCGGCGACGGCGCGCTCACCGGGGGCGTGGCGTTTGAAGCCGTGCACCAGGCCGGGGGAGAGGGCACGCCGATCGTCGTCGTGCTCAACGACAACGGGATGTCGATCGCCCCCAACGTGGGCGCCATGTCGCGCTACTTCAACCGGGTGCGGCTGTCGCCCAAGCTCTGGCACGCGCGTGAAGGGGTGGAGGACGGACTGACCAAGCTGCCGGCCGGGATCGGCAACGCGTTTGAGCGCTTCGGTCCGCACTTCAAGGAGTCGATCAAGGCGTTCTGGGCGCCGGGGATGTGGTGGGAGGAGCTGGACTTCGCCTACATGGGCGTCATCGACGGCCACGACATGCGTGCGCTGCGTCGAGCCCTGCGCGAGGCGCTGGCCGCGGAGCGTCCCGTCGTCGTGCACTGCGCGACGGTCAAGGGCAAGGGGTTCGCGCCCGCCGAGGAGGGCGGCCTGGAGGGCATGGAGAAGTGGCATGCCGCCAAGCCCAAGTCGATCGCCAACGGCGTTCCGGCTCCGGCCACGCTCGCCCCGCAGGGCACCGGCACGACGCCGGCGACGCCCGTCGCTCCCGCCTACACCCAGGTGTTCGGCGAGGCGCTCGTCGCGGAGGCGCGGCGCGACGAGCGGGTGATCGGGATCACCGCGGCGATGAACTCCGGCACCGGCTTGAACCTCCTGCAGCGCGAGCTCCCCGACCGCTATTACGACGTCGGCATCGCCGAGCAGCAGGCGATCCTGTTCTGCGCCGGGCTGGCGCTGCAGGGCTGCAAGCCGGTGGCCGCGATCTACTCGACCTTCCTGCAGCGCGCGTTTGACCAGATCGTCCACGACGTCTGCCTGCAGAAGCTCAACGTCGTGTTCGCGATGGACCGGGCCGGCCTGGTCGGCGACGACGGCCCCACCCACCACGGCGTGTTCGACATCGCCTACCTGCGCCCGCTGCCCAACATCGTGCTCATGGCCCCGCGCGACGAGGCGATGCTCGTGCACATGCTGCGCACCGCGCTCACCTACGACGACGGACCGATCGCCCTGCGCTACCCGCGCGGCAACGGGATCGGCGTCGAGCTGCCCGCAGACCCCGAGCCGCTGGAGATCGGGACCGGCGAGATCCTGCGCGAGGCCGGCTCCGCGACGGCCGGCGCGGCGCGGGTGGCGCTGCTGGGCTATGGCACCGGGGTCGGCAAGGCGCTGGAGGCGGCCGAGCTGCTGGCCGCGCGCGGGGTGCAGACGACCGTCGCCGATGCCCGCTTCGCCAAGCCGATCGACGTCGCGTTGGCCGCCCAGCTGGCCGCCGAGCACGATCTGCTGGTCACCGTCGAGGAGGGCGTGCTCGCCGGGGGCTTCGGCTCGGCGGTCTGGGAGACGCTGTCTGACTCGGGGATGACGCCGCGGATCATGCGGGTCGGCCTGCCCGACGAGTACGTCACCCACGGCGCACCGAAGCTGCTGCACGAGGCGGTCGGGTTCACCGGCCAGCGGATCGCCGAGCGCGTCGCCGCCGCGGTCGGCGCCCGCAGCCCCGTCACGCGCCAGTCCGCCTGACTCCGGATACCGTATGCGCCGTGACGCCGCGGCGCCTCCGGCTCGACGCCCTGCTCTGCGAGCGCGGACTGTTCCCGTCGCGCAGCCGGGCCGCCGCCTCGGTGATCGCCGGCGAGGTGACGCTCGGTCCCGAGCGCCGGCGCGTCGAGAAGCCCGGCCAGCTGGTCGGCGTCGACGTCGAGCTGCAGGTCGCCCCCGCGCCCGCCTACGTGTCGCGCGGCGGGATCAAGCTCGCCAACGCGCTGGATGCGCTCGGGGTGGAGGTGGCGGGCGCCGACGCGCTCGACGTCGGCGCCTCGACCGGCGGCTTCACCGACTGCCTGCTGCAGCGTGGCGCGGCCCGGGTCGCCGCGGTCGACGTCGCCTACGGGCAGATCGACTGGGGGCTGCGCTCCGACCCCCGGGTGACGGTGATCGAGCGCTGCAACGCCCGCGCGCTGTCGAGCGAGCTGCTGCCGTTCGCCCCCGACCTGATCGTGATCGACGTCTCGTTCATCTCGCTGACCAAGCTGCTGGGCGCGGTGCTCGCGTGCGCGGCCGCGCGATTTGACTGCCTGGCGATGGTCAAGCCCCAGTTCGAGGTCGGTCGCGAGCGGGTCGGCAAGGGCGGGGTGGTGCGCGAGGCGGCGACGCGGCGCGACGCGCTGACGACGGTCGCCGGCGCGGCGGTGGGGCTCGGGGTCGCCGTGCAGGGGTTCGCGTCCTCGGGGCTGCCGGGGCCCAAGGGCAATCGGGAGTCGTTCGTGTGGCTGACCGAGGCCGGACGGGCGGGGCTGGATCGTGAGGGGATCGAGCGGGCGGCGGCCGTGGTGGAGCCGGCTGGATGACTCACGCAGCCGCCGGGCGGAGGCCGATCCGCGTGGCCGAGGTGCTCACCCACCGCCGGCCGGGGGAGACGACCGAGGCGCTGGCGCGGCTGGTGGCGCTCGCCCGCGAGCGCGGCGTGACGCTGCGCTTCGGCCCGGAGGAGACCGCCAAGCACACCGAGCTCGCCGGCGATCAGGCGGCGATTCGCGACGCCGCCCCGGGGGCGCCGGTCGACATCTGCCTGGCGCTCGGCGGCGACGGCACGGTCCTCGGCGCGCTGCGCGCCTACGCGGGGACCGGCGTCCCGGTGTTCGGCTTCAACTTCGGCGAGATGGGCTTCCTGACCACCGTCGACCGCGAGGACGCCGCCATCGGCGCCCTGCGCGCGCTCGACGGCGACTTCGAGGTGCTGTCGCTGCCCGCCATCGAGGCGTCGGGCGCCAACGGGACCTGGCTGGCGTTCAACGACGTCTCGGTTCACCGCCAGCAGGGCAACCGGGTCGCCGACCTCGGCTGCTCGGTGGGGTCCGACGAGTTCGGGCGGGTGCGCTGCGACGGACTGGTGGTGGCCACGCCGGCGGGCTCCACGGGGTACAACCTCGCCAACGGCGGACCGGTGATGGCCTGGGGCGTGCACGGCTACGTCGTGTCGTTCATCGCGCCCCACTCGGTCACCGCGCGCACGCTCGTCGTCGCTCCCGACGACGAGGTGACGATCGACAACCGCTCGCGCGAGGAGCCGGTCGACGTCAGCATCGACGGGCGCCCGACCTCCACGCTGGCGGCCGCGGAGGGGCTGCAGACCCGGTTCGTCGCCGACCAGGGCGCCCTGGCCCAGATCCCGGGGACGAGCTTCTATCAGCGCCTGCGGGAGAAGTTCGGGCGGCTCGCCACGCCGATGTAGCAACGCGACGGCGGGCGAACATCTGTTCTGTCCGGCGGGAGCGGTAGAACCTGCGACGTGCTGCACGAGCTGCGCGTCGAGAACCTGCTGCTGATGGAACGGGCCGAGCTGCGCCTCGGGCCCGGCCTGAACGTGCTCACCGGCGAGACCGGCGCGGGCAAGACGCTGCTGGCCCATGCGCTCGACCTGCTGCTCGGCGGTCGCGCGCGGCGCGGCATCGTGCGCCCGGGCGCCGCCGAGGCCTACGTCGAGGGGGTGTTCGACCTGCCCGCCGAGCTGATCGGCGACGAGCGGATCCCCGAGGGCGCGCAGGAGCTGGTGCTCGCCCGGCGGGTGTCGCCCGACGGGCGCACGCGCGCCTACGTGTGCGGTCGCAGCGCCACTCAGGCCGACCTGCAGGAGCTCGGCGGTCCGCTGCTGTCGTTCTACGGCCAGCACGAGCACCGGCGGCTGATGCTGTCCACCGCCCAGCTGGAGCTGCTCGACGCGTTCTGCGGGCCGGCCCAGCGGCGGCTGCGTGAGCGGCTGCGCGCCGCCCACGACCAGACGCGTGAGCTTGAGGAGCGCGCCGCGCGGCTGCGCGAGCTGGCCGGGGCGCGCGAGCGCGAGCTTGATCTGCTCAGCTTCGAGCTCGACGAGATCGAGGCCGCCGCCCCCACCGAGGGCGAGCCGGCGCGGCTGGCCGCCGAGCGTGACCGCCTGCGCCACCAGGAGGAGCTGGCGCGGGCCGCGGCGTCGGGCGCCGAGTCGCTGAGCGCGGAGACCGGATCCGGGGCCGTCGAGCTGATCGCCTCGGCCGCCGCCCAGCTGCAGTCCGCCGCGGCGATCGACCCCACGCTCGCGCCGCTCGCGCAGCGGCTGGCCGCGCTGCAGTACGAGGCCGCCGATCTCGGCGCCGAGCTGCACGCCTACCTGCTCGGCCTCGCGGGCGAGGGAGACGCCGACGCCACGGCGCGGCTGCAGGAGGTCGAGGAGCGCTTGGCCCTGCTCGCCCGCCTGGAGCGCAAGCACGGGGGCAGCGTGACCGAGGTGCTGGCCCACGCCGCCCGCTGCGCGACCCGGCGCGCGGAGCTGGTCGGCGCCGAATCCGATCTGGAGGCGGTGGCGCTGGAGCTGGCCCGGGTGCGAGAGGACCGGGACCGCCTCGCCGAGCGGTGCAGCCGCGCCCGGGCCAAGGCGGCGCCGCGGCTGGCCCGGGAAGTGCGCGGCCGGCTCGGCGAGCTGGCGATGGCCGACGCCCGGTTTGAGATCGCGCTGGCCCCGCGCGAGGGCGGGTGCGGATCGCGCGGGTCCGACGCCGTCGAGATGCAGATCGCGACCAACGGCGGGTCCACCGAGGCGCTGGCCCCGCTGCGCGAGGTGGCCTCGGGCGGAGAGCTGTCGCGGGTGATGCTCGCCCTGCTCAGCGTCGCCCACGGCGAGCCGGACGCCGACCGCCACGGCGGCGGGATGCTCGTGTTCGACGAGATCGACGCCGGCGTCGGCGGGCACACCGCGCGGGCGGTCGGGCAGCATCTGCGCGCGCTGGCGGCCGGACGTCAGATCCTCTGCATCACCCATCTGCCGCAGGTGGCGGCGGTCGGCGAGTCGCACTTCACGATCGTCAAGGACGCGACGGTCACGCCGGCGACGACGACGGTCACCGCCCTGGACGGCGACGCCGTCGTCGAGGAGCTGGTGAGGATGATGGGGGCCGCCGAGCACGACACCGCGGCCAGCGAGCATGCCCGTGAGCTTCTGCGGGCGGCATGAGCGTCACGTCCAATTTCCGGGAAGGCGGCCCGGGAGCCGCCGGAGCCCCCGATAGACTCACCTGACCAGATGGCTCACGGCGAGACGCGCTTCATCTTCATCACGGGCGGAGTGGTGTCTTCGCTCGGCAAGGGCATCGCCGCCGCCTCGATCGGGCGCCTGCTGGTGTCCCGCGGCTTCTCGGTCCAGCTGCAGAAGTTCGATCCCTACATCAATGTCGATCCGGGGACGATGTCCCCGTATCAGCACGGCGAGGTGTTCGTCACCGAGGACGGGGCCGAGACCGATCTCGATCTCGGCCACTACGAGCGGTTCACCTCGGCCAACACGAGCCGCGCCTCCAACGTCACCGCCGGCGGGATCTACAACACGGTGATCCGCCGCGAGCGCCGGGGCGACTACCTCGGGGCCACGGTGCAGGTGGTGCCCCACATCACCAACGAGATCAAGCAGCGCGTCAAGCTGATGGCCGACTCCTCCGACGCCGACTTCGTGATCACCGAGATCGGCGGCACGGTCGGCGACATCGAGTCGCTGCCGTTCCTGGAGGCGATCCGCCAGTTCCCCGTCGACGTGGGACGACGGCGGTGCATGTTCATCCATCTCACGCTCGTGCCCTACATCGGTCACGCGGGCGAGCTCAAGACCAAGCCGACCCAGCACTCCGTCAACGAGCTGCGGCGTATCGGGATCGCGCCGGACATGGTGATGTGCCGCTCGACCTCGGAGCTGTCGACCGACATCCGCTCCAAGATCGCGCTGTTCGCCTCGCTGCCGATCGACGCGGTCGTCTCGGCCTACGACGTCGATGACGTCTACCGGGTGCCGCTCGCCTTCAACGCCCAGGGTGTCGACGAGTTCATCCTCTCCGAGCACTTCGGGATCGCCTCCGAGCCACCGGACCTCAGTGGGTGGGACGCGATCACCCGCCGCGCCGCCGAGGCCCATCGCGAGCTTCGGATCGCCCTGGTCGGCAAGTACGTCCAGCTCGAGGACGCCTACCTGTCGGTCGCCGAGGCGCTGCGCCACGCCGGCATCCACCACGACGCGAAGGTGGCGCTGGAGTGGATCGACTCCGAGACGGTCGGTGATCCCGAGGTCGACACGCTGCTGCACGAGGTCGACGGGATCCTGATCCCCGGCGGATTCGGCGGTCGTGGCTGGGAGGGCAAGATCCAGGCCGCGCGGATCGCCCGGGAGCGGCGGATCCCCTACCTCGGCATCTGTCTCGGGATGCACGTCGCGGTGAGCGAGTTCGCGCGACACGTCGCCGGCATGGAGGGCGCCAACTCGACCGAGATGGACCTCGAGACGCCGTTCCCGGTGATCGACCTGCTGCCCGAGCAGAAGGAGATCGCCGACATGGGCGGGACGATGCGGCTCGGCGCCGACCCGGTCAAGCTGCACGACGCCACCCGGATCCGTGGCCTCTACGAGGAGGCCGTCGTCTATGAGCGCCACCGTCATCGCTACGAGGTCAACAACCATCTGCGACGCCGGCTGGAGGGCGCCGGGCTGATCTGCTCGGGGACCTCGCCCGACGAGCGGCTCGTCGAGGCCGTCGAGCTGCCGGCCGAAGCCCATCCGTTCTACGTCGCCTCGCAGTACCACCCGGAGTTCAAGTCGCGACCCGAGCGCCCGGCCCCGCTGTTCCGTGCCTTCGTCGGAGCCGCGCTGGCCTACGCCGAGGCCGGGGGACGGGTGCAGGGCTCCGCGTCCTCGGCCGAGTCCGCGCCCCCGGATCGAGCCGGCTCCCCCCAGGACATCACCGTCTCGCGGTCGTGACGCGGGCCACGCCCGCGGAGCGCGAGCGGCTGCAGGAGACGTTTGCGGCCCTGTGTCGGATCGCCAGTCCCTCGGGGCACGAGCGCGGGTGCGCGGACTGGCTGGCCGCGCAGCTGCGCGCCCTCGGCGTCGAGGTCGCCGAGGACGACGCCGGCGCCCAGGCGGGCGCCGACGCGGGCAACCTGCTGGCGCGGATCCCCGGAGCCGCGGGTCCCGACGGTCCCTCGATCCTGTTCTGCGCCCACATGGACACCGTCCCGCTGGCGGCGCCGGTCGAGCCGGTGCTCGTCGACGGCGCCTGGGAGAACACCAACCCGGGGATCCTCGGCGCCGACAACAAGTCGGCGGTGGCGATCTTCCTGGAGGTCGCCCGGCACTTCGCCACCGGCCCGCGGCCCCCGGTCGGGATCGAGCTCGTGTTCACGATCTGCGAGGAGATCTCGCTGCTCGGCAGCCAGGCGTTTGACAGCTCGCGGCTGCGCAGCGCGTTCGGCTTCGTGTTCGACCAGGCGACGCCGATCGGGGGCGTGATCGTCGCCTCGCCGACCCTGTACCGGGTGATCGGCCGTCTGCACGGCAGAGCCGCGCACGCCGGGGTTCGCCCCGAGGACGGACGCTCGGCGATCCAGGCCGCGGCCCGGGCGATCGCCGCGATGCCGCTGGGGCGGCTCGACGAGCAGACGACGGCCAACGTCGGCATGATCACGGGCGGTTCGGCGATCAACGTCGTCCCCGAGCACTGTGAGGTCACCGCCGAGGTCCGCAGCCTCGACGACGAGCGCGCCGGCGCGGTGACCACCGAGCTGATCGACCATCTCCAGGATGCCGCCGACGCGGGCGAATGCGATCTCGATCTCACGGTGCAGCGGATGTTCCAGGGCTACCACGCCAAGCCGCGGGCGCCCCAGCTGGCGGTCGCCGAGCGGGCACTGCAGGCCTGCGGCTACACCCCGGAGCGAATCGCCTCCGGCGGCGCGTCCGACGTCAACTCGTTCATGGTCGACGGGCTGTCGTGCACCTGCCTGGCCGACGGCGTCCAGGCCAATCACACCGCCGATGAGCGGGTGACCGTCCAGGCGCTCAATGACATGTTCGATGTCGCGCTGGCGATCGTCGAGCAGTCCGCGGTCGAGCTGGTCGGCGCGGCGCCGGGGGGCGGTGACGATGAGCGGCTTTGAGCCGATCGGCTCCGAGGTGGCCTGGCAGGGCACCGTCGTCTCCGCCGGCGTCGCCCACTATCGCCATAGCGACGGCGCCATCGTCGCCCGTGACAAGGTCTGGCATCCCGGTGCGGTCGGGATCCTCGCCGTCGACGAGCAGGTCGTCTGGCTCACCCGCCAGCCCCGGGAGGTCTCGGGGCTCACCGCCTCGCTGGAGATCCCGGCCGGCAAGCTCGATGTTCCCGGCGAGCCGCCGCTGGCCGCCGCCCAGCGCGAACTGGACGAGGAGATCGGCAAGGCGGGCCGCGACTGGAGCGAGATCGCCGCCTTCTACTCCAGCCCCGGCTTCACCGACGAGCGCGTGTGGCTCTACCTGGCCCGTGGCCTCAGCGACACCTCCGGTGAGGCGGCGGCCGACGAGGAGGAGCGCATCGAGATCGTGCCGTGGCCGCTGGACGACCTCGACGCCGCGATCCTCGAGGCCGAGGACGCGAAGACCGGGATCGCGCTGCTGTGGCTCGCCCGGGCTCGCCTGCGCGGCGAGCTCTGAGCCTCACGCGCGGCGCTCCGCGGATCGCTTCCGAGCAGGAGAGCCAGGGGCCGCCGCCGAAAGAGACTCACGCAGATGGCGATCGCCGACGTCCCGGCCGCCCAGCGGCGACTCACCGAGCTCACGCTCGACTTCCTGGCGACGCTCGAGCTCGAGCGCGGCTTGTCGCGCAACACGCTGGAGGCCTACCGCTCCGACCTGCAGCAGTTCGGGTTGTTCCTCGGCCGCCGTGATCGCGACCCCCTCCAGGCGACGCCGGTCGACCTGGCGGCGTTCGTCTCCGAGCTGGCCGTGGGCCGCGACGGCCGGCCGCCGGTCGCCCCGGCGACGCTGCAGCGCAAGATCGCCTGCCTGCGCTCCTTCTACCGCCACCTGCGCCGCGAGCAGATCCGCGACGACGACCCGACCGCCGAGCTGCGCCCGCCGCGGTCCCCCGGGCGGCTGCCGATGGTGCTCACCCGCGACGAGGTCAACCGGCTGCTGGCCCAGCCGCGAGGCAGCTCGCCGGGCGCGCTGCGCGACCGGGCGCTGCTGGAGACGATGTATGCCTGCGGGCTGCGCGCCACGGAGGCGATCACCCTCGAGCTCTCCGAGCTCGACCTCGAGTCGGGCATCCTGCGCGCCCGCGGCAAGGGCTCCAAGGAGCGCCTGGTCCCGGTCGGCTCGGCGGCGGTCGCCGCGCTCAGCGACTATCTGCAGCACGCCCGACGGCCGCTGGTCGGCCTGGGGGATGAGCCGCGGGTGTTCGTCAACCTGCGCGGTGGTGGGCTGTCGCGCCAGGGCCTGTACAAGATCGTCCAGCGCCACGCCGCCACTGCGGGCCTCGGGGGGCGGATGAGCCCCCACACCCTGCGCCACACCTTCGCCACGCACCTGCTGGCCGGCGGGTGTGACCTGCGCTCGCTGCAGGAGATGCTCGGCCACGCCGACATCGGCACCACCCAGATCTACACCCATCTGACGACCGAGCGGCTGCGCGACGTCTACTTCGACGCTCACCCACGGGCCCAGATCGACCGGCCCGCCGAGTCCGGCTGACCGACGCGATGCGTTCGGTCTACGAGGCGGCGGGCGAACGTGAGGGGCTGATGGCCCTGGCGCTGGCCTGGCACGAGCGGGTGATGGCCGATGAGGTCGTCTCCCACGCCTTCTCACACGGCTACCGCGCCGATCACAGTGAGCGCCTGGCCGCCTACTGGAGTGAGGCGCTGGGCGGGCCCGCGGATTACTCGGCGGCCTACGGCGATGAGTCGTTCGTGGTGCGAGAGCACAGCGGCAACGGTCCCCATGACGAGATGAACCGTCGCGCGATCGCATGCTTCGACGAGGCGATGGCCGATGTCGGCATCACCGGAGAGCTGCGGCGGGTGCTCCACGAGTACTTCGCCTGGGCCACGCCGACGGTCAATCGCTATGAGCGATCCCGCGACGACGTCCCCGACGGGTTGGCGATCCCCCACTGGTCGTGGGATGGGCTCGCCTGACGCGCGTGTCCGGCAGCGCCCTGACCACCTGAGCTGCGCCGCGGGCTATAGATAGCGGGCATGCCCGAGCTGCCTGAGGTGGAGACGATCCGCCGCCAGCTCGCCCCTCATCTGGAGGGCCGCGCGCTGGCCCGGGTCGAGATCCTCGACCCGCGCTGGACCCAGCCCGCAACGCCTGAGCAGGTGGCGGCCGCGATCCGGGGCACGACGATCCAGCGCCTGAGCCGCGCCGGCAAGTACCTGGTCTGGGAGCTCTCGGGCGAGCTGTTCATGCTCATGCACCTTCGGATGACGGGCACGCTGCTGTTCGATCCACCGGTGGCGCCGCTGCATACGCGCGTGCGGTTCACGCTCGACGACGGCCACCGGCTGCTCTCCGTCGATCCGCGCCGGTTCGGGACCGGCCACCTGCTGCACGGGACCGCGGCCCGTGATCTCTACCTCGACGCGCGCCTCGGGCCCGAGCCGCTCACCGCGGCCTTCACCAGCGCCTACCTGGCCACCGCGGCGCGTGGTCGCACGGCCCCGGTCAAGAGCTTCGTGCTCGATCAGCGACGGATCGCCGGGGTCGGCAACATCTACGCCGACGAGGCCCTGTTCCGGGCCGGCATCCACCCGCTGCGTGCCGCCGGCCGGCTGCGCGGCCGCCAGGTGCAGGACCTGCACGCGGCGATCGAGGCGGCGCTGGCCGCCGGGATCGAGGCCAAGGGAGCGACGATCGACGACTTTCGCCATGTCGACGGCGCCCACGGCTCATTTCAGGACCAGTTCCTCGTGCACCTGCGCGCGGGGGAGCCCTGCGTGCGCTGCGGCACTCCGATCCGCAAGCTCGTCGTCGGCGGCCGCGGCACCTACGTCTGTGAACGCTGCCAGCCGCGCCCCCGCCCGGCGCGGCGCCCGCGGCGGCGCCCGGTGCGGCCCGCGTGAGAGGCCCTTCAGATCGGGTAGCGCCTCTCTATACGAATGACACAAATGAGGAGTTCCGCATGTCCGCGATCGAAGAGTCCATCGAAGTGAGCAGCCCGCTGCGCACCGTCTATGACCACTGGACCCAGTTCGAGCAGTTTCCCGAGTTCATGGAGGGCGTCACCGAGGTTCGTCAGCTCGACGAGACCCATCTGCACTGGGTCGCCGAGTTCGCCGGCCATCGCCACGAGTGGGACGCCGAGGTGACCGAGCAGAAGCCCGACGAGCGGGTGGCCTGGAAGAACGTCGACGGCACCGACAACGCCGGCGTCGTGACGTTCCATCGCCTCGGTGAGGACACGACCAAGGTGATGGTGCAGATGGACTTCGTCCCCGAGGGCATCGTCGAGAAGATCGGCAGCGCGCTCGGAGCCCCCGACCGGCGCGTCCAGGGTGATCTGCGGCGATTCAAGGAGATGGTCGAGCACGGCGGCGGACAGCCCGCCGGATGGCGCGGTGAAGTGAAGCGCCCCGACGAGGCCGATCACCCCGACACCGCGACGACGCGCGGCGACTCACCGACCAACGGCGACTCCAGTACGGATGTCAAGACGCCGTTCTCGCCGCACAAGGACGACGACAGCCCGCTGGGCGACAGCGATCAGCACTCGACGGCGTAACGCCGTCTCTGTCAGGCGGCGAGCAGCTCGGGCAGACGCCCGGCGCGATCGGCGGCCAGGAGCTCCTGGAAGCCGCCGATCGACTCGCCGTCGATCACGATCTGGGGGAAGGTGTACATCCCCGTCTTCTGCGTCAGCTGAGCGCGACCATCCGGATCGCGTGCCAGATTGATCTCGGTGTACTCGATCTCCCGCTTGGCCAGCAGCTTCTTGGCGCTCGTGCAGAACGGGCAGTGCTCGGTGGTGTAGACCGTGACCGGTTTCATGACTTCACAAAGGATAGCCAAGGCGGGGGAGGGCATGAGATGCCGGGTCCGCTGAGGACCGAGGCGATCGTGCTGCGCTCGATCCGCTACGGCGAGGCCGACCGGATCCTGCATCTCTACACGCCCGAGCACGGCCGCCTGAGCGCGATCGCCAAGGGCGCGCGCCGCTCGCGCAGCCGCTTCGGCGCCCGCCTGGAGCCGTTCCTGCGCGTCGATGCCCAGCTGCATGAGGGCCGCAGCGAGCTGCTCACGGTGACCGGGGTCGACACCGTGGCCACCCACGCCGGGCTGCGTGACCACGCCGCCACGCTCGACGTCGCGGCGCGCGCCTGTGACGCCGTGACCCGGCTGTTTGAGACGTCTGATCCCCACCCCGAGGTGTTTCATCTGCTCGCCAACGAGCTGGCGCTGCTCAGCTTCGACCCGGGGCACGCCCGTCCCGGCAACGGGCTGGCGTTTCGCCTCAAGCTGCTGCTCGCCGCGGGGATCGTGCCCCAGCTGGCGGCCTGCGCGGTCTGCGGCGAGCCCGAGCACCTGCGCGGCTTCTCCGGTGCCGCCGGCGGCGTCGTGTGCATGGCCTGCGAGGCGGCCTCGTTCCCGCTCGACGAGGAGGCCTACCGGTTCCTCGTCGGCGCCCTGGGCTCGCCGCTGGCCCAGGCTCCGGACGGCAGCGAGCGGATCCTGCGCCAGGTCGAGCGCGCGATCGGCGAGACGACCGAGCATCACTCGGGCGTGCGCCTGCGACCGCTGCTGGCAGCGTGACAACTGTGTGACAGTTCGCCGGAATCGGCCGCGGCGCTGTCAGAATCGTGGTTGTGCCGGACACGACCGCGATCGGAGCTCACACGCACCCCGGGGGGCCGGTGGCCGCCGCCTACCCGGCGCGGATCCAGGCCCGGGAGCGCGCCGAGCTCTCCCCACTCGCGGTCCACTCCTACCCGGCCCGCCGCGCCGTGCCCGAGTCCGACTGCGGGCTGCGCACCCCGTTTCAGCGCGACCGCGACCGGATCGTGCACTGCAAGGCGTTCCGGCGCCTGAAGTACAAGACCCAGGTGTTCGTGGCCCCGATCGGCGACCACTACCGCACGCGGCTGACCCACACCCTGGAGGTGACCCAGGTCTCGCGCACGGTCGCCCGGGCGCTGGCGCTCAACGAGGACCTCACCGAGGCGATCGGGCTGGCCCACGACCTCGGCCATTCGCCGTTCGGGCATGTCGGCGAGGAGGCGCTTGACCAGTGCCTGCGGGGGCGCTTCGGCGGCGGCTTTCGCCACTACGAGCACTCGCTGCGGGTCGTCGAGCACCTGGAGCGCGACGGGCGCGGCCTCAACCTCACCGAGCCGGTGCGCGACGGGATCGTCACCCACTCCGGGCGCGCGGCCCAGCCGGCCACGCTGGAGGGGCGAATCGTGCGCCTGGTCGATCGCGTCGCCTACATCAACCACGACATCGACGACGCCGTCCGGGCCGGCGTGCTGGATCCAGCCGACCTGCCCGCGGAGGCGATCGCGATCCTCGGCGACACCGGGCCCCAGCGGATCGACACCCTCGTCCACGACCTCGTCGAGGAGTCGGCGCGAGCCCAGGAGATCGTCCAGGGGGAGGCGGTGGGCGGCGCGATGGCGGCGCTGCGACGGTTCATGTTCGATCACGTCTACCTCGGCCCGGTGGCCACGCGCGAGCACGCCAAGATCCACCTCGTGATCGGGGCGCTGTTTCAGCGCTACTGCGCCCACCCCGAGGAGATCCCCGACTCGATCCCCCCGGGCGAGCTCGCCACCCGCGTCACCGACTACATCGCCGGGATGACCGACCGCTTCTGCATCCGCGCCTTCGAGGACCTCAGCGTTCCGGTCGCGTTCGTCGCGCCGTGACCCGCTACGCGACCGACTCCCGCGACCGCGTCTTCGAGGCGATCGACATGGTCAGCCTCGTCGGCTCGCGCACCGAGCTGCGCCGGGCCGGGGTCAACAGCTACTTCGGCAACTGCCCGTTTCACGACGAGCGGACCGGCTCGTTTCACGTCAGCCCCGACGAGAAGCTGTATCACTGCTTCGGCTGCCAGGCGAGCGGTGACGCCTTCCGCTTCGTGATGGAGACCGAGGGTCTGGACTTCAAGGGCGCCCTGGAGTCGCTGGCCACCCGGTTCGGGGTCGCGCTGGAGGTCGTCGACGAGGATCCCCGTTACGCGGAGACCCGCCGGCGCCGAGAGCGGCTGTTTGAGCTCCTGCAACGCACCGCCACCTACTACGCCCGGTACCTGTGGGAGGCCGGGGAGGCACAGGCGGCGCGTGACTACCTCGCCGGCCGTGGTCTGGAGGAGGAGACGCTGCGCAGCTTCCGCATCGGCTATGCGCCCAACGCCTGGGACCGGATCCTCGCCGGCTCCCGCCGGGCCGGCTACACCGAGGACGAGATGGTCGCCGTCGGGCTGATCCGCCGCTCGGAGAAATCCCGCGCCGGCGCGTATGACTTCTTCCGCGAGCAGATCATCTTCCCGGCGACCGACGCCCGCGGGCGCGTGCACGGCTTCGGAGCGCGGCGCATGCGCGAGGAGCAGCGCCTGCCCAAGTACGTGAACACGCCCGACGGCGACCTCTACCACAAGCGTGAGGTGCTGTTCGGAATCGACCACGCCCGTGCCGATGCGGCGAAGGCCGGCCGCATGATCCTCGTCGAGGGCTACACCGACGTGCTCGCGCTGCACCAGGCGGGCATCCGCAACGCGGTCGGGATCATGGGCACCTCGTTCACCGCCGAGCAGCTCGCCGAGCTCGAGCGGGTCGTCACCGTCCTGGAGCTCTGCCTCGACGCCGACAGCGCCGGCCAGGAGGCCGTGCTGCGCGCGGCCCGCCTCGCCGCCGGGCGCCACATCGAGCTGCGCGTCGTCGTCCTCCCCGAAGGCGCGGATCCCGCCGACCTCGCGCTCAGCGAGGGCGCGGAGGGCCTGCGCAACCGGGTCGGGGAGTCGGTGCCGTTCGTCGCCTTCAACGTCGAGCGGATCCTCACCCACGCCGACACGCGCAGCGCCGAGGGCCGTGACCGGGCCCTGGCCGAGCTGGCCCCGGCGTTCGCCGGACTGGCGCCCAGCGTGCTGCGCGACCAGCTCGTGCGCCGCGTCGCCGGGACGCTCGAGCTCTCCGACGAGCGCCTGAACACCCTGCTGGCCGACCCGCCCCGGCTGGTGGAGGGCGCCGCGGCGGTCAAATACACACGCGAGCCGGAGGCCGGGCCGCGCGGCGAGCGCCTGTTCCTCGCGTTGTGCATCGCGGTCCCCGACGCCGGCGCCGCCGTGCTGGCCGACGCCGAGGTGGCGCAGCTGCTCACCTCCGAGCTGCTGCGCCGCGCCGCCGCCCACCTGCGGGCGCACACGCGCACCCCGCTGGCCGACCTGCCCGCCGACGACGAGCGGTTCGCGCGGGCGATGTCAGGCCTCGTCGAGCTCGCCGGGCGGATCCCCGACGCCAGCCCCGACCGCCTGGAGCACGCCCGGCTGCTGCTCGACCTCGAGCGCCTGGAACGCGCGGTGCGCCGCGCCCGGGTGGAGGGTCAGGCGAGCAGCGAGCTCGCCCGCGAGCGTGAGCGCGCCCGTGAGGCCTACCGCGCCGTCGTGTCGCGGCTGGAGACGACGGTCTGACCCGACCGAGACGGGTCACCGCCTCGGACCTGCGCCAGGGTCTTCCGTCCGCCGCGCATGCGAACATACGTTCTGTCAGCACGGGAAAGGGAACGGACGGAACATGGACGAGGACTCGTTGCGGTTGTTGCTCGCGCAGGGGGTGAGCGTCGAGCAGATCGCCAAGCGCTTCGGTAGGGACCCATCGACGGTCTCCTACTGG
The DNA here is from genome assembly GCA_964658375.1 of uncultured Acetobacteraceae bacterium. Lineage (GTDB taxonomy): Bacteria > Actinomycetota > Thermoleophilia > Solirubrobacterales > Solirubrobacteraceae > Palsa-465. The sequence goes on along the minus strand of CAZZYU010000002.1, from coordinate 38,542 downwards.
ATGGGCAAGTACGGGCTCGAGGCTCCCAACCGGGAGAAGTACGCGGCCAAGGGCGGGATCGAGAAGGAGCGCCTGGAGGCTCTGGTGGCGGACGGAGGGTCGATCGGCAGCATCGCCACCGAACTGGGCCGCAGCACCGCGACGGTGCGTCACTGGCTGTCCAAGTACGGGCTGGAGACACAGGCCACCCAGCGCCGGCGGCTGGCCACGACGGCGAGGGACGCGGGCGACGGGGTCCTCACGGGCGCCTGCGTCCATCACGGTGAGACGCGCTTCTGGCTCGATGGTCAAGGGCGCTCCCGTTGCCTCGCCTGCCGCCAGGAGTACGTGACCCGCCGACGTCGCAAGGTCAAGCAGATCCTCATCGCCGAGGCGGGCGGCCGGTGTGCGATCTGCGGCTATGACCGGTTCGTCGGGGCGCTGCACTTCCATCACCGTCGACGGACGGAGAAGAGCTTCGGGTTGAGCGAGGCCGGACTCGCGCGTTCGCTCGAGGCGGCTCGTGGCGAGGCACGAAAGTGCGTACTCTTATGCTCTAATTGCCACGCGGAAGTCGAGGGCGGACTCGTATCGACTCCGGAGTAGCACGATCCCGGGTAGCTCAATTGGCAGATGCGCTCGACTGTTAATCGAGAGGTTGTGGGTTCGAGTCCCACCCCGGGAGCTGGCTGAGAACGACAGATGAAACTGTATGTCTGCTACGGCACCTGGACCGCCGGCAAGCCGGTGCACGCCCACCCGTGCGGCGAGGCCCACCAGGCGCTCACCGACGCCGGCTATGAGCCCGAGGTCATCCGCACCTACGGTCTGGGCCTGCTGCCGGGGCGCCTCAACGACCTGACCCCGCGCCGCGAGGTCAAGCAGCTGACCGGCCAGTACTGGGTCCCGGCGCTCGTGACCGACGACGGCGAGGTGATCCACGACTCCAAGCGGATCATCGCCTGGGCACGAGCCCACCCGGCGCCCGCGTCGGCGGTGACATCCGCCGGCTGACGAGCTCCTCCACGAGCTCGGCCGCCCGGGCCGGGCCGTCATGAGCGTGAGCCCACGCGCCGAGCTCGGCGGCCCGCCTCGCCAGGCCCGGATCGGCAAGCGCCCGGCGCACCGCGTGGCGCAGCGTCCGCGGGTGCAGCAGCGGCCACGGCAGCCGCCGGCCGGCGCCGGTCCAGACCAGCCGGGCAGCGTTCTCGGGCATGTCGCCGGCGTGGGGCACCGCGAGCACCGGACACGAGGACGCGAGCGCGCGGCCGAGGGTCCCGCTGCCGCCGTGGCAGACGACGAGCGCGCAGCGCGGCATCACCCGCTCGTAGGACAGCCAGCGGACCAGGCGGGCGTTGGCGGGGATCGTGATCGGCGGCTCCAGCGGACGGCCGTTCCAGACCCCGAGCACGCGGACCGGCTCGCCGGCCAGCCCCTCCAGTGCAGCGCGCAGCATCCGGTTCTCGGGATCCTGGGCGGTCGAGGTGGCGATCAGCACGAGCGGATCCTCGCCCGGCGGATCGCTCACATCGGCGCCGCCGGGCTCCCACAGCAGCGGGCCGACGACGTGCACGTGGTCAGGCCAGCGCCGTGGGTACTCAAGCTGGGGAAACGTCGCCACCAGGCACAGCTCGCGGCTGAGGCCCCCGAACAACCGGTCGACGGGGGCGAGCCCGACGCGGCGCCGGGTGTCGTTGAGCTGATCGCGCCCGCGGGCCAGCCCGCGGGCGACGACCGGATCAAACGCCCGCCACAGCGTCTCACCGGCGCGGGTCCGCGGACGCCGGGCGCCGAGGCCGAACGGCGCCAGGCCCGGCTCTCCGACCGGGTACAGGTGGGGGATCAGCGTCACCGCCGGAACCCCCTCCAGCTCGCCGGCGAGCGCGGGGGCGAGCGTGAGCACGTCGTGGACGACGACGTCCGGTGCGGCCGCCGCCAGCGCGGGCCGCGTGTCGGTGACCGCCGCGACGACCGCCTCGTACGGGCTCATCGGGCGCTCCCGGGTGGGGAACACCGGATACTCGGGCGCGGCCACGAACCGCATCCCGCCGGCCAGGACCGGCTCGCGCCAGCGCGACCACGTCTCGAGCGTCACCTCGTGGCCGCGGGTGACCAGCTCGGCGCCGAGGGCCAGCATCGGGAACGCGTGCCCGGGGTCGCCGAACGCGCCCAGAAAGCAGCGCACCGCCGACCCCGCCCCGTCAGTCGGCCAGCTCGGCGACGGCGCGCAGCTGAGCGAGCCGCCCGGGGCGATCAAACGCCATCGGGAACACGGTCAGCGTGCCCACGCCGGCCTCGCGGAAGGCGGCGATGCGATCGCGCACGACGTCGGCCGGCCCGCACAGCGTGACCATGTCGATCAGCGCGTCGGGCAGCGCGGCGCCCGCCTCCTCGCGCTTGCCCTCCAGGTAGAGATCCTGGACCTCGCGGGCGGCGTCCTCGAAGCCGTAGCGCTGCACGAGGGCGTTGTAGAAGTTCTGCTTGCGCGAGCCCATCCCGCCGACGTAGAGCGCCAGTCCCGGGCGCATCAGGTCGCGCGCCGCGGCGCGGTCATCAGAGATCGAGAGCTGGACCGACGGCGCGATGTCAAAGCCCTCCAGCGACCGCCCGGCGCGGTCGGCGCCCTCCTGCAGCAATTCGCGGAACGCACCGACGTGCTCGGGGGAGAAGAACGTCGGCAGCCAGCCGTCGGCGATCTCGCCGGCCAGCGCCGTGTTGCGAGGCCCGATCGCCGCCAGATAGATCGGGATGCGCTCCTGGACGGGGTTGATCGTCAGCTTCAGCGGCTTGCCGGGGCCGTCGGGCAGGGGCAGCTGCAGCGTCTCGCCGTCGAACACGACCCGCTCACGGGCCAGCGCCATCCGGACGACGGCCACGTATTCCCGCGTGCGCTGCAGCTGGCGGCCGAACCGCTGGCCGTGCCAGCCCTCGGCGACCTGCGGCCCGGAGGAGCCGATGCCGAGCAGCATCCGCCCGCCCGAGAGCTCGTCGATCGTGGCCGCCGTCATCGCGGTCATCGCCGGGCTGCGCGCCGGCATCTGAAAGATCCCCGCGCCGAGCTTGATCGTGGTCGTGCCGGCGGCCAGCCAGCCGAGCACGGTCGCCGCGTCCGAGCCGTAGGCCTCGGCGGCCCAGACCGAGTCAAAGCCCAGCCGCTCGGCCTCCTGGACGACCGCCAGCTGATCCTCGGCGCCCATCCCCAGTCCCCAGTAGCCGACGTTCAGTCCGAGCTTCATATCCGCCTCTCCTGTCCCTCGCCCCCGGCGCGCGCCGGCGATCGCCGCCACACCCTAGTGACCTCGTGCGCCGCGCTGGCCGCGGGAGTCCGGGCTGCTCAGCTCGGCGCGGCGTCGGCGCGGGTGACCAGCGCGGCGAGATAGCCGACCATCCGGTGCGACAGCGCGGCGGCGAAGTGCAGCTCGTCGGCGCCGCTGACGATGTCATCATCGGCCGCGGGCAGCCGCGCGGCGACCTCCGGGGAGAGGCTGAGCAGCAGCTCGGAGGCGACCTCGGTCGCCGTGCGGACGACCTCGGGCTCAAATGACCACATGACCTCAAAGCGCCGCTGGTGATCGGGCAGCTCGTTCTGGCTGGGCTGCTCCCACGCGGCCAGGCACGCTCGGGCGCCGGGGGCGTCGATGATCACCGTCCACTCCCGCGCCACCGGATGGCGCAGCTGCACCGCGACCTCGGAGGGCGCGTCGGGCGGGTCGCTGGCGGTCGGGAAGGCGGCGACGGCGACCGCGAGCTCGGCGGTGCGCGACAGTTCGCGCCAGCGCCGCTCGGCGACGCGGTAGAAGCGCTCGCTCTGGAAGGAGCCGAACACCAGTCCCTTCGTCGCCCGGGCGAGATACTCGTCCTCGATCGCATGCGTCATCGCGAGCACCACGTTCTTGGTCAGGACGGCCGGCGCGACCTCCGGTCGCCGGCGGCGCAGGCCGGCGAACACCGACATGTCGCCTGGCGGCTCCGAGCGGCGTGCCCGCTCGATGGCCGCCGGCAGCGACAGGCCCCGCTCGCGCAGTCGCAGCACTTCGAGAACCGCTTCGACGTCGCGCTCGGAGTAGCGACGGTGCCCGCCCGGCAGCCGCGCGGGCACCGGGAAGCCGTGACGGCTCTCCCACATCCGCAACGTGCCGGCGGGCAGCCCGGTGCGCGCCGCCAGCTGCGCGGTGCTCAGCTCCGGATTGACCACCGCGGGCATGGATATAACTGTACACGTCGTTGCGGTTTGTAGAACAAGCGGTTAGGTTAGAAGTGACCGAGAGCGAATAAGGAGCCAGGACGAAAGATGACGACATGCGAGTTCTGATCACTGGGGCGACCGGAACGATCGGGCTGGCGGTAGCCGATGCGGTTCGCTCTCGTGGCGACCAGGTCGTCGCGCTCTCTCGCGATCCCGAGCGCGGCCAGCGGGTGCTGGGCCCCGAGGCCGAGGTCCACGCCTGGACGGACCCGACGGCCGCGCCGCCCCCGCCGCAGGCGCTGCGCGTCGACGCCGTCATCAACCTGATCGGCGAGCCGATCAATCAGCGCTGGACCGCGGAGGCCAAGCAGCGCATCCACGACTCGCGCGTGCTGAGCACGCGCCAGCTCGTGACCGCGCTGACCGCTGCGCCCGAAGCGCAGCGCCCCGCGGTGCTCGTCTCCCAGTCGGCGGTCGGCTACTACGGCGACCGCGGCGACACCGTGCTGAACGAGCAGGCCGACCCCGGGACCGAGTGGCTGTCTGAGCTCGTCATCGCCTGGGAGGCCGAGGCCCGCGCGGCGGAGGCGATCATGCGCGTCGTCGTCACCCGCACCGGTGTCGTGCTCTCCTCCAGCGGCGGCGCGCTGGGCACGATGCTGCCGTTCTTCAAGCTCGGGATCGGAGGCCCGGTCGCCGGCGGGCGCCAATACGTCCCGTGGATCCACCTCGACGACGTCGTCGGCGGCCTGCTGCGCTGCGTCGATGACGGCGAGGCGACCGGCGCGGTCAACCTCACCGCTCCCACCCCGGTCACCAACGGCGCGCTGTCCAAGGCGCTGGGCCACGCCCTGGGCCGCCCGGCGGTCATGCCGGTCCCCGGCTTTGCGATCAAGCTGCTCTACGGGCAGATGGCCGAGCTGGTGCTCGAAGGCCAGCGCGCCATCCCCGAACGTCTGAACCAGCTTGGCTACGGATTCGCCCACGCGGAGATCGAGGCCTCCCTGCGTGACGTCCTGTCGTAGTGGCGGTCCATCGACTCGAGCGCCGGCAGTACCTCGACCGCCCGCTGGACGAGGTCTTTGCGTTCTTCGCGGCCGCGCGCAACCTGGAGCGGATCACCCCGTCGTGGTTGAGCTTTGAGGTGCTCACCCCCGAGCCGGTCCAGATGGCGGTCGGCGCGCTGATCGACTACCGCCTGCGCCTGCACGGGGTGCCGGTGGGTTGGACCTCGCAGATCGAGGTCTGGGAACCGGGCGTCCAGTTCGTCGACCGCGCGCTGCGCGGACCGTTTGCGCTGTGGCACCACCGCCATCGCTTCGCCGCCGCCGGCGAGGGCACGATCACCTCCGACGAGGTCCATTACGCGCCGCCGTTCGGCGTGCTGGGCGAGCTCGCGCATCCGCTGCTGGTCGCCCGTGACCTGGAGCGGATCTTCGCCTACCGACACGACGCGGTCGCGCAGATCTTCGCCGCGGCATGACGACGGCGATCCTGTGGCTGCGGCGGGACCTGCGCATCCGCGACCACCCGGCGCTGGAGGCCGCGCGCGCCGCCGAGCGGATGGTCCCGGTGTTCTGCTTCGACGACGGACTGCTCGCCGGTCGCCACGCCTCGGGACCGCGCACGCAGTTCATGCTCGAGTGCCTGGCCGAGCTCGCCGAGAAGCTGAGCGACCGCGGGAGCCGGCTGTTCGTGCGCCATGGACCGCCCGAGCGTGAGCTGGCGAGGCTGGCCACCGAGACCGGCGCCGAGGTCGTGCACACGAGCGCCGATGTCTCGCCGTTTGCCCGCCGCCGCCAGCTGGCGGTCAAGCGCGCGCTGGAGGAGGTCGAGGTGGAGCTGGTCGCGCACCCCGGGCTGTTCGCAGTCGATGCGCTGGAGCCGGTCCGCACCGGGGCCGGTCGGCCCTACACGGTCTTCACGCCGTTCTACAAGAACTGGCTCGGGCAGCCGCGACGGGAGGTGACCGGGGCGCCGCGCTCGCTGCCGGAACCGGGGCGCGACGCCGCGGCCGGCTCGCTGCCCACGCTGGCCGACCTCGGCCTGCACCAGGAGGTCTCCGATCCGGCACCCGGGGGTGAGGCGGCGGGTCGCGCGGCTCTGAACGGCTTCCTGCGGGGGCCCGTCATGACCTACCGCGACGGGCATGACACGCTGACCGGCGAGTCGATCTCCCGGCTGTCGCCCTACCTGCACTTCGGCTGCGTCTCCCCGCGCGAGATCGAGCAGCGGCTGGATCAGCGCGCCGGTGCGCAGGCGTTTCGCCGCCAGCTCTGCTGGCGTGACTTCTACGCGCATGTCCTCGGTCACTTCCCCGCCAACGCCCGGCATGAGTTCCAGGACCGGTACCGCGGCACGATCCGCTGGAGTCACGCGCAGACGCGCTTTGCGGCGTGGTGTGAGGGCCAGACCGGCTTTCCGGTCGTCGACGCGGGGATGCGCCAGCTGCGCCGGGAGGGGTGGCTGCACAACCGCGCGCGCCTGATCGTCGGCTCATTTCTGACCAAGGATCTGGGGATCGACTGGCGCTGGGGCGAACGGTGGTTCATGCGCTGGCTGCTCGACGGCGACGAGGCCTCCAACAACGGCAACTGGCAGTGGATCGCGTCGGTCGGCGTCGACCCGGCGCCCGCGTTTCAGCGGATCTTCAACCCGACGCTGCAGATGCGGAAGTTCGATCCCGACGGTGAGTACGTGCGCCGCTACGTCCCGGAGCTGGCCGCCGTCCCCGCTGACCACCTGTTCGAGCCCTGGACGATGCCCGGCGAGATCCAGGAGCGGGTCGGCTGCCGGATCGGCACCGACTATCCGGCGCCGATCGTCGATCACGCGCAGGCGCGGCGCGAGGCGCTGGAGCGCTACCGAATCGGGTAGCAGCCAACCATGACGATCCGTCCGTCGCTGATCGAGTTCCCCGCCGACGATCCGGCGCGGGCGCGCCGCTTCTGGACGGGACTGCTCGGCACCGAGCTGTCGGTCCGCACCGGCGAGCAGGGGGAGGGGTGGCAGGCGTCGGGAGGCTCCGAGGTCGCGGTCGGCGTCCACGAGCGCGGCCGCGGACCGGGCGACTCGTTCTCGCTGCCCTACTTCGCCGTCGACGATCTGACGGCGGCGCTGGACCAGGTCGCGCAGCTGGGCGGGAGCGTCGTGCACCCCGGGGAGCGCTTCGCGATCTGCCGCGACTCCGAGGGCTCTCCGTTTGGCCTGGCCGCCCGGCCGGCCGCCCCGTAGACCGGGACGCAGGTGTTCGGAGCGTGGCGGCCGCGCGCGGTCGTGTTCGATTGCGACGGCCTGCTCGTCGACACCGAGCCGAGCTGGACGGTCGCCGAGACGGAGCTGTGTCGCCGGCGCGGGGTGCCGTTCACCGACGTCGACAAGCGCCGGCTGATCGGCTGCTCGGTGCCCGATGCCTGCCGGCTGCTCGCCGACCGCTTCGGCGACGGCACGACTGCCGATGCGCTGGCGGCCGAGCTGCTTGCGCTCGTCGACGAGGTCGTCGCCCGCGATGCGCGGCCGATGCCCGGCGCCCGGGAGCTCGTGGCCGCGGTCGCGGCCCGGGTCCCGGTCGCGGTCGCCAGCAACTCGCCACGGTCGATGCTCGAGGCGGCGCTGGCCCGCGGCGGGCTGGCCGGCACGTTCGCGGTCAGCGTCGCCGCGGATGAGGTCGCGCGGCCCAAGCCGCACCCCGAGCTCTACCTCGTCGCCTGCGCGCGCCTGGGACAGCGGCCCGGGGAGTGCCTGGCGCTTGAGGATTCGGCCACCGGCATGCGGTCCGCGCGCGCGGCGGGCCTGCGGACGATCGGGGTGCCGACGCTCCCCGGGACCCGCCTGGGGGGCGACGTGACCGTGCCCAGCCTGACCGATCCCGAGCTCGTCGCGTGGGTCGCCGGCTGGCCGGGAGGTCAAGAATAAGACTCAATCTCGTCTGATTGCTAGGGTGGTCGGGTGGCCCCCCACCGCACTCATCACCGCACCCGCCGTCGCCTGACCGCCGGCGGGGTCGTCGTCGCCGCGCCCACTCGCCGTCGCGCCGCGGTCGGCGGACTCATGCTCACCGCCGTCGCCCTGCTCTGCGGCTGCGGCGCCGCCGGCTCCCCGGCCGCCACCCACGGGCGGATCCTCGCGGTCGGGGCCGAGAACGAGTACGCCAACGTCATCGCCCAGATCGGCGGTCGCTACGTCGATGCGATCGCCGTCGAGAGCAACCCCAACACCGACCCGCACACCTACGAGGCGAGCCCGAGCGTCGCGCAGACGGTGAGCGCCGCCAAGCTGGTCGTCCAGAACGGGGTCGGTTACGACAGCTTCATGAACAAGATCGAGGCCGCGTCGCACAGCTCGACGCGCCGGGTGATCGACGTCCAGACGCTGTTGGGGCTGCCTGACTCCACGCCCAACCCGCACCTCTGGTACAGCCCGACGACGATGCCCGCGGTGGCCCGGGCCCTGGTCTCCGACCTCACCACGCTGGCGCCCGCGCACGCCGCCTACTTCCGGGCCAACGCCGCGCGCTTTGACCGATCGCTTCAGCCGTGGACGGCCGCGCTGGCGCGCTTTCGCCGTGATCATCCCGGGACGACCGTGGCCACCACCGAGCCGGTCGGCGATGACATGCTGCAGGCGGCCGGCGTCCGCAATCTGACCCCGTTCTCGCTGCAGGCCGACATCATGAACGGCACCGACCCCGCGCCTCAGGCAGTCAGCCTGCAGGACGGTCTGTTCTCCGAGCACCGCGTCCAGGTGCTCGTCGACAACGAGCAGGTGACCGACTCGGTCACCGACGGCTTCGTCAAGGCCGCCGCCCGCGCCCATATCCCGGTCGTCGGGGTGTATGAGACGATGCCGACCCCCGGCTATGACTACCAGTCCTGGATGATGGCCGAGCTGGCCGCGCTGACGCGTGCGGTGGTCGACAGGACCTCGACGCAGACGCTCACGGGCCGATGAGCGCCGGCGCGCAACCGGTGCTCGCCGTGCAGGACGTGAGCGTCGGTCTCGGTGGCCGATCGGTGCTGGCCGACATCGACTTCGCGGTCGCGCCCGGGGAGTTCACCGGGCTGATCGGCTCAAACGGCGCCGGCAAGACGACGCTGTTCCGGGTCATCCTCGGTCTGCAGGCGACGGGCTCGGGCCGGGTGCTGCTCGGCGGAGCGCCCCGGTCGCGGCGCAACCCGCAGATCGGCTACGTCCCTCAGAAGTTCGCGCTGGACCCCGACGCGCCACTACGCGCTCGCGATCTGGTCGCGCTGGGCATCGACGGGCACCGCTTCGGCTTCGCGCTGCCCTCCGCGCAGCGGCGGGCGCGGGTGCAGGAGATGCTCGAGTCCGTCGGGGCCGGCGGCTTTGCCGACGTGCGCGTGGGAGAGCTGTCGGGCGGCGAGCAGCAGCGGGTGCTGATCGCCCACGCCCTGATCAGCCGGCCGCGGCTGCTGCTGCTCGACGAGCCGCTGGCCAACCTCGACCTGCGCAGCTCGGGGGAGGTCGTCGCGCTCGTCGCCCGGCTGGCGCGAGAGCATCAGCTGGCGGTGCTCATCTCCGCCCACGAGATCAACCCGCTGCTGCCGGTCATGGACCGGGTCGTCTACCTCGCCGGCGGCCACGCCGTCCACGGCGCCGCCGACGAGGTCATCCGCGGCGACGTGCTCAGCCGCCTCTACGGCCATCATGTCGACGTCCTGCGGATCCACGGACGCGTGCTCGTCGTGGCCGGCGTCGGGGACCCGGGCGCCGCAGACCCAAGCCAGGCGCCGCCGGCCGACGGCGTCGAAGTGGTCACGTGAGCGCCGCGGCGGTCCAGCTGATCGCGCCCGGGTTCTTCTCCAGTGGCCTGGTGGCGACGGCGCTGATCGTCGGCGCCGCGGTCGCCCTCGTGTCGGGGCCGCTGGGCGTGTTCACGGTCATCCGCGGCCAGTCGTTCGCCGGCGAGGCGCTCGGCGACATCGGCACCACCGGCGGCTCGGGCGCCTACCTGGTCGGGATCGGGCCGCTGTGGGGGTTTCTCATCATCAACGTCGCGGCCGCGGCTCTGATGGAGCTGGTCGGGATCCAGCGCCGGCGGGGACGCGACCTGGCCACCGGGGTCGTGCTCGGGGCGGGCCTGGGACTGGCCGCGCTGTTTCTCTATCTGGCGACGACGATCCACGACACCACCGGAGCGGCGGTGACGATCCTGTTCGGCTCGCTGTTCACCGTCGACCGTTCGACGATCCCGCTCGTGATCGGGTTCGCGGTGATCGTCGTCGTGCTGCTGGCGATCATCGCGCGGCCGCTGCTGCTGGCATCCACCAGTCCCGAGCTGGCGGCGGCACGCGGCGTCTCGGTCGCGGTGATCGGCTATGCCTACCTGCTCGCGCTGTCGCTGTCGGTCGCGCTGTGCGCGCTGACAATCGGCACGATCCTCTCCACGGCGCTGCTGATCGGCCCCGCCGCCGCCGCGCTGCGCCTCGTCCGCCGTCCCGCGCTGGCCGCCGCCACCGCCGCCGGCCTGGGGATCGCCGCCACCTGGATCGGCGTGCTGCTCGCCTACGACAGTTATGACTGGTCCCCGCACCATGCCGTGTGGCCGGTGAGCTTCTTCGTCGTCTCGCTGATCGTCCTCATCTACCTGATCTGCGGCGCGCTCGGCGCCCGCGGTCGGCACCGGGTCACCCCGGGCGCGGACGCCGCGCCGCCGGCCACGCTCGGAGGCTGAGGCGGCGGTGTTCTCCGGGTTCATGGTCAACGCCTGGATCGTGGCCGTCGTCGTCGCGGTCGTCGGTGGTGTCGTCGGATTCTTCGTCGTCCTGCGGGGCTCGGCGTTCGTCGCCCACGCGCTGCCCAACGGCTCGTTCGCCGGCGCCGCCGGCGCGGCGCTGATCGGCATCAACACCCTGATCGGTCTCGCCGGGTTCGCGCTGCTGGGGGCGCTGGGCATCGGCTGGCTGGGCCGGCGCGGGCGACCCGACGTCGCCACCGCCCTGGTCCTGGTGATGATGCTCGCGCTCGGCTCACTGTTTCTCAGCCTCAGCTCCGAGTACGCGCCGGAGGTCGACGCGCTGCTGTTCGGCGAGGTCCTGGGGATCAGCTCCGCGCAGCTGGCGCCGACGCTCGCCCTGGCGGGTGTCTGCCTGGTGGCGCTGGCCGCGCTGTATCGGCCGCTGCTTTTGTCCTCGGTGCTCGCCGACGTGGGCGAGGCCCGCGGCGTGCGCGCAGGCCCGATCGACCTCGGCTTCCTGCTGATCGTCGCCCTGGCGACCGCGATGACGGTCCCGGTCGTCGGGACCCTGCTCGTGTTCAGCCTGATGATCGGCGCGCCGGCGGCGGCGCGGGCGATCACCGACCGTCCCGGGCGGACGCTGGCCCTGTCGGTGGCGATCGCGCTCGTCGCCGTCGCCGTGGCACTCGCCGGGTCCTATGAGACCGACTATCCGGTCGGGTTCTTCGTCGGCACGACGAGCGCGGTCTGCTACGCCGCCGGACGGCTGTGCGGCGGGCTGCGCCGGCGCCGGGCGGCGGCGAGCGCCGACGGGCGACCCTAGAATCGGCCGCAGGATGGCTCACGTCAGCGAGGAGGCCCGGGACTGGACCGCGCGCGCGACCGATCGGCTCGCGGGCGCGGGCTATCGTCGCGGCGGCGCCCGCCATGAGGTGCTGGAGCTGCTGGCCGAGCAGCAGTGCGCGCTGTCGGCCTTTGAGATCGAGGATCGGCTCGCCGCCGGTCCCCGGCGGGTCTCCCGAGCGTCGATCTACCGGATCCTCGAGGAGCTGGAGGAGGTCGACCTGGTCGCGCGCGTGGACATCGGCAACGGCATCACCCGCTATGAGCCGGTCGGCCGCAGCCACGGACATCATCACCACCTCGTCTGCGATCGCTGCGGCAGCCTGGAGCCGTTCACCGACGAGGGCCTGGAGCGCGCCGTGCGACGCGCCGCCGAGCGGGTGCCGCTGGAGGTTTCCGAGCACGAAATCGTGCTGCACGGCACCTGTCGCGGTTGCGCCGCTTGACCCCGCATACTTTCAGGTCTTGCTGAGCAACGATCCCGCGCCGAGCAACCCCGGGCCCGCGCCCGCTCGCTCTGACGATGCCGACACCGAGACCGTCCGACTGCTCATCGTCGAGGACGACGAGGATGACTACCTGATCACCCAGGACCTGCTCGCCGAGCGCCACCAGCTGCGCGTCGCGGTCGACTGGGCGGGGACCTACGACGAGGCACTGGCTCAGATCCGCCGCCAGGGCCACGACGTCTACCTGGTCGACTACCGGCTGGGCAAGCGCACCGGCCTGGAGCTGATCCGCGAGGCGTTCGCCTCCCGGCCGGTCGCACCGGTGATCATGCTCACCGGCGCGACGACGACCGGCATCGATCTGGAGGCCAAGGCGCTGGGCGCCACCGACTTCCTCACCAAACAGGGTCTGCGCGCCGATGAGCTTGAGCTCGCGATCCGCCACGCGATCGCCCACCAGAAGGCCGAGCGTCACGCGATGGCGGCGCGCGCCATTGAGGACGGGATCTGGGACTGGGATCTGAGCACCGACCAGCTGTATCTCTCGCCGCGCTGGAACGCGATTCTCGGGCGACCCGAGGAAGCCTCCGAGGTCGCGCCGGAGGGGTGGTTCGATCTCGTCGCGCCCGACGATGTGGCGCGTCTGCGCAGCGAGATCAACGCCCACCTCGCCGGCCAGACGCCCACCCTGGAGTGCGAGTTCCGGATGCGCCATCGCGACGGCAGCTGGCGCTGGGTCGCCACTCAGGGATTGGCCACCCGTGACGTCGACGGCACGCCGCTGAAGATCGCGGGATCGCTGTCGGACGTCACCGATCAGCGCGTGGTGCAGGAGCGTCTGGAGCACGAGGCCCTGCACGACACGCTCACCGGCCTGCCCAACCGCACGCTGTTCATCGACCGCGTCGAGCAGACGCTGCAGCGCGCCGGGCGCGATTCGGCGGCGGGCTGCGCGCTGCTGTTCCTCGACCTCGACGGGTTCAAGCAGATCAACGACACCCTCAGCCACGCCGTCGGCGATCAGCTGCTGATCGCCTTCGCCAAGCGGATCGGTGCGGCGCTGCGCCCCGGCGACACCGTGGCCCGGCTGGGCGGCGACGAGTTCACGGTGCTGCTCGAGGAGCTCGTCGCGCCGTCAGAGGCGACGGTCATCGCCGAGCGGATCATGGACTCGCTGCTGGAGCCGTTCCGGATCGACGGCCACGAGCTCGTGGTGGTCGCCTCGATCGGGATCGCGCTCAGCGCCGATGGGCTCAGCGCGGCCGACCTGATCAGCGAGCTCGAGCGGCGCCTGCCGGGCTTCGACACTCCGGTCCTGATCAGCGCCGCCGACCTGGCGATGTACGAAGCCAAGCGCGAGGGCCGCGGCGGCTGGTCGCTGTTTGACGAGCACATGCACCGGCGCGTCAGCGACCGCCTCGCCCGCCAGAACGAGCTGCGCGAGGTGATCGAGCGCTCCCTGCTGGAGGTCCACTACCAGCCGATCGTCGAGCTGGCCAGCGGCCACCTCATCGGCCTGGAGGCGCTTGCCCGCTGGCCGTCTGACCGGTCGCCGTGCGATCCGGCCGACTTCATCGAGATCGCCGAGAAGACCGGCCTGATCGGCTCCCTGGGCGAGGACGTGATGCGGACCGTGCTGCGGTCGCTGGCCGATTGGCAGGACGAGGGGGTCATCGACGACGAGCTGTGGATCTCGATCAACCTGTCGGCGCGCCAGGTGTCCGACGTGCGGTTCATCGACCAGCTCCGGCTGGCGCTGGCCGGCGCCGGCGTGGCGGCCAACCGCCTGCGGCTGGAGATCGTCGAGCCGACCCTGATGGCCCTGGAACGCAGCGAACCGTTCCTGACGGCGATCATCGAGGACGGGATCGGGCTTCACGTCGACAACTTCGGCACCGGCTCCTCGTCGTTGACCGCGCTGCACCAGATGCCGGTCCGGGCGCTGAAGATCGACCGCGGGCTGGTCGCCGAGATCGAGCAGCCCCGCAACCACGCGATCGCCCGCTCGGTGACCGCGTTGGCCCATAGTCTCGACGCCGCCGCGATCGGCGCCGGGATCGAGACCCCCAGCCAGCGCGAGCAGCTTGAGCGGCTGGGCTGCGACGGCGGTCAGGGGAAGTTCGTGGCGCCGGTGCTCGAAGGTCGGCAGATCGTCGAGCTGCTCTCCCGCCGCTGACTACCGATTCGGGATCGCCTCGTCGAAGCGGGGCAGGCCGTCATCGGGGATCGGTTCCCACGGCGCGGCGTAGGCGACGAACTGGCGGGCCGCCGGGGCGACGCCGGGGTCGCCGTCGATCGCGGCCATCCGCACGATATGGATCTCGCCGCTGTCGGGGTCACGACCGAACAGATGAGCGCCGCAGCGCCCGCAGAAGGCCTTGGCCAGGCCGCCCGGGGGGCGCCAGTCGCGCACGTGCTCGGCGCCGTCGGTGATCGTCACCGAGCCGGGCGCGACCTTGGCCGAGGCCTGGGCCGCGGTCCCGGTGCGCTTCTGGCAGCGGGTGCAGTGGCAGTAGGCGGCGGCGACCAGCGGCTCAGCGATCTGAAACTGGACCGCGCCGCAGCCGCAGCTGCCGGTGAGGGCGGGGGAGGGGCTCATGCGCGGTCACCCTACCGGGTCGCCCGCGGGATACTTTTGACCGACGACCACCACCGCTCGACGTGCTCATCCACAGCCGGTAGCGTGGTGGAGAGGAGAGCCGTGGCCCTGCAGACCGACGCCAACCGCCCCGGCGCGACGCCCGATACGGACGCGTCACCGCTGCGCTTCGTCACCGCCGCGGCGCTGTTTGACGGCCATGACGCGGCGATCAACGTGATGCGCCGCCTGATCCAGGACGCCGGCGCCGAGGTCGTGCACCTGGGCCACAATCGCTCGGTCAGCGACGTCGTGCGCGCCGCCATCCAGGAGGACGTCGACGGGATCGCGATCAGCTCCTACCAGGGTGGCCACGCCGAGTACTTCCGCTACGTCATCGACATGCTGCGCGAGCGCGGCGCCGACCACATCGCGGTGTTCGGCGGCGGCGGGGGCACGATCACCTCCCGCGAGGTCGCCGACCTGGAGCGCTACGGGGTGGAGCGCATCTATCAACCCGCCGACGGCATGCAGCTCGGGTTGACCGGAATGATCGACGACCTGGTGGCCCGCACCGTCACCCGGCGCCGCCCGTCCGAGCCGCCGGCGCTGACCCCGGCCCGGCCGCCGACCGACCGCCAGGTCGCCGAGATGCTGTCGGCGATCGAGGACGGCGTGATCGACGCCCCGGCGCTGGAGCAGCTGCGCGCCGCCTGGCGCGAGCACCCGCACGCGCGCCGCGTGCCCGTCGTCGGCATCACCGGTACCGGCGGCGCCGGCAAGTCGACGGTCACCGACGAGCTGCTGTCGCGCTTCATGCAGCGCTTCGACGACGTCCGCATCGCCGTGCTCGCCGTCGATCCGACCCGCCGGCGCACCGGCGGCGCGCTGCTGGGCGACCGGATCCGCTTCAACAGCCTGCGCCACGAGCGGATCTTCATGCGCTCGATGGCCACCCGCCGCCGCCACGCCTCCACCAGCGCCGTGCTGGAGGATGCGCTCGCGTTCCTGCGCACCGCGGGCTGTGATCTGATCATCGTCGAGACCGCGGGGATCGGCCAGAGCGATTCGGAGATCGTCGATCTCGTCGACCTGCCGATCTACGTGATGACCAGCGAGTTCGGTGCCGCCAGCCAGCTGGAGAAGATCGAGATGCTCGATCTCGCCGAGATGATCGTCATCAACAAGTTCGACCAGCGCGGCGCGCCGGACGCGCTGCGCGACGTGCGCCGGCAGTGGAGGCGCAACCACGTCGCCTTCGAGCGCGACGACGACGAGATCCCCGTCTATCCGACGATCGCCAGCCAGTTCGACGACCCGGGGCTCACCGGGATG
This sequence comes from uncultured Acetobacteraceae bacterium, assembly GCA_964658375.1. Lineage (GTDB taxonomy): Bacteria > Actinomycetota > Thermoleophilia > Solirubrobacterales > Solirubrobacteraceae > Palsa-465. The sequence continues at coordinate 22,475 of CAZZYU010000002.1, read as the reverse complement.
TTCGTCACGCTGTGCGCCGCGCTGCAGGAGCGCAGTGGGGGGGACGCGACCGCCGCGCGTTGGGATCCCCAGCTCGAGCCCGAGCACCGCGCGCCCGCGGGCGACGTCCTGATCCCGGCCAGCCGCGTCCGCTACCTCGCCGAGATCGCCGAGCAGGGGCGCGCGATCAACGCCGAGATCGAGCGCCAGGCCGCCCACGCCGCGACGCTCCAGCACTGCCACGCCGCCCTCGCGCAGTGCGACGACCCGCTGCTGCCCGACGAGCTGGATCGCTATCCGGAGTCCGCCGTGGAGTCAGACGACCCCCTGGCGCCGCTGCGCGCCCGCCACAACGAGGCCCTGGACGCGCTGTCGACCGAGTCGCTGGGGCTGCTGCGCGGCTGGGCGCAGCAGATCGAGTCGGTCACCGCGCAGACCTTCCGCTACACCGTGCGTGGCCGGGAGATCACCGGCGAGAACTACCGCCGCTCGCTGTCTGATCAGCAGATCCCCAAGCTCGCGCCGCCCCGGTGTGACGGCTGGGGGGACCGGCTGCGCTTCGCCGCTCGGGAGAACCTGCCGGGCCACTACCCCTACACCGGCGGGGTGTTCCCCTACCGGCGCACGGGCGAGGACCCGATCCGGATGTTCGCCGGGGAGGGCACCCCGGAGCGCACCAACCGCCGCTTTCACTATCTGGCCTCCGGCCAACCGGCGGTGCGGCTGTCGACCGCCTTTGACTCGGTGACGCTCTATGGCGAGGACCCCGCCCGGCGTCCGGACATCTACGGCAAGGTCGGCAACTCCGGCGTGTCGGTCGCCACCCTCGACGACGCCAAGAAGCTCTACTCGGGGTTTGATCTGTGCGCGCCGCAGACCTCGGTGTCGATGACGATCAACGGGCCGGCGCCGATCATCCTCGCCTGCTTCATCAACGCGGCGATCGACCAGCAGGTCGAGCGCCACCTGCGCCAGACCGGGGGCTGGGAGGCGGTCCAGCGGCAGCTGGAGCAGCGCGCCGGCGACGCCGGCCGTCCCGCCTACGCGGGCGAGCTGCCCGCAGGCAGCGACGGACTCGGACTCGGGCTGCTCGGCGTCTCGGGCGACCAGGTCCTGGACCCCGACACCTACGCCCAGATCAAGGCGCACACGCTGCGCACCGTCCGCGGCACCGTGCAGGCCGACATCCTCAAGGAGGACCAGGCCCAGAACACCTGCATCTTCTCGACCGAGTTCGCGCTGAAGATGATGGGCGACGTCCAGCAGTACTTCGTCGACCACGCGGTGCGCAACTTCTACAGCGTCTCCATCAGCGGCTACCACATCGCCGAGGCGGGGGCCAACCCGATCACCCAGCTGGCGTTCACGCTGGCCAACGGGTTCACGATCGTCGAGTACTACCTGGCCCGGGGCATGGAGATCGACGCCTTCGCGCCCAACCTGTCGTTCTTCTTCTCCAACGGCATGGATCCCGAGTACGCGGTGATCGGTCGCGTCGCCCGGCGGATCTGGGCGCGGGCGATGCGCGAGCGCTACGGCGCGAGCCCGCGCAGCCAGATGCTCAAGTACCACGTCCAGACCTCCGGCCGCTCGCTGCACGCCCAGGAGACCAGCTTCAACGACATCCGCACCACGCTGCAGGCGCTGTACGCGATCTTCGACAACGCCAACTCGCTGCACACCAACGCCTACGACGAGGCGCTCACCACGCCCTCCGAGGCGTCGGTCCGGCGCGCGGTCGCCATTCAGCTGATCATCAACCGCGAGCTCGGCCTGAACGTCTGCGAGAACCCGCTGCAGGGGTCATTCATCATCGAGGAGCTCACCGACATCGTCGAGGCCGCGGTCTACGAGGAGTTTGACCGCCTGTCGCAGCGCGGCGGGGTGCTCGGCGCGATGGACACGATGTACCAGCGCGCCAAGATCCAGGAGGAGTCGCTGCACTACGAGCGCCTCAAGCACGACGGCACGCTGCCGCTGGTCGGCGTCAACACGTTCCTGCCCCGGGAGGGGGGTGGAGAAGAGACCGGCGAGCCTGAGCTGATGCGCTCCACCGAGGCCGAGAAGCAGGCCCAGATCGCCAACGTCGCCGCCTTCACGCAGCGGGCCGCCGACGCCGCCCCGGCGGCGCTCGCGGCGCTGCAGGACGTCGCTCGCCGGCGCGGCAACGTGTTCGAGGCGCTGATGGAGGCGGTCAAGGTCGCGTCGCTGGGCCAGATCTCGGGTGCGCTGTATGCGGTCGGCGGCGAGTATCGTCGCAACATGTGATGTCCGCCCGTGGGCTCGTCGACGCCGCCGGAACCGTCCACGAACCCGCGACAGAGGAGCCTCGCATCGTGTGCCTGGTGCCATCGATCACCGAGCTGCTCTGTGATCTGGGCCTGGCCGCGCAGCTGGTGGGGCGCACCGGCTTCTGCGTGCACCCGTGGGAGACGGTCCGGGAGATCCCCAAGGTCGGCGGCACCAAGGACGTCAAGCTCAAACGCATCCGCGAGCTCGCCCCCAGCCACGTCGTGGTCAACGTCGACGAGAACACGCGCGAGACCGCGGCGGAGCTGGAGCGGTTCGTTCCCCACGTGATCGTCACCCACCCCGAGGCGCCCGCCGACAACCTCCACCTGTTTCGCCTGCTCGGCGCCATCTTTGACCGCGCCGGGGAAGCCGACGCCCTGTGCGCCCGCTTTGACGCGGCCCGGGAGGCGCTGGCCGGACCCCGCCGGCCCCGCCAGGACGTCCTGTACCTGATCTGGCGTGACCCGTGGATGACCGTGGCGCCCCAGACCTACATCGCGCGGACGCTGGCGCTCGTCAACTGGCACACGCTGCCCCGTCACACCGACGAGCGCTATCCCGAGGTCGATCTGCGTCGCTACGCGGGCACCGTGGATCGCGTGCTGCTCTCCTCCGAGCCGTTTCACTTCCGCGAGCGTCATCTGGAGGAGATCGGGGCGCTGATGCCCGGGGTGCGGGCGTCGCTGATCGACGGCGAGATGACGTCCTGGTACGGCAGCCGGGCGATCGCCGGTCTGGGCTACCTCGGGCGCTACGCCGACGCCGGCGTGGGAGCCCTGCGATGAGCGGCGGTGGTGATGAGGCCCGGCGCCGCCAGGTGGAGTCCCCGTGCATCGGGATCTGCGTGATCGACGAGTCGACCGGCTGGTGTCACGGGTGCCTGCGCACGCTGGACGAGGTGGCGGCGTGGGGGGCCTCGTCGGCGGATCAGCGCGCCGAGATCCTGCGTGAGGTCACGCGGCGCGGGCAGGTGGACCGCCACATCGGCTAATCGTCCAATCCCCTCTCAGTCCCGGCGGGTCATGACGATAGGTGGGCATGACCTCTGCCACGTGCGCCGGGCACGCGTGTGATTGTCGCTCGGTCAAGCCGACCGAGTACGCCGACGGGGTGGTGCTCGTCGCCGAGCGCCTGCACGTCCGCACGAAGGTCGGAGTCCTGCTCGAGGAGGCCGACGGGTTGCGCCTGGAGGGACCCGGGTGGGTGGACCGGCTGGCCGAGATCCTGTCGCAGCTGACCTTCTCCGAGCGCGCCGCGCTGCTCGCCGCGCCGCTGACCGGCGCCGAGCTCCAGATCACCCTGCCCGCCCAGGAGGTGCTCACCCGCGCGCGCACGCCGTGGCTGCCCGAGCTGCTCAACGGTTCTGACCTGTACCCGGTCCTGCAGCCGATCGTGTCGATGGCCGACGGGGCGACCTACGGGTATGAGTCGTTGCTCCGCGGCCGAATCGCCGGCGCAGAGCTCAACGGCGGTGAGATCGTCCAGGCCGCCCGCGCCCACGGCGCGCTGTTCACGATGGACCTGCTGGGCCGCACGATCTCACTGGAGCAGGCGATGCCGCGGATCGGCGCCGACCAGGTGCTGTTCGTCAACTTCACCCCCACGGCGATCTATGACCCGGCGGTCTGCCTGCGCACGACGTGGGCGATCGCGCGTCGGCTGGGGCTGTCGATGGAGCGGATCTGCTTTGAGGTGGTGGAGACCGAGCAGTTCCCGGATCTGGAGTTCCTCCAGCGCATCCTGGACGAGTACCGCCGGCAGGGCGCGATGGTCGCCCTGGATGACCTGGGCGCCGGTCACTCGAGCCTGTCCTACCTCGACGCCCTGCGCCCGGATGTCGTCAAGATCGACCGCGAGCTCGTGACCGGCCTCGGCGCCCATCCCGCGCGCCGGCGGCTGGTCGGCGCGCTGATCGACTACGCCCACGAGCTGGGCGTCCGGGTGGTCGCGGAGGGAATCGAGACCGAGGAGGATCTGGCGGCGGTGCGCGCCGCGGGCGCCGACCTCGGCCAGGGCTGGTATCTGGGGCGCCCGGGGCCCGATCCGGTGACCGTCGATCGCCGCCGCATTCTGGAGGCCGGCACGAGCGGCGGCGCGGCGCCCCCGCCGCATGCCCCGCTGACCCGCGAGCGAGGGCGTTTCTTCAGTCGCGCAGCGCCGGCGTTCCGGCGATCAGCACCGCCAACGCGTCGGGGTCGGTGACCCGGGCGGGGGTGGGGTCGGCCGCCGCGGCGGCGGCGATCGGCTCCCGGCGCAGCGGCGTCGCAGCGCCGACGAGGATCACGTTGCCGACCCGGTCCCCGAGCGCCCACACGTCGGCATAGGCGTCTGCCAGGCCCGCCGCGACGACGTGGACCTCTCGCTGGGCGCGGTCATCGACGACGTTGATCAGCGCCAGCGGCGCGACGCGCGCGACATCGCCCAGCGCCTGCGCGGTCACCAGCCGACGGGGCACCCGCGCGCCGAGGAAGGCGTCGATGACGACGGCATCCCAGCTTGCATCCCGCTGCCGGGTCAGGAACCCGCGGCCGTCGGCGTGGCGGACGTGCAGCCCCGGAGCGCGCCGCAGCCCCATGTGGGAGCGGGCGAGCTCGAGCACGCCGGCATCGAGCTCGCAGACCTCCTGGCGTCCGTCGGGCCACTCGGCGGCCAGCGCCCGCGCCAGCGCGCAGGCGGCGCCGCCGACGTGCACGACCCGGCGGGCGCGGGCGGCTCGCAGCACGGTCCGCGACCAGCGCAGGTAGGCGAACTCCAGGTGGGTCGCGTCGGCGAGGTCGACGTAGGAGATGTCCATGCCGCCCTCGCGCAGCAGACGCCCGGTCGGCCGCCCGGGATCGGTCTCGACGGTCAGCTCACCGAGCCGGCCGACGATCGTGGGGACGGCGCGCCGGCGGGCCATCGCCACAGGCTAGTGTCGCGATTGGAAAATTCGTGCCACCGAATGTGTCGATCGGGACACTAGATCTGATCGTCAACCACAGAGCGCGGCGTCGGGTTTTTCAGTCGTGCAGCGCGCCCGGATCCTCGGGCACGTCGACGGCGTGCTCGCGCAGCGCCTCCAGCGGAACGACGTCCAGCGCCCGCTCGTGGGTGGAGGCGAGCACCACGAACGCGGCGGCGCCGTCGACGTGGGCGCGCAGCCAGTTGACCGCGGTCACGCACCAGCGGTCGCCGGGGACCAGGCCCGGGAACCCGTACAGCGGCATCGGCGTCTGCAGGTCGTTGCCGATGCGCCGCTGGTGCTCCAGGAACTCCGCGGTCACCACCGCGCAGATCGTGTGACTGCCGACGTCCTCCGGCGCGGTCCGGCAGCACCCGTCGCGGAAGAAGCCGGTGATCGGGTCGCTGCCGCAGGGCTCAAGCTCACCGCCGAGGACGTTGCGATCGGGCACGCGGCTGAGTATCGCTCCTATGCTCCTTTTGATGGAGGCAGCCGAGCGGATCGCCGCGTATCTGTCCACGCTCGAGGCCCGGGCCTCCGAGACCGGACCGGGGGAGTGGCAGCTCGTGCTCGATGCCGCCGGCTACGTGCTCGAGGTCGAGCTCGTGCTCCGCGGCGTCCTGTTGCGTGCCCGCGCCGCGGTCCTGCCGCCGGGCCTGATCGAGCCGGGCCAGCTGCTGTACTGGAACCAGCAGGCGCCGCTGGTCTGCTTTGCCCAGAACCGCGCCGGCGAGGTGCTCGTGTGCGGCGAGATCCCGCAGCAGTCACTCGACGCCGAGATGCTCGACCGGTTCCTCGGGCTGCTGCTGACCAGCGCCGCCCGCGCCCGGGAGTTCGTCATCCCGGCCGCGTAGGGGGCTCGCCGTCGGGCCGCGTGCCCACCTCGAGTCCGGCCAGCCGGGACTCGCCGGCGAACACGACCGCGCCGCGGCGGCGGACGACCATCCGCAGCTCGGCCCCCAGATGCTCGTGGGCCGCCAGGATGCTGTGGCGGCGGTCAGGCAGCGGGACGGGCAGCAGGTGCGCGTCGCCGCGACGGCCGCGGCCGTCCAGCTCGACGCTCCACACCGGCCCCCGGGCGCGCAGCGTCCAGCGCTCACCGTCGGCGCGGGCGTGGACCGGTGCGAGCAGCGGGTTGCCCAGCCGAACCAGGTCTGAGCCCAGCGCGACGACGAGGCCGGTCGCCTCGACGGTCGCCGGCCCGATACGCAAGTCGCCGCCGGCGAACGCGACGCACACGTCGCGGCGCTCAAACCCCTGCGCCTGTCCCCACCACCACCGATCGGGGAAGCCTCCCCGGCCCCAGTTCTTCTCGGCGTAGGCGTCCCAGCCATCGAGCGCCAGCGTCACGTCGCCGACGGTCGCCCGGCCGCCCACGCGCGCCCCGAGCAGATGCGGGTGCCAGTACTGCCCCAGGCCGGGCACGAGGTGCGCGGCTCCCAGTCCTCCGAGGCCGCGCCGCGGCCAGTCGCGCCGCTGCGCGAAGCGCACGTCAAGCCGGGCGTCGGGCCCGAGATCGACCGTCAGCCCGTCCGCGTCGGCGGTCAGCACCCCGTCGCCGACCCGCACGCCGAGCCGGTCGGCGTCGGCTCGCGCGACCGCCACGTCGGCCCAGCGGAGAAACCCCCCGGGGTGGGCGGCGAGCGCGACCGTCGCCCAGACACCGTCAGACGTGGTGCACACGCCGCACAGGGCCACGACGACCCGCCCCGATCGCCCGTCGCTGAGCCGCCAGAAGTAGCCCTCCATGGCGACTCCGTGAGCCCGCCGGGGATCGGTGAACGGCAGGTCGGCGCCGGAGGCGCGATAGTGGTGTCGCATCCCATCAGCTTGCCCGATCATCATTCGATCGTGCATTCTCTGCCGCGATCGCAGAGCAGCTGCACGTCGACACCGCGTCTGAGGAGAAGCATGCCCGCAGGAGCACCCATCGGCCGACCCGTGACCCCGCTGGCGCTGCCGGTGCCCAGTCGGCTGACGCTGAGCATCCGCGCCACGCGACCGCTGTACCTGCTCACCTCCGTCATCCCCGGCCTGGCGGGCGCCCTGGTGGCGATCGGCTCGGCGCATCCGCGCTGGTGGCTGCTGCCGGTGGCGCTGATCGCGCTGCTGCTCCTGCACGCCGCGACCGACGTCAGCAACGAGGTGGAGGACTTCGCCCGGGGCGTCGATCCGCCCGACAAGGTCCAGAACTCGCGGGTCTTCACCGCGGGCCTGCTCACCGTCAGCCAGGGTCGCCGCGAGTACGCCGCCCTGTTTGCGGGAGCGTTCGCGCTCGGCATCGTGATCTGCGTGATCCAGGGTCCGGCGCTGCTGGTGATCGGCGTCATCGGAATCCTCGGCGGGGCCCTGTACACCGTCGGCCCCAAGCCGTACAAGTACATCGGTCTGGGGGACCCGGTGATCGTGCTGCTGATGGGACCGCTGCTGACGCAGGGCGCCTACACCGCGATCACCGGCGATGCGTTCGCGGCCACCGCGTTCTGGGTCGGCCTGGCGCCGGGGCTGCTGATCGCGTGCGTGCTCGCCGCGAACAACCTGTCTGACATCGAGACCGATCGGGCCGCCGGGGTCGCGACGCTGGCGGTCCGCATCGGCTTCACCCGCGCGCGCAACCTCTACCTGGCGATGCTGGCGCTGGCGATGGTCGTCCCGGTCGCGCTGTGGCTCACCGGTCTGTTTGACGCGTGGATCCTGCTGCCGCTCGCGCTCACGCCGCTGGCCGCCGCGCGCTGGCGTCAGGCGCGGACCGCGCGGACACCGGGCGACCTGAGCCCCGAGACGTTCACGCCGTTGACCGCGCAGCTGCACCTGCTGTTCTGCGTCCTGCTCTGCGTCGCGGTCGCCCTCAGCCGCGTATGACCGAGGACGAGCTCGATACGTGGCTGTCCTCGCCGGCGATCAACGTCCGCCACAGCCGCACGGCCCCGGTCAGCCCGCAGCGCCTGTGGGACGCCGCGTCCGCGGTGCGGCTCGACGAGACGGCGACCGTCGGGCGGCTGGTCCAGTGGCGGCTGCCGGGCATCGAGCCCCAGCAGACGTTTCGCAGCGTGCTGGCCCAGGATCCGTTCACCGTGCTCGAGGAGGGGGAGCACCGCTCGGTGTCGGGGATGTGCGGACGCATCTGGACGCTGTCGCGCGACTATCCGCACCTCGACGGCGCCGATGATTTCCATAACTGGAGGCAGCCGGGCACTGTGCGCGTGCTGTTCGCCCACTGGGTCGAGCCCGACGGTGACCGGCGATCGCGGCTGGTCAGCGATGTGCGCGTGGCGACGGTCGACTTCAAGGCGAGGATCGCGGTGCGATCGCTGTGGGCGCTGCTGGGGATGTTCGAGCGGCTGATCGGCGTCGAGGTGCTGGAGCTGGCGATCCGCCACGCGACGAGCACCGCCGACCCGCGCCCGAGCTGACCGGGCGTCAACGGGGCCGCGCGCGCCTCACACGACCGTCCAGTCGCCCATCTCGTCGTGCGCGGAGGCGCCGACCGTGCCGAGCACCGGATGCAGCTCGATCGCCGGCGAGTACCGGCTGGCGGGAGCCTCCCGGCCCAGCGCCTCGGCCATCGCGCGGACGTGGTGCGGTCCCCCTCCGCAGCAGATGCCGACGTACTCGATCCCCGTCGCCTGCGCCCACCGGGCGAAGTCGGCCATCTCAAAGCGGGTGCAGGCAAAGCTCTCCAGCGCGACCGGGAAGGCGCGCTGGCCGTCGCCGGTCTGCAGTGACTCAAACGCCGGCGTCTCCCCGGTGGTGTGGAACGGAACCGGCTGGGCGGCCACCGCGCAGTCGACCGCCGCCTGGATCTCGCTCAGCAGCGGGCGCATCGTCACCGGGCCACGACTGCAGTTGAGCCCGACGATCGCGGCGCCGGCGTCGGCGACGCGCCGGCACGCCTCCACGTAGGGGACGCCGTCGTAGGTGTGCTGCGGCTGGACGCTGGCGAAGGTGACCATCGCCGGCAGGCCGAGCTCGTGGCAGACCTCCAGTCCGATCAGCGCCTCGCCGAGGAAGTCGTTGGTCTCGTGGATGACGAAGTCGACGCCTTCCTCCACGGCCCAGCCCAGCTGCTCCTCGTACTGGGCGCGCACGAGCGCGCCCGTGCGCTCCGGCTCGCGCGGGTCATAGGACCAGGTGTTGCAGATGTTGGCCGCGACCAGCGCGTCGCCCTCGGCCGCGACCGCGTTGGCCATCCGCACCGCGGTCCGGTTCATCTCCTCCAGATCGCCGTCGCGGCCGATCACGCGGAGCTTCTCGCGGTGGGCGTAGTAGGTGAGCGCGACCATCACGTCGGCGCCGGCGCGCAGGAACTCACGGTGCAGTCCGAGCACCGCCTCCGGCGCGTCGAGGATGACCTCGGGCACGAACGGCCCGGCCTGGACGTGGCCGCGGCGCTCGAGCTCGAACACGTAGCCCTCGGCGCCGAGGACGGTCCCCTCAGACAGCCGCTGCGCCAGCGTCCGCGGCGATCGGTGCGTCATCTGAGCCTCCTCGGTCAAACCGGGCCGGGTCAAAGCGGCCGATGTCATAGACGGTGCCCTGCTGCAGCGCGAGCTCGGAGAGGACCCGTCCCACCCACGGCGAGAACTTGTACCCGGTGCCGCGCCAGCCGACGCCGACGTGGGCGCCGGGGAAGCCCGGTACCGCCCCCAGCACGAAGTCGTCATCGGCGACGAGGTCGTAGTCGCACCCGTCGGTGTCGGCGACCGGCTCGGAGTCCGCGTCGCGCAGCCCCGGCAGACACTGCTCCACGAACGTGGCGACGCTGTCGATGACGGTCGTCGACCGGGGCAGGTCGGGCGGGTGGTAGTAGCCGATCTTGACCGCGTCGATCACGCCGTCGACGATCGGGTGGCAGTAGATCCCGGCGTCGAGGTAGGCGAGCACCGGCATCGCGGGGGCGGTGAACTGATCGCGGAGCGCGGCCGGCGGGTGGTAGTAGCGGGCTTCGATCGGGCGATCGCGCGTGATCGGCACCCGCAGGCGGGCGCCGTCCATCAGCGCCAGCACGTCGTTGGTCCCGTGGCCGGCGCAGACGACGAGCGAGCGCGCCGTCCGTTGCCCCGAGTCGGTCTCGACGTGGATCATCTCGGCGGCGTCGCGCCGGATGCCGCGCACGTCCACGCCCTCCACGATCTGCACGCCGCGCCGGGCCAGCACGGTCTGCAGGGCGGCGGTGACCGCCCTCAGGTCGACCAGCCCGCCGTCGACGTCCAGGCGGCCCAGATCGGCGTCGAGGATCGGGAAGCGGGCGCGCAGCTGGTCATCGTCGTAGGCCGCGGTCGGGAGTCCCAGGCCCTGCAGGATGCGGTGGCTGAGATCGGCGTAGGTGGTCTCGAGGTTGGGGGTGACCGAGCGCTTGGCGATGTTCATGCAGCCGCAGCGCACGAGCGCGTCGGTCTCGGTGGCCTGCTCGAACTCGTCCCACAGCCGCAGCGCCTCCCGAGCCAGCCGCGCGTAGGTGGGGTCCAGGTAGTCGCAGCGGTAGGAGCGCGTCCTCCCGAACGACGCGGTCATCGGATCACCGATCCGCCCCCGCTCGAGGATCACGATCCGTTCGAAGCGCTCCGACGCGTGATAGGCGCAGAACAGGCCCATCACCCCGCCGCCGACGATGATCAGGTCCTCGGTCATGACGGTTCATTGAACCGCTTCAGGCAACCGCCTTCAAGCCCGGGTTGCCCCATGGATGGGGCACCGACGCAACCGCGTGTCAGGTTGCGGCCAGCTCGCCCATGAAGGCGTGGCCGCTGACGGCGATGTCGGCGGGCTGATCGGGGACCCGCTGTGCCCGCTGCGCGGCCCGCTGGCCGCGGCGACGGGGCCGCCACACGCGCATGTACTGCGCGCCGACATAGGAGCCGACGACGACGACGAAGGCGATGAACTGCCCGAGGAACGTGGGCCAGTCGTTGAACAGCGAGAACCAGGTGCCCGTCCAACCGGGCAGGTGCAGCCAGCTGATCGGGCCGTAGCCGATCCAGCCGGCGAGCTGCATCTCGTTGACCTCCTCACCGACGGAGACGATGAGCACGACCAGCAGCATGACGCCGGTGATGATCAGCAGCTTGCGGTAGGGAAGCTTGGCGTGCAGGCTGAAGGTGAGCACCCCGCCGGCGGCGGTGAACAGGCAGCCGATGACCACGCCCTCCAGGACGACGTCGGCGCCGTAGATCTGACGCAGGTTCTGCAGGAAGATGACGACCTCGAAGCACTCGCGGTACACCGAGGTGAACCCCAGCAGCGCGAGCCCGAGCAGCATCCGCCGCTGGTTGACCATGCCGTCGCCGGAGAGCAGGCCGCGGCGGCGCTTGTGATGGTGGGAGATCCACCCGGTCCAGTAGACCTTGTGAAAGAACCAGTTCATGACGACCAGCAGCACGATCAGCGACGGGATGCCGGTCGCGGCCTGCGCGGTCAGGCCGCCGTTGCCCAGCTGCCCGATGAACCACACGACGAGAAACCAGGTTCCGATTCCCGCCGCGATCGCCGCGGCGCCCCCGGCCGCCACCGGCTTGCGGTAGACCCGGTTGCCGCCCAGGAAGCTCGCCATCACCGCCGCGAGCACGAGAATCGTCTCCAACCCCTCACGGAGCACGAGAATCGCGCTGTTGATCACGACCGTCGTGCGCCCCAGCCGATGTCCCGCGGCCACATCCGTCGGATCCGAGGTGCCACCCTTGGCGTGCCAGCTGACCACGACGATGACCACGGCCGCGGCGAGCACCAGCGCGGTCCAGAGGTAGAAGTAGGTCGACTCGCGGCGGGAGCGGCCCCGCGACTGGGACGCTGCGGCTTCTGCTGGCTGAGGCACTGATGCTGCCCTTTCAGTCGAGGTCCAACACGGGTCAGGGGCCGGTCGCGGGCCAGCGTACCACAGATTAGGGGTGCCTAATTAGGTTGCCCTAATCCGCTCGGAGAACGCCGCTCTGTCTGAGCGTAGGATGGTGATCGTGGCGCGACTGGCACCCTTCGCGGAGCTCGCCTCAGACCCGGGTCCGGCGATCGACGTCCTGGCCCTCGCCATGGCCGCCGAGTTCCGCGCCGTCGATGCCGATGCCGCGATCGCGATGCTCGACGAGCTCGGCAAGGAGCTCGGCGAGGCGCTCGCGGAGACCGCCGACGCGAGCAATGGTAGCCCGCGGGAGATGGCGATCGCCTGCGGTCAGCTGCTCGGCGGGGAGCACGGGTTCGCGGGGGACCGTGAGCGCTATGACGACCCCGACAACTCGATGCTCGACATCGTGCTGTCGCGACGACGCGGCCTGCCGATCCTGCTGTCGGTCGTCTACGTCGAGGTCGCTCGCCGCGCGAACATCCCGCTGGCCGGCGTGGGGCTGCCCGGACACTTCGTCGTCGGACACTTCGGCTCAGACCCTCCGGTGTTGATCGACCCCTTCGGCGGCGGCGTGGCGCTCGACGCGCCCGCGCTCGCGCCAGAGACGTCGGTGCGGCCCTGGCACGCCCACGAGATCGCGTGGCGGATGCTCAACAACCTGGTGGCCAGCTATGAGCGCCGCGGCGACCTCGGGCGGGCGATCCGCGCCGCCCAGATGCGGCTCATGCTCCCCGCGGGCGGCGCTCACCGCGACGTCATGGCCACCGAGCTGCGCGCGCTGCAGGCCCGGCTCAACTGACCGGCCGGCTGGTGACGGAGCGCGACGGGCGCCGGAAGATCGCCGGGAGCGTCAGCGGACGGTGGCGAAGCGCGCGGCCGACCTCTCGCGCCAGCTCGCGCGCGAGACCCTGTCGCGGCACCGCCCGCGCCAACCCGCGCAGCCAGCGCCGGTCAAGCCCGCAGGTGATCACGCCGCCGCCGAGGTCGATCAGATCCGCCAGCCGCAGCGCCTCGACGGCGGCGCCTCGCCGGAGCTGGCGGCGCACGTCGTGATGGCAGTCGATCGCCTGGGCGCATTGGTCGACACGGTCCGCGCTCCAGCCGTGGCGGTGCAGCAGCTCCCGGGCGAGCCGGGCGCCGTCCGCGGTGTAGACGCCGCCGCGTGAGGCGCCCGGGTACAGGCCGACGTCGTGCAGGATCGCGGCGACGAGGACAACCTCGCGGTCCAGCGCCCAGCGTCGACGCTCGCCGAGCTTCAGGGCGATGTGGTGCACGCGCACGCAGTGGCGCTCCATCGGGCCGTCCTCCTGACCGGTGGCCGACCGCAGCACGTTCAGCGCGTCGTGGGCCGCGGGCGTGGTGATCAGCTGGTCAAATCCCGCCACCGCGGGGAGGATGGCTGAAAAACCGCCCGGGCGGCGTCCGAATTGCATACCGACTGGCCGAGACCCCCTTCCCGTTTGCCCATATCAGCATTACGATGGTTTTGTGAGTAATAGGGGGCAGCGTCGATGAAGGATTTCGTGATCAACCGTCATGGGCGGATGGTCTTTCCCTCGAGCTTCTCGGCCGGCCTGGACTTCTCCGAGCTGAGGCACCTCGATCAGCTGGAGGCGGTGATCGAGCGCGACTTCACCGCCAAGGCACCGAGCGGGGACGAGCTCGTCCGGCGGATCCAGGGGGGGCGGTACGGCGCCCGGTATGACCTGCTGCGTGACGTCGCCCTGAACCTCGTGTGGGCAAGCCGCTACTCGATGACGATGTACGTCAAGCGCCCGATGCGCTGGCGCGACGTGCCCCGCAGACGCGACGACCTGTTCCTGCCCGTCGCCACGCCGTGGCGCGACCGCGGCCGCACCGCCGCCGCGGTGGCGCAGGCCTATGCCCAGCTTCCGCCCGCCTGGGACCAAGCCGCCGAGCAGCGGATCTTCGACATCCTGTTCCGCAGCTTGCAGGAGCGGCGCCACAGTGGCGCCGAGCTCTCGCCGATCGAGCCGACGGTCGCCGAGATGGTGGCGCGGCCGGAGGCTCTCACCTACCGGCTGCGCCGGCACGACCCGGACTATCCGCACTTTGCGCTGGATCAGCTCGTGGATTGCTTTGAGGAGGTCGCCGAGCTGGAGGCCCTGCGCCGACTCGCGATGCGGGTGCACAACGAGTACCCGTGGGACGGTGCGCAGGCCAGCCTCGCGACCCTTGATGAGATCGACGATGACGACTTCGTCGTCGTGTACGCCCCCCGCGACGTCCACGTCCTGGAGTTCGTCCGCCGCGCCCGGTCGACGCCGACCCGGATCCAGAGCCCGAGCGCCCCGCCCGAGGCCCACCGACCGGTCAGACCGTTCCCGTCGATTCCCGTGCCCGAGCGCTTCGAGCTCGCGCCCCGGATCGAGTCGCTCGCCGTCCTGCGCGGTGAGGTGATCTGCAGCAACGATGATGTCGTGCGCAACGCGGTGCACAGCTGGTCGCCGATGAGCGCGGAGTCGATCCGTCGCAAGACGGGAATCGAGCAGCGGGTCTACACCGCGCGCGGACTCGACGAGATCGCGTTGGATGCCGCCCGCGCGGCGCTGGCCCACGCCGGGCGTGAACCCGCCGAGGTGGGGGCGGTCGTGGTCAGCTCCTGCACCATGACGAGGCTGATCCCGTCGTTGTCCTCGTGGCTCTCGGGTCAGCTCGGGATCTACCAGACGCACGGGTCCTACGACATCGTCGCCGCGTGCGCGGGCTTTGCCTACGGCCTCGTCCAGGCGGTGCACCTGCTCCAGCAGGCACGCCGCCCGATCCTGGTCGTGTGGGCCGAGAAGTTCTCCGACAAGATCGGCAACGTCAGGACGTCGCGGATGCTGTTCGGCGACGGGGCCGCGGCGGCGGTCATCTCGCCCGGAGAGGTGGGGTCAAGCGACATCGAACTGCTGCAGATCCTGGCCGGCGGCCCGGTCAGCGAGGTCGACTCGATCATCTGGCCCAACCCGGAGTTCGACAACGACATCACGGTGTATGGCCCCGAGGTGCGCGCGCTCGCCCAGCGGTATCTGATGCAGATGACCGACGAGATCCGGTCCCGGCCCCATCCCGACGGACGATCCGGGTCGCTGCTCGACGCCGTCGACCTCGTCGTGCCCCATCAGGCGAATCGGTCGATGGTCACCGAGCTGGCGGCCGAGGCCGGGGTGGAGGCCGATCGCCTCTACTTCAACATCGAACGGGTCGGGAACACCTCCTCGGCGAGCATTCCGCTGGCGATCCACGACGCGGTCCACGACGGCGTGATCGACCGGCCGATGCGGCTGTTCACCCCGTGCTTCGGCGCCGGCGCCGTCGGCGGGTACACCGTCATCCAGCTGGACCCCGCGATCGTCGCCCGCGAGGCGACCGTGGGCGCGCCCCACGCTGCTGTCGCCGCCCCGAGCGCACGCCTGCGCGAGCCCGCCGTCGTCGCCGCCTGAGCTCCGGGCTACGGCTCGCGAAGCCGGATCTCGTCAGCGCCGCGAGCGTCGCGGCCGCGGTTGACCACACGCCGCCCACCGGCGCCGCTGCCCTCGCCGTGCCAAGTAGTCCACCGGCGAACGATGCGGGGCGGACCAAACTGGGGGTCCCGTCTCACGAGGATTCGATGCACCCCCGATTGAGCCCGCTCGGCGGGCCAACCCGGGGGTCGCATCTCACGACGGTCGACCGACCCCCCACTTGTGCCCGGGCTCGCCGTGTCGATCGGACCCAGCTCTGGTCGGCGAGGAAGCCACCCGCACCGTCGGGGACCTCTGCACGAGCGGCGTCCGCGGGCACCGGCGCCCCGGCCCCCAGGCGGCCCCGAGACGTCGATGCCGGACGGATATCGTCTCGGGCACCGCGACGGCGTCTTCGATGTCCTGCCAGATCAGAGCCCAGCAGTGAACGAGCGAGTTCCATCATGGCGGCGCTGAACGCCGCGAGCGCCACCGAGGCCACGGCCGTCGTCTGGCTGCGTGAGCGGCGTCGGTTCGTGCAGGCGCTGCTGGTCGAGGTGGAGGGCTCGGCGCCGCTGCCCCCGGGGGCGATGATGGTGATCGGCGAGCGGGGCGAGATCGAAGGGTCGATCACCGGCGGCTGCGTGGAGGGGGCGGTCGTCACCGAGGCGGAGGCGATCCTCGCGGGTGAGCGCGGCGCGGGCGTGCTGACCTACGGCATCTCCGACGATCTGGCCGGCACGGTCGGTCTGACGTGCGGCGGGACCGTGCACATCTTCATCCAGGAGCTGGCCGGTGCGGCGGGCGAGATCGAGCTCATGGCGCTGGCCGAGCACCTGGCGGGCCGTCCCGCGGCGGTCGCGACGCTGCTCGACGGCCCGTCTGCCGGGGCCCGCCTCGGGATCGTCGATGACCAGGCGTCCGGCTCGCTGGGCGTCTCAGAGCTGCTGGACCGCAGCGTCGGTCGCGAGGCGACCGGTCTGCTGATGGAGGGCAAGACGACGCTGCGGCGGTTCGGCGGCGACGGGGCGACGCTGGGCAACGATCTCGCCGTCCACATTCGCTCCTACGCGCGGCCGCCGCGGATGATCATCTTCGGCGCGGTCGACTTCTCGGCCGCGATGGCGCCATTTGCCGCGCGCATCGGCTACGACGTGACGATCTGCGACGCGCGCGAGCGGTTCGTCCACTCCCCGCGGTTCTCGTCTGACGCCGAGGTCCGCGTCGGCTGGCCCGCCGAGCTGATGACGGGCATGACGCTGGGTCCCCGCGACGCCGTCCTGGTGTTCAGCCACGACCCCAAGTACGACGAGCCGGCCGTGCGCGAGGCGCTGGCGACCGACGCCGGCTACATCGGCGCGCTGGGCAGCCGCCGTACCACCGCCGACCGCGAGGCGCGGCTGCGGGCCGCCGGGGTCAGCGACGCCGACCTGGCTCGCGTCCATGCGCCGTGCGGGCTGGACATCGGCAGCCGCACCGCCGAGGAGACCGCGGTCTCGATCCTGGCCGAGATCATCGCCGGCCGCTCGGAACGGGTCGCGCGGCCGCTGCGCGCCACCGACGGCCCGATTCACAGTCGCGGCGCCTCCCGGGGCGGCGCCGTCGTGCCCGTCGTCCACACGCGGACGTGACCCGGATCTGAGGGAGTAGCGTGGGGGAGCCCCGCCGATCGGGTCGGGCCGGATACGTCGCCGAGAGGAGAATCAGTCGTGTCGATCGTGGTGAATGGCTCAGCGGTGCAGCCGCCTGCGGACGCGCGCGTCTCGCTGCTCGATTTCGTCCGGGAGCATCTCGGGCTGCACGGCACCAAGAAGGGGTGCAACCAGGGTGCCTGCGGAGCCTGCACGGTGCTCGTCGACGGCGAGCGGATCCTCTCCTGCCTGGCGCTCGCGGTCCAGTACGACGGGCGGGAGGTGACGACGATCGAGGGGCTTGAGCGCGATGGTGGACTGCATCCGCTGCAGCAGGCGTTCATCGACCACGACGGGTTTCAGTGCGGCTACTGCACCCCGGGCCAGATCTGCTCCGCGGTGGGGATGGCCGACGAGGTGATGCGCGGGGTGCCGAGCCACGTCACCGGCGACGTCGAGTCCACGGAGATCGCGCTCAGCGGCGACGAGCTGCGCGAGCGGATGAGCGGCAACCTCTGTCGCTGCGGCGCCTACAACGGGATCGTCGACGCGATCACCGAGGTCTACGCGGAGGCGAAGTCATGATCGAGCTCACCTACGCCCGCGCGCAGGATGCTGCTGACGCCGTGGGGCAGGCAGCCGACGATCGCGCGGCCCGATACCTCGGCGGCGGCACCAACCTCGTCGACCTGATGCGCGAGACCGTCGAGCGACCGACGTCGCTGATCGACGTCACCGGCCTGGCCCGGATGATCGACGAGACCGCCGACGGCGGACTGCTGATCGGCGCCGCCGCTCGCAACACGGCGGTCGCCGAGCATCCCCTGGTCCGCCGTCGCTACCCGATGCTCACCCGGGCGATCGTCGCCGGCGCCTCGGCGCAGATCCGCAACATGGCGACGGTCGGCGGCAACCTCCTGCAGCGCACTCGGTGCACCTACTTCTATGACAACGATGGGTCGCGCTGCAACAAGCGCGAGCCCGGCCAGGGCTGCGACGCGATCGAGGGCTTCAACCGCATCCACGCGATTCTCGGCAGCTCGGACGCGTGCGTGGCCACCCACCCCTCCGACATGTGCGTCGCCCTTGCCGCGCTGGACGCGATCGTGCACCTGCGCGGGGCCGACGGCGAGCGCTCGGTGGCGCTGACCGACCTGCATCGGCTGCCCGAGGACCATCCGGAGCGCGAGACGGTGCTGGAACCCGGTGAGCTCATCACCGCCGTCGAGCTTCCGCCGCCGGCGCTTGACGGGCCGTCCACCTATCGCAAGGTGCGCGACCGCTCGAGCTATGCGTTCGCGCTCGTCTCGGTTGCCGCCGCGATCGAGCTCGACGGTGACACGGTCGCCGACGTGCGGCTCGCCCTCGGCGGGGTCGCGCCCAAGCCCTGGCGCGCCTGGCGTGCCGAGCAGGCGCTGCGGGGCGGGCCGGCGAGCGATGAGGCGTTCGCCGCTGCGGCGGACGCCGAGCTCGTCGACGCCCGACCGCTCTCGGGCAACGCGTTCAAGGTGCCACTGACCCAGCGCACGATCACCGCCGTTCTGGCGCAGCTGACCGAGGGAGCCCGTCGATGAGCACCGGCGAGCGCCCGATCGCGGTTCCCGTCGTCCCCGCCGAGTGGCCGAGCTCCGGTCAGGACCCGGTCGGCCGCGGCAAGCACGGCCTGATCGGCGCCCAGGTCTCCCGCCTGGACGGCCCGTTGAAGGTTCAGGGCGAGGCGACGTTCGCCGCCGAATACGTGCTGGACGGCATGGTCTACGCGGCGCTGCGCTTCAGCACGATCGCCCGCGGTCAGATCACGACGCTCGATACGAGCGCCGCCGAGTCAGCGGCGGGCGTCGTGCTTGTGATGACCTACCGCAACGCTCCGGAGATGGCGCCCCCGCCGTTGTTCCTGACCGCGCCGCAGGCGGCGGGCGGCAGCAGCCTGCCGGTGATGCAGGACGACTCGATCCACTGGAACGGGGAGCCGGTCGCGCTGGTGCTCGCCGAGACCCAGGAGCAGGCCGACCACGCCGCATCACTGATCGAGGTGGCCTATGAGTCACATCCGCCGCGGAGCTTCGCCGAGGCCAAGGCGCAGCCGCGCATCCCCGACAGCCTCGTCGGCCAGCCGGTGCAGGTCGCGGTCGGCGACGCCGAGGCCGCGCTGGCCGACGCGCCGCACTCCGTCGATCGCGCCTACACGACGCCGCGCCACAACCACAACGCGATCGAGCCCCACGCGCTCACGCTCGCCTGGGACGGCCCGGAGCTCACCGTTCACGACGCCAGCCAGGGCGTCTCGCTGCACGCCTGGACGTTCGCTCAGGTGTTCGGAATCGAGGAGGACCAGGTCCACGTCACCTCCCCGTTCGTCGGCGGTGGGTTCGGCGGCAAGACGATGTGGTCTCACCACCTGCTCGCCGCCGCGGCCGCCAAGCTCGCCGACCGACCGGTGCGGATCACGCTGTCGCGCGAGGGCGTCTACCGGCTCGTCGGCGGACGCACGAACACCGAGCAGCGAGTCGCGATCGGCGCCGACGACGACGGGAACTTCACCGCGCTCGTCCACACCGGGATCTCGGCGATCACCGCCTTCAACGGCCTCGCCGAGCAGTTCACGTTCCCGGCCCGGCACCTGTACGCGACCGCGTCGCTGAAGACCGAGCAGCTCGTCGCCGACATGGACATGCTCGCCAACACGTTCATGCGTGCCCCGGGCGAGTCGGTCGGCAGCTTCGCGCTGGAGTCGGCGATCGACGAGCTCGCCGAGGAGCTCGGCTGTGACCCGATCGAGCTGCGTCTGCGCAACGAGCCGGAGACCGACCCGTCAAGCGGCCTGCCCTTCTCCTCACGCCATCTCGTCAAGGCCTACCGCGACGGTGCGCAGCGCTTCGGCTGGGAGCGGCGCGGGGAGCCCGGCGCCCGGCGCGACGGCGAGTGGCTGATCGGCATGGGCTGCGCGACCGCGACCTACCCCTACCTCCGGATGCAGGGCGATGCGCGGATCACCCTGGACCGGACCGGGCACGTGACCGTCGACATCCCGGCCGCCGACATGGGGATGGGAACCTCGACGACGCAGACGATCATCACCGCCGAGCGGCTCGGGCTGCCGCTGGAGCGGGTCACCGTCGCCCACGGCGACTCGCGCTTCCCGGGTGCGATGCTCGCCGGCGGCTCCAATCAGACGGCGACGATCGCCGCCGCGGTGATCGCCGCTCAGCGGGGCCTCGTCGAGCAGCTGCTGGCGCTCTGCGACGACGACTCGCCGCTCGCCGGGCTCACCCCTGCGGAGGTCGGCGGCCGCGACGGCGGTCTCTGTGAGCTCGCCGAGCCCGACCGCTGGGAAAGCTATTCGCAGATCCTGCAGCGGGCCGGTCGTGACGAGCTGACCGTCACCGCGACCGGCGCCGCCCCGGCGGAGATGCGGGCCTACTCGACGCACTCGTTCGGCGCCGTGTTCTGCGAGGTCCGCGTCAACGCCGTCACCGGTGAGCCGCGGGTGTCACGGATCCTCGGCTCCTACGACTGCGGGCGGATCATCAACGCCAAGACCGCCGCCAGCCAGTTCCGCGGCGGGATCATCATGGGTCTCGGACTCGCCCTGATGGAGGACACGAACTTCGACGAGCGCACCGGGCGGATCATGAACCCGAGCCTTGCCGAGTACCACATGCCCGTCCACATGGACGTCCCGGAGATCGAGGTCATGTGGACCGACATCCCCGATCCGCATACGCCGGCGGGCGCGCGCGGGATCGGGGAGATCGGGATCACCGGGGTCGGCGCGGCCGTCGCCAACGCGGTCTACAACGCGACCGGGCGACGCGTGCGCGATCTGCCGATCACGCTCGACAAGCTGCTCTGAGGAGTATGACGTAGTTATACTGGAGGTGTGAAAACGGCGATCTCACTGCCCGACGCCACCTTCGCCCGTGTTGAACAAGCGGCCAAGCGACTCGGTGTCTCGCGCAGCGAGTTCTTCGCCCGAGCTGCTGAACGCTGGTTGGACGACCTCGAGGACGACCAGATCACCGAGGCGATCAACCAAGCGCTCGGTGACGGTGCGCCGGAGACAGACTTCGTCCACGTCGCCGCCCAGCAGCTCGTGCGCCACCAACAGCGGTGATCTCACGCGGCCAGCTGTGGTGGGCGGACCTCGGCCTGCCGCGAGGATCTGCGCCGGCGCTGCGCCGCCCCGTGCTGGTCATCAGCGCCGATCAGTACAACCGCTCCTCGCTGCAGACCGTCACCGTCGTCGTTCTGACGAGCACGGGCCGGCTGGCGGCGCTCCCGGGAAATGTGATCGTCCCGGCCGACCTCGGACTGCTCACCCTCGACTCGGTCATCAACATCACCCAGGTGGCGACGGTTGATCGCAGCACGCTTGAGGAGCCCATCGGAGACCTGCCCGACTGGCTGCTGGCGCAGGTGGATGCCGGGCTCGGGCGCGCGCTCGGCCTGCGGCGGACGTGAACTCCGAGCGTCCGCTGACACGAGCGATAGCGTGATAGCATTCAGTGTCGATGGCGCAGATCCTGATCAGGCAACTCGACGACGAGCTCAAGGCACGACTGCAGAAGCGCGCCCGGGCGCACGGGCGAAGCACCGAGGAAGAAGTCCGGGAGATCCTGCGCAACGCCGTCCGCGACCAGGACCGGGCACCCGCGAAGCTCGGCTCGCGGATCGCGGCGCGGTTCGCGAGAGTCAACCTGGACGAGGACATCGCGGAGCTGCGCGGCGAGGTGCGCCCCGCCGACTTCGATCAGTGATCCTGCTGGACACCAACGTGATCTCCGCGCTCATGCGCCGAAACCCCGACGCGGCGGTCGTGTCGTGGCTTGACCTCCAGCCGGCAGAATCGATCTGGACCACGACGGTCACCGTGTTCGAGGTCATCACCGGGCTGCGGCTGCTTGCCGATGGACGACGGCGCCGAGAACTGCAGCGCGCCTTTGACGCCCTGCTGAGCGAGGAGCTCGATGGGCGCGTGCAGTCATTTGACACATCGGCCGCCACGGCCGCGGGTGAGATCGCCGCGCAACGACAGGCCGCCGGCCGGACGCTCGAGATCCGCGACGTTCAGATCGCCGGGATCGCGACCGCCCGACGCGCGCACCTGGCCACCCGCAACATCCGCCATTTCACCGACCTCGGGATCACCCTCATCGATCCCTGGTCCGCATAGCCGCAGACGAGCGCTTCGAGTTCTGACCGTGAGGAGGTGCGCGTCGCGCGGATGGTCTCGCAGTCGGCGGCGGACGTCGGCTCGGGGGGAGAGGCAGCGATGTCGCCGGCCGGCAGAACGTTCCCAGTGGCCCGGGCAGGACTCGAACCTGCGCGCGACGGATTATGAGTCCGCT
>CAZZYU010000001.1:15034-72811 GCA_964658375.1 uncultured Acetobacteraceae bacterium | reverse complement strand
CTAGGGCAGTAGTCCGTCCAGGTCCGCCGCGTTGATCACCTCGGCCTGGTGGGGGAAGACCTTGCCGGTCAGGACCTGGTGGACCTCGGCGTCGCGGTCGGCGCACAGGTCGGCGAGCACGATCAGGCGGTAGTCGCGATCGTGGGCGTCACGGACGGTCGACAGGACCACGCCCGAGGTGGAGATCCCGGCCAGAACGAGCGTGTCGATCCCCCGGGCCTGGAGCTGCTCGTGCAGGTCGGTGCTGCCAAACGGCCCGACGCGGGTCTTGCGCACGACGATGTCGTCCGGCTCGGGTGCGACGTCGGCGTGGATCTGGGTGTTCGGGTGGTGTGCGCCGAACTGCTCGAGCGCGGCGGCGCCGCCGACGCGCGTGCCCATCGAGCCGCCGATCTCGCTCGCGTCGGCAAAGCCCACGCGCACGTAGCCGATCGTGGCGCCGTGGGAGCGCATCAGATCGATCGCCTGACGGGCGCCGGCCAGCAGGTCCTCCGGGTTGGGGGCCATCGGAATGATCCCGTTCTGGTAGTCCATGATCAGCAGTGCGGTCCGGGACGGGTCGATCGGCTCAGCGGCCTCAGTGGTCATGCGGTTGCTCCTTTCAGTCTCGGTTGCGAAGTGCCACGCATGAGCGAAGCGACGGCGGCCACCGCCGACAGGCCGGCGGCGGCGGCGAACACGACGATCAGGCCGTCGTGGAAGGGGGCGGAGATCAGGTGCGGGAAGAACGCCCGTCCGGTCAGGGCCTGACGACCCGCCGGCGACAGGTAGTGCAGCGCGTGGTTCTGGCTGAGCAGATGCTCGATCGGGTTGATTCCCAGCAGCGCGCCGAACATCGAGGAGACCGGCGGCAGGCCGGCCAGTCTCGTCGCGACCGCGGGCGGGGCGCCCGCGTGCAGCAGTCCGGCCTGCAGCGCCGACGGCAGGCTGGAGGCGAGTCCGGCGATCACCAGCGTGAAGAACACGCCGATCGAGATCGCGGTGCCGGAGTTCTGAAAGGTCGAGCGCATCCCGGAGGCGACGCCACGGTCGGCCGCCGGCACGCTGCCCATGATCGAGGAGGAGTTGGGCGATGCGAACATCCCGGTGGCGATGCCGATCAGCGCCAGCAGCAGCGCGAACAGGGGGTAGGGGAAGTCCACCGGCAACAGCATCAGCCCGACGAACGCGGCACCGGTCAGCAGCGCGCCGGCGGTCGCCAGGCCACGGGAGCCGAACCGGTCAGACAGGGTGCCGGAGATTGGACCGGCGACCAGGAACCCGGCGGTCAGGGGCAGCATGTAGATCCCCGCCCACAGTGGCGTCTGGGTGAAGCTGTACCCATGCAGGGGCAGCCAGATCCCCTGCAGCCAGATCACGATCATGAACTGCAGGCCGCCGCGGGACAGCGCCATCGTGAAGCCGGCCAGGTTGCCGGCGGAGAACGCGCGGATCCGGAACAGGCCGAGGTTGACCATCGGTGCGCTGACCCGGCGCTCGATCGCCACGAACACGACCAGCCCCGCCGACCCGCCGATCAGCCCCGCCAGCACCCAGGGATTGGTCCAGCCCATCACGTGGCCGCCGTAGGGCTGGATCCCGTAGGTCGAGGCGATCAGGATCGCCGACAGGCCGACCGCGAAGGTGACGTTGCCCCACCAATCGATCCGGGCCCGGGCGCTGCGCGGACGGGTCTCGCGCAGCTTCAGGTAGGCCCAGAGGGTGCCGTAGATCCCAACCGGCACGTTGACCCAGAAGATCAAGCGCCAATCCACGGCGGCCAGCAGACCGCCGGCGACCAGGCCGATGAACATCCCGGCCAGACCGGCGACCTGGTTGGTGCCGAGCGCGAAGCCGCGCTGCTCGGACGGGAACGCGTCGGTCAGGATCGCCGCGGAATTGGCCTGCAGCATCGAGCCTCCGAGCGCTTGGGGAAAGCGCCACAGGATCAGCCACAGCGCGCCGTGGGCGCCGTACCACGGATCGAAGGAGAGGGCGATGCTGGAGAGCGTGAACACCAGGAAGCCGCCGTTGTAGATCCGCACCCGGCCGAACATGTCGCCCAGGCGGCCGACCGTCACCACCAGCACCGCCTGCACCAGGCGATAGCCCATCAGCATCCACAGCAGGAAGCCGATGTTCTGAGGCTCCAGCGGGTCAAGGCGGATGCCGACGAAGATCGCCGGCAGCGCGATCAGGACGATGCTGCCGTCCAGCTGAGACATGAACACGGCAGCCGTCGTGTTGGCGAGCGCGGTCCACTTGTAGTTCGGGGGCAGCGCGGTCGGGGTCTGGACCGTCGGCGCGGTCGCGGTCATCAGAGTTCCTGCGCCAGCCGTTCCAGCACCGGCATGACCTGCAGAAGCTGGGCCCGCTCCTCGGCGCTCAGGGCGGAGAGCGCGCGGGTGAACTGCTGGTCCCGGGCGCTGCGCCGGGCCTCCACCGTGGCGTCGCCGACGCGGGTCAGCGACAGGATCACGCGACGGCCGTCAGCGGGATCGGCGCTGCGCTGGATCAGGCCCTTGGCCTGCAGCGACGCGATCGTGACGCCGATCGACTGGGGGCTGATCCGCTCCAGCCGGGCGAGGGTCGCCGCGGTCGCCGGGCCGTCGTGCTGGAGCCGGCTCAGCGTCGAGCTCTCCGACAGCGTCAGATCGCCGATCTGCTTGGTCTGTCGGATTCGGCGGTAGAGCGTCGCGAGCGTGCCACGGACGTCGGCCGCGACCTGTTCAGCGCTCGGAGGGTCGGCGGAAGACGGTGCGTTCACAGATCATCAGTCTAGCCTGATCAGTTGCGACTGATGATCACCCTGCGACGAGGCCTACTCGGTCAGCCCCCGTGCGATCGTGTCCAGCAGCGCCGTCAGGGCGGCCGCGCGGTCGGTCTCGGGCAGCGCGCGGAGCGGCCCGTCGAGCAGCAGCGAGCTCAGTCCATGCACTCCGGACCACGCCGTGAACTCGGCGAGCGGGCGTCGGCTGGGGGGCATCTGTCCGCTCGAGACGAGCTCGTCGAGCTGACGGCCCAGGATCGCGAGCGGACCGAGCCCGGAGGTGGCGGTGCCCTCGTCGGCCCCCAGCGGAGGGAGGTGATGGGGGACCGCGAAGGCGGTGCGAAACAGGCCCGGCTGACTCGTGGCGAAGGTCACGTACGCGGCTCCCGTCGCACGCAGGCGGTCGCGAGCCCGGACGCGCGGGTTGCGGCTCGTGACCTTGGCGATCAGCTCCTCCATGAGCTGTGCCAGCTCGGCCATCGCGCGTTCGGCGACGGCGCGCAGCAGGCTGTCGCGATCGGGGAAGTGGCGATAGCCGGCGTTGTGGGAGACGCCGGCGCGGCGTGATGCCTCGCGGAGCACGACGGCGTCGGGGCCACCATCACGCGCGAGCTCGACGCTCACGTCGATCAGGGCTTCCCGGAGATTGCCGTGGTGGTAGGTACCGGAGGCGGGCACGGATCACATGTTGACAGCATCCACATGATCTGGCACGCTCTCGCCCATGTTGCGCCTGTCAACTTCGGATCGGAGCATTGTGCCCAACCGCCCCATGTCGATCCTCGCCGCCGTCTGTCTCGCCGCGTTCGCGATCAACATCGACACGACGATCGTCAACGTCGCGTTGCCATCGTTGACCCGCCAGCTCGGCGCGAGCACCCGTGACCTGCAGTGGATCGTCGACGGCTACAACCTGTCGTTCGCCGCGCTCGTGCTGGCCGCCGGCAGCCTCGGTGACCGCTTCGGGCGCCGGCCCGCCCTGATCGTGGGACTGCTCGGGTTCGCCGCCGCGAGTGGCGCCGGTGCGCTGTGCGCCACACCGGGCGAGCTGATCGCAGCGCGCTTCGTGATGGGCGGGTGTGCGGCGCTCATCTATCCCACCACCCTGTCGGTCATCACGAACACCTTCCACGACCGCGGTGACCGCGCGAAGGCGATCGGGATCTGGGGCGCGGTCACCGGACTCGGCGTCGCCGTCGGTCCGGTGACGGGCGGCCTGTTGCTCACCGGGTTTGCCTGGCCGAGCGTATTCGTCGCCCTTGTGCCGGTGAGCCTCGGGGCCGCGCTCGCCGTCTGGCGGGTCGTCCCGGAGTCAAGCGATCCGCACGCGCCGGCGCTTGACCGCCCGGGTCTGCTCACCGCGACGACCACGATCACGGCCCTCGTCTACACGATCATCGAGGCACCCGGACGCGGCTGGACGGCGGCGCCGACCCTCGCCGGTTTTGCCGTCACGATCGTTGTCGGCGTCATGTTCGTGCGAACCGAGCTGCGCTCGCCGGCGCCGATGCTCGACGTGTCGCTGTTCAGGGAGCGCGCGTTCTCGGCAGCCAGCGGCGCGGTCACCGTCGCCTTCTTCGCGCTGTTCGGCTTCATCTTCCTGATCACCCAGTACTTCCAGTTCGTCCGGGGTTACGGGGCGCTGTCGACCGGCGCGCGGATCCTCCCCGTCGCGCTCAGCATCGGGGCCTCCTCGGTCATCGGAACGATGCTCGCCGCCCGCGTCGGCACTCGCCGGATCGTGGTCGCCGGGCTCGTCCTGCTCGGCGCCTCATTCGCCTGGATCTCCCGGGGCGGCGTCGCGATCCCGTACCCCGTCATCGTCGTGCAGATGCTCATCATGGGCACCGGTCTGGGCCTGACGACCGCTCCCGCCACCGAGTCGATCCTCAGCGTGCTGCCTCCCGCCAAAGCCGGCGTCGGCTCGGCGGTCAACGACGCGACCCGCGAGGCCGGCGGCACGCTCGGCGTGGCGATCATCGGCAGCGTCTTCACCTCGCTCTACGCCTCGCGACTGCTGCATCTGACCGCCGGGCACCTGACCGGCCGGATCCTTCACCTGGCTCAGAGCTCGGTCGGAGCCGGGTACGCCGTCGTCCACGTGGCCCCCCACGCGGTGGCGCCGTCGCTCCTGCTCGCGGTGCAGCGCTCCTTCCTCTCCGGCCTGCACGCCGGCTGCCTCGTCGCCGCCGGGGTCTGCTGGCTCGGGGCCTGCGGCGCCGGGGCGCTTCCCGGGCCGTCACGGGCTCGCTCTCCCGCCCCGGCCCCGCGGCACGCCGAGCCGGCCCCGTAGTCGAGCCGCCCCGTCGTCATCTGAAAGCGCGGGGGAGGTCAGGCCGGGGATTCGGCGAGCATCCGCAGGAAGGTGCGGTCGTCGTCGCCGAGCCGCTGCGCGAGCGCGACCGCCGACAGTGCGGCGTCCAGCTGGTCGGTTGAGGTGGCTCCGACCAGGGCGCAGGCCGTCCGGGGATGCAGCAGCGTGAACGCGGTCGCCAGGGCCGCGGGATCCACGGCCATCGCCTGGGCTCGCTGCGCAACCGCCTGTCCCAGCCTCAGCGCCCGCTGGCGGTCGGGGTGGGTGAGCTGGTCGCTCAGTCGGCCGATGGCGCCGCCGGCGTACTTGCCGGTGAGCGCGCCGCCGGCGAGGACCGCGGAGGGGATCAGCGACGCCCCGGCGTCGGTCAGGCCCGCCTGCATCTCAGATGACTGCACCCAGTCCACGCGCGCCAGGCTGTAGGGCAGCTGGACGGCGCATGGCAGTGCGATCTGCAGCGCCCGGGCGTGCGCGGTCGCTTCCCGGAGGGCCTGCGCTGTCCAGTTGACGACTCCCCAGGCGCCCACCAGCCCGCTGCGCAGCACGGTCGCGATCTGCTCGACGGCCACCGCAACCGGCAGGTCGCCGGGCAGGGTGGAGGAGTAGAGCAGGTCCAGACGGTCAAAGCCCATCCGCTCCAGGGAGCCGTGCAGCTCGGTCAGCGCATCCTCACGCGGCCAGAACTCCCACCACAGCTTGTTGGCGACCAGCACGCGGTCGCGATCGGCACCGACGGCGCGAAACAGCTCGCCGAACAGCACCTCGGAGTAGCCGGTGGGGATCGGCGCGCGCCCCGTCTCGTCGTCATACCGCGCGTCGTCAAGCAGGTTGACGCCGCGCTCCAGCGCGTGGGCCAGCAGCCGTTCCGCGTCATCGCGCGCCATCCGCTCAAACGTCCGCCAGGAGCCCAGGGCGATCGCAGACACCTCAAGCTCGGATCCGCCCAGCCGACGCAGCGAAGAACCGGTCATGCCGGACTGCCCCGAGAAGCCATGTCCCGTGGGGGTACCCGGCGGCGGTCCCGCTCTACCACGCTCCCCGCCGCTCCCACCGCTGGTTTCGTGCCTGGCCGGCGCGCGCTGCTGCGACCATCTCCTCCGATGACACGCGACCGCCTCAACCGCGCGCCATCGGCCACCGCGGCCCACGTGGCGGCGGCGCGCGGTGGCGTTGACCGCCTGGCGGCCCCACACGGTGACCCCGCCGCCGACGATCGCCTGGCCCGCGACGTGGCGGACGCGGACGCGGACGCGGGCGCGGGCACGCTGTCGGAGGCGATGCTGCGCCACATCGAGGGCCGCACCCGGTTCTTTGACCGGGTGGTGGTCAACGCGATCGGCCGCGGCGTGCGGCAGGTCGCGCTGCTCGGCGCGGGCTATGACGGCCGCGCGCTGCGCTACGCGGCTCCGGGCGTCGTCTTCTTCGAGGTCGATCACCCCGCGACGCAGGCCGACAAGCTCGCCCGCCTGAAGCGGCTCGGGATCGACCGAGACCGGATCACCTTCGTCGGCTTCGATCTCACCGAACCCGGGCTGGCGCCCGCGCTGCAGGATGCGGGACTGGACCCCGAGGCGCCCTGCGCATACCTCTGCGAGGGACTGCTGGTCTATCTGCCGCCGCCGGCGGTGGGCGCTCTGCTGGATGACCTGCGCGCGCTGGCCGCACCGGGAACGCGGCTGGCCCTGTCGGCCCCGGCGCGTGGGCGGCGCGCAGAACCCGGGCACGCGCGGTTTCGCGCGCGCGTCGCCGAGCTCGGCGAGCCCGTGCGCAACGACCTTGACGCCGATGGGCTGCGCGCTCTGCTCATCGACCGACGCTGGCGAGCCGTCGAGCTCTCCGAACGCGCGGCCGCCGCCGGCTTTCTCGTCGCCGCGCCCCGGTGGGCTCCCGCGCCCAGCGGGACCCCGGCGAGCGCCGGCCGGGTCGCGCGCTACATGGAGACGGCGCTGCACCGCTCCGGGTCTCACACGCTCGCCGACCATCTCGACGCCGCCCACGGCCTGACGAAACCGGCGCTGCGAGAACGCGACCTTGGCGTCTTTGACGCGCGGTGCGCCGACGGCCGGCGGGCGGTCGTCCGGATGTTCCCCGCCGCGCGTGGCGCGCGGGCGGTGGCGCGCGACGCCGAGCTGCTGCGGGAGCTGGGCGCGCGCGGATTCCCGGCCGAGCGGCCGGTGCGACCGGCGCCGACGGGTTGCCACGACGGCCAGCCGCTGCTGATCACCGAGTTCGTCCCCGGCCGCCCGGCCCCGGCGACGGTGGCGGGCTACCGCCGGCTCGGGGATCTCCTCGGACAGCTTCACGCGCTCGACGTGACCGGCTCAGACCTCGCCCCCGGGGGCGCGTGGCATCACCTCGTGCCCGCGGGAGGGCGTCCGGACCGAGAGCTGTCGGAGATGCGTGAGCTGCTCGCGGCGGCCCAAGCCCGCGTCGATGAGCGAGGCATCACCGCCTATGAGCGGCTGCGTGACCTGCTCGCGCAAGCCGACGACTGCACCGGTCTTCCCGAGGCACTGACCCACGCGGACTTCGTGACGAGCAACGCGATCGGAGCCGAGCCCGTGATCATCGACTGGGCCGGCAGCGGACACGGCCCGCGGCTGTGGTCACTGGCCTTCCTGCTGTGGGCGGCCGGTCACGCGCGTGGCCGCACCGTGGAGTCGGTGATGGAGGGCTATCAGGCGCACGTCGCGCTCGAGCCCGAGGAGCGCGACCGGCTTGCCGGTGCGATGCTCGCGCGGCCGGTCGTGCTGGCCGCCTGGAGCTTTGTCACCGCACGCCGCCCGATCGACGAGGTGGCCGCAGACATCGAGGGGGTTCGGGGGCGGGCAGAGCGCGTTGCCCGCCGCGCTCTGACCGTCTAGCTCCAGCCAACCGCACCGCAGTGGCTGGTAAGCTGAAACTGTCCATCGCGAGCCCACGGGTCAGCGATCGTGCGTTCGCTCGGTCCTTCCCTGACCTCTCTGCCTGCGACCGCCCCTCCTGAGAGGCTTGTGAGGAGCGCGTATGGATGTCGTGGCCGTCGGACCCCTGAGGACGTCGCCGCACCGTTCCTCCGCTCTGCGACGGACCCGCAGCTCCTCGGCGTCTCGCCACTCGCCGCCGGCCCAGCCCCCGCTGCGGATCGCGATGCTCGCCCCTCCGTGGATCTCGGTTCCGCCACCCGGATACGGCGGGGTCGAATGGGTGGTCAGCTCGCTGACGGAGGCCCTCGTGCGCCATGGGCATGAGGTCACGCTGTTCTGCGCCCCGGGCTCGGAGTCCAGCGCCCGCGTGATGCCGCTCCTGCACTCCTCCCACCCCGACGAGATCGAGCGCTCGCTGTTTGAGGCCGATCACGTCGCCCGGGCGTTTGACGAGATCGACCTCGCAGGCGACGAGGGTCGCGGCTTTGATGTGGTGCACGACCATTGCGGCTTCACGGCGCTGGCGATGGCCAATCGGCTGGACATCCCGCTCGTGCACACCCTTCACGGACCGTTTGCCGACGGGACCGCGGAGTTCTATGCCCAGCACGCCCGCAAGGCGACGCTGGTGGGCATCAGTCAAGCGCAGATCGCGTCGGCGCCGTTGGGGCTGCGCGACACCCCGGCGATCCCGAACCCGATCGACCTGCGGGCCTGGTCGGTGCAGGAGGTCAAAGACGACTACCTGCTCTGGGTCGGGCGGATGACCCACGACAAGGGCCCGGACCTGGCGATCGCGGCCGCGCGCGCCGCCGGCGTCCCGCTGATCCTCGCGGGCGTCATCCAGCCCGGCCAGGAGGACTACTTCAAGCGCGAGGTCGCCCCCCACATCGACGGACGGCACGTCCGCTTCGTCGGTGAAGTCGACGGATCGGTGAAGCGGTCGCTGTTCGCCGGCGCCCGCGCCCTGCTGATGCCGATCCGCTGGGACGAGCCGTTCGGGATGGTGATGATCGAGGCGCTCGCATGCGGGACTCCGGTGATCGCGTTCTCGCGCGGGGCGGCGCGCGAGCTCGTCGTCGACGGGGAGACCGGGTTTCTCGTCAGCGACGTGAGCGAGATGGCGGCGGCCGTCAGCCGGCTGCCGGCGATCGCCCCGCGTGACTGTCGCCGGTGGGTCGCCGAGCACTGCGACGCCGAGGTCGTCGCTGCCGAGTATGAGCGCATCTACCGGTCGGTCGCGGCACCGAGCCTGTCGACGGCGGTCCTCGCCCATGGCTGAGGGCACCGTCAGCGTTCTGGACGGCAGCACGTTCGTCCACGGCGATGTTCACGGTGACGTCGACGTCGGGGCCGGCGTCGATCACGGATTCTTCTCCGAGGACACCCGGTTCATCTCCCGGTGGCGCTTGAACGTCGACGACGCACCACTGGAACTGCTCGGCCTGGATCAGAGCTCGCACTTCTCGGCGCAGTTCTTCCTGACGCCCAGGGTCGCGCCCGACGTCGAGGCCCCGTGCTCGATCGTCCGCCGCCGGCTCGTGGACCGAAGCTGGCTGGAGGAGATCACCGTGACCAACCACCGTCATGAGCTCAGCCACCTGCGCGTGGCGATCGAGATCGAGACCGACTTCGCCGACCTGTTCGAGGTCAAAGCCGGAGCCGTGGCGCCGCGTGAATCGGTGTTCGAAGAGCATCAGGCGGGGTTCACCGTGACCTATCGACGCGGTGACTTCATGCGCTCGGTCAGCATCACCTCCAGCCGGCCGGTGACGGTGACGCCTGAGGGACTTGCCTACGCGCTGACGCTCGCCCCCGGCGAGCGGTGGTCGGCCAACGTCACGATCACTCCCACCGCCGAGCAGCCTGGCATCCGGTTCCACGGACGCGGGGCGTCGGGCGGGTTTGACCAGCTCGCCGCCACCAAGGCGGCCGAGCTGGACGCCTGGCTGGCCCGGGCTCCCGAGCTTGTCGCCGACGATCCGTCCGTGGCCAGGACCTACCGCGCCAGCCTCACCGACCTCGGCGCCCTGCGGATGCACCCCGACCTCACCGCGCATGAGACCCTGCCCGCCGCCGGGCTGCCGTGGTTCATGGCGCTGTTCGGACGCGACAGTCTCATCACGAGCTTTCAGGCGCTTCCCTACCTGCCTGAGCTGGCCGCCACGACGCTGCGCGTGCTCGCCGCCCGCCAGGCGGTGATTCGCGACGACTTCCAGGAGCAGGAGCCGGGCAAGATCCTGCACGAGCTGCGCTTCGGCGAGCTCACCGCGTTCGGTGAGCGCCCGCACTCCCCGTATTTCGGAACCGCCGACGCGACACCGCTGTTCCTGGTGCTGCTCGACGAGTACCACCGCTGGACCGGCGACGACGAGCTCGTCCGCAGCCTGGAGGCCAACGCCCGAGCGGCCCTGGCGTGGATCGACGACAGCGGCGATCTCGACGGCGACGGGTACGTCGAATATCAGACGCGCAATCCCGACACGGGTCTGGTCAACCAGTGCTGGAAGGACAGCTGGAACGCGATGCAGTTCGCCGACGGCCGGCTGGCGCACGGACCGATCGCGACCTGCGAGATCCAGGGCTACGTCTACGACGCCCGCCGGCGCGGGGCGCGGTTGGCCCGTGAGGTCTTCGATGACGAGCGGCTCGCCGAGCGACTCGAGCGCCAGGCGGCGGCCCTGCGCGCGAGCTTCCGACGCGATTTCTGGATGCCCGGCCGCGGCGCCCATGCGCTCGCGCTGGACGGCGACAAGCGACAGGTCGACGGCCTGAGCTCCAACATCGGTCATCTGCTCTGGTCAGGCATCCTCGAGGCCGACCAGGCCGACCAGGTCGCCGAGTGGCTGCTCGATCCCGAGCTCTACTCCGGCTGGGGGGTGCGCACGCTCGGCGCCGCGGAGGCGGGTTACAACCCGTTGGGTTACCACACCGGAACCGTCTGGCCGCATGACAACTCGTTGATCGTGGCCGGCCTGGCCCGCTACGGGCACCGTGACGCCGCGGCGAGGATCGCGGACTCGCTGCTGGCGGCGGCGCCGTCGTTTGAGTACCGCCTGCCGGAGGTGTTCGCCGGCTTTCCCGCCTCCCAGACCACGGTGCCGGTCGCGTTCCCGACGGCGTCGCGACCGCAGGCGTGGGCGGCGGGGACGCCGCTGCTGCTGCTGACGACGCTGTTGGATCTTCAGCCGGGATACGTGAACGCCAGCGGCGACGCGATCGGCAGCTTCGGGTCGGTCACCCTGACGCGCGACGCCGGGGGCACCACCGGTCAGCCAGGAGGCAGCGCGACCGGGATCGGCGCCACCGAGGCGGTGGCCGCCTCCCGGCGGTGAGCGACGAGCTGGTCGGCGGCAGCCCACGCGGCGTAGCAGAGCGAGCCGGTGATCCCGGTCACCGCCACGAGCACGCCGGCGGCCGCCGTGGCCGCGACTCCGTGGGCGCCGAGGATCAGCACGGCCGCCGCGGGGCCGATGCTCGGACCGACGGGCAGCTGGCCCAGCGTGAACATCGCGATCAGCCATGCCATCGCCGCGAACACCGACACGTCGACGCCGATCGCATGCAGCATCAGCCAGTTACGAGCTACCTGCGCGCACACCGCCACCACCGTCAGGGCGACCATCCGCCCCCGTCCGCGGCAGCGGATGATCGACAGACCGGCCCATAAGCCGGTCTGTCGACGGTGCGATACCCGTCGCAGGCCGACCACCGCCGCCGCGATCAGGCTCACCGCGATCGCCGGCACCCACCACGGAAGGCCCAGCGGAGCGATCAGGGTGAAGGAGAAGATCGCCGCCAGCGCGACTTCGACGGCGATGATCGGGATCTCGGCGGCCACCAGCGCGGGAACGCGTGGCGCGCGGCTCCCGGCGATCTTGCGCAGCGAGGCGATCCGCACCGCCATCCCCACCGACCCGTTGATCACGCTGGCCAGATAGCCGACCCCCGCCGCGCGGAACAGCAGCCGCCGGGGCAGCGTGCCGCCCGCGGCCCGGATCGACACGTTCCACGCCTCGGTGCGGGCCAGCAGCGCGAGGATCTGCAGCAGCACCGACAACCCGAGAACCGAGAGCGGAGCTTCGCGAAGCGCGGAGACGAACTCGCCACGGCGCCCGGCGAGAACGACGACGAGCACGCCGCAGACCACCAGCGAGCCCGCGATCCCCAGCAGAAGCTTGCCGCGCATGGCGACACTCTCGTCGCGCTCGGCGCTCATGAACGCGCCAGCGTACCACCGCCTCAGATCAGGAGCGACCGGCCAGCCACCGGCGATGCTCACGTCCCAGCTCGGTCACCGGCTCACCGCCCTCGATCAGCTCCTCCAGCAGCCGGCCCCACGGCGCGCACGCCCGGACCATCGCGGCGGTCTGAAACAGCAGGCCGTCCATGCGCCGCAGCAGGAGCGCCTCGCCGGGCATCGTCATCTGTCGCAGCTGGGCGATGTGCTCGGCCGCGCCGGCCTCACGCAGCTCGGCGGTGCTGCGCCACAGATCCTCGGGACCGAGCCGGACCGGCTCCGGGGCCTGCAGCCACCACGACACCTGGCGCATGTAGGAGAGCAGCAGGTCGCCGTCCCACTCGTCCGGATCGCCGGGCAGGTACCCGAGCTGGTGCATACCGGCGATGACGGCGGCCTGATCGGACTCACGCACCGCGCGGGCGATCTCACCCTCGCGACGGACGTAGTCAGGCGGCAGGCGGCGCATCATCCCGAAGTCAAAGAAGGCCAGGCGCCCGTCGGGGCAGAGCAGGTAGTTGCCCGGGTGAGGGTCCCCGAGCGCGAGGCCGAGCTGCAGGGCGGTCTCATAGAAGAAGCGGTAGACGATCTCGGCATAGCGATCGCGCACCGCGTCGGGTTGCGCGGTGACCTCGTCAAAGCCCATCCCGTCGACCCAGTCGGTGACGAGCACGCGGCGGCGGCTGAGCTCGGTGTCGACGCGCGGGACGAGCACGAACGGGTGCCCTCTCCAGAAGCGCTCGACGCGGCGGTGGTTGGCGGCCTCCAGCTCGTAGTCGCACTCCTCCACGGTCCGCTCGCGCAGCTCCTCGATCACGTCTCTCACCTCGAGTCCGGGCATCAGCTGACGCAGCAGCGGGGTGAGCAGGCGCAGATTGCGCATGTCGGACTCGACCGATTCGGCAACCCCGGGGTACTGGACCTTGACGGCCAGCTCGCGCCCGTCATGGGCGCGGCCCCGGTACACCTGGCCGATGCTCGCCGCCGCGGCGGGCTCGGGATCGAGGTGGGCCAGCACCCGCTCCGGGCGCTCGCCCCAGTCGGCTTCCAGGACCTTGCGCATCTGCTTCCACTCGACCGCGGGCACGTTGTCGCGCAGCGAGGCCAGGCGCGCCTGCAGATGCGCCGACTGATCGGCGTCCAGGCCCGGGAACTCGATCGTCGACAGCACCTGGCCGGCCTTCATCGCGGCGCCCCGCATGACCGCGAGCTGATCGACGAGCGCGTCGATCGTCGCCACGATCCGCTCGCCGCGGCGACGTCGCTGCTCCTCGGGGGTGCCGCGGGCGTCGAGTCGATCGCCCGCCCACCGTCCCGCCCCTCCGACCGCGACCCGCCCCAGACGCGCGGTTCGCGCCAGTCGCCCGCGCGTGGGCGCCCGCCCGCCGGAGGAAAGGGGAGGGTCGCGCTGTTCAGAGGTCGAGTCAGAGGCCATTGCAGAAGCTCTCAACGGAGTGTAGGAAGAAGTTGCACCGACCGTTGAATTCTGTTGGTGTCCCCGTGACGCCGAGCTTCGCCGGGTTGCGCTGCGCCCGGCGATCGTGCAGCATCCCCGACCGATGACCGCCCACCCGC
Source organism: uncultured Acetobacteraceae bacterium (assembly GCA_964658375.1). GTDB lineage: Bacteria > Actinomycetota > Thermoleophilia > Solirubrobacterales > Solirubrobacteraceae > Palsa-465. The sequence goes on along the minus strand of CAZZYU010000001.1, from coordinate 59,027 downwards.
TGGATCCGCTCACGGCGGATGAGATCAGGGTCGCGGTCGGGATCGTGCGCCGCGAGCAGGGCGTGACCGACCGCTGGCGCATCGCCTCGATCGAGCTGCGGGAGCCGGCCAAGGCCGTCGTGCGCGAGTTCGCACCCGGCGATCGGTGCGCGCGGGAAGCCCGGCTGGTCTGCTGGAATCGCGACGACGGCCGGGCCTACCAGGCGGTGGTCTCGCTCACCGACGACCGCGTTGTGAGCTGGCGCCATCAGCCCGACGGGCAGCCGAACATGACCCTCGACGAGGTGCATGAGTGCGACGAGGCGATGCGACGAGAGCCCCGGGTGATCGAGGCGCTTGCGCGGCGCGGGATCACGGATATGGACCGGGTGATGATCGAAGCCTGGGCCTACGGCGCGCACCTCGTGCCCGAGCCCTACAGCAGCCGCCGCCTGGCCTGGACCGACGTGTGGCGTCGCAGCCACGAGGGATCCAACCCCTACGCCAATCCTGTGACCGGTCTGCATTTCATCGTCGATCTCAACCGCATGGAGCTCGTCGACGTCGAGGACAGCGACACCGTCGACGAGCCTCACACGATGGGTGAGTACGTCCCGGAGCTCGTGCCCGGCCAAAGGCTGCGCACCGACATCAAGCCGCTGGAGATCGTGCAGTCCGAGGGTCCGTCCTTCAGCCTGGAGGGCAACCTGCTGCAATGGCAGCGGTGGTCGATGCGGATCGGCTTCAACTACCGCGAGGGGTTGGTCCTGCACACCGTCGGCTATGAGGACGGTGGGCGGATACGGCCGGTGGCACATCGGATGTCATTTGCCGAGATGGTCGTCCCCTACCGGGACCCGTCCACAGATCATCACCGGCGCACCGCGTTTGACATCGGCGAGTGGGGACTGGGCTTCATGACCACCTCGCTGGAGCTCGGCTGTGACTGCCTGGGCGCGATCTCCTACCTCGACGCCGTCCTGCATGACAGTCAGGGTGAGCCGTACACCATCAACAACGCGATCTGCATCCACGAAGAGGATGACGGCGTGCTGTGGAAGCACGTCGACGACGACAGTGGCGCCGAGACCCGTCGCCAGCGACGGCTCGTGGTGTCGATTCACGCCACGGTGGGCAACTACGAGTACCTGATCTACTGGCGCTTCTACCAGGACGGGAACATCCAGCTCGAGGTCCGCGCGACCGGGATCATGGTGACCAGTCACTTCGCCGAGGGTCAGCAGCCCCCCTACGGCACCCTGGTCGACGAGCGCACCTACGCTCCGTTTCACCAGCATTTCATCATCGCCCGCCTTGACCTGGACGTTGACGGTGAGGACAACACGGTGCTCGCCACCGAGTCCGAGGCGCTCCCCGTCGCGCCCGACAACCCGCACGGCCTGGCGCTGGTGCAGCGCAGCACGCCGTTGCGCACCGAAAGCGACGGCCGCCAGGACTATGACTGGAGCACGCAGCGCGGTTGGAAGGTCGTCAACGAGCATGTCCGCAACGGCCTGGGCACGCCGGTCGGCTACAAGCTCGTGCCCGGGGACTGCTTTCCCGCGATGCTGGACCCCGGCTCTCCGGTGCTGGGCCGCGCCCAGGCGCTGGCCCACACGCTGTGGGTGACGCCGTATGAGCAGGAGGAACGCTGGCCGTGCGGCGACTTCGTCGTCCAGAGCCGCGACGACCGCGGGCTCCCGGTCTGGACCGCCCAGGACCGACCGATCCAGGACACCGACGTCGTCCTCTGGTACGTGTTCGGCATCCACCACATCACCCGGCCCGAGGACTGGCCGGTGATGCCCGTCGACACCGTCTCCTTCTGGCTCAAGCCGGTCGGCTTCTTTGACCGCAATCCCGCGCTCGACGTGCCGCCGGCCCACCATCACGGGTCGCCCTCGCCATGAGCTACCGTTGACCCCCGTGGCCAAGCTCAAGCTTCATCGCTGTTCCTACACGTTCCTGCACGCCAAGGCCGACGCCTGCTGGCGGATGCAGAAGGCGCTCGACGAGCAGGGCGTCGACTACGAGATCGTCAAGCACGGGTACGGCAAGTCCGAGAAGTCCCGCGCCGACGTCGTCGCCCTCAGCGGGCAGAAGTACGTGCCGGTGCTTGAGCTCGCCGACGGGACGATCTATCGCGAGGAGACCGACGACATGATCAAAAAGCTCCGCGCCGGCGAGCTGCCCGGCCCCGCGAGCTAGTGGTCTAGGCGTCGAGGTTGTCGGTGATCTCGGTCGCCCGGGACCACTGATCGGCGGGCACGACGAGATAGATGTCGCCGCGACCGAATCGGTCAAGCGGATGATCGGCCACGCAGGCGGCGTCGACTCCGAGGTGGCGCAGCTGGTCGCGCCACGCCACCGCGGTGGACTCATCCTCGAACGTGCTGACCGTCTCCCAGCCGTCAAACCGCGGATCCCCGACCGCGACCGCCGGCTCTGATGCGCGAGGACGACGCAGGCGAGGGCGAAACGGCATCGAGACAGGGTACGCCTCAGCGGCGGCCCCGCAGGGCCCCGGCGATCACCGAGACGAGCAGGCGCTCGACGTCGCCGGGGCTCCGGTGCGTGAGGTCGATCCGCATCCGGCCGGTGACGAGGAAGTTGATGATTCCGACGACACACTCCCGGCGGAACTGCAGCTCGTCGTCGGGGACGCCGGGCAGGGCCCTGCGCAGCCGGGGCAGCAGCTCGGCGTCGAGCTGCGTCATGGCGTCGCGGATCCAGTCGACCATCTCGGGCGGGGGATCGGTCAGCACGCGCGCCACGATCCGCAGGAACGACCGCTCGGTCCGCGGCTCGCCGACGGTGATCGCGCCGTGTCCGATCACGGCCGCGATCTGTTCGGGACTCGGAGCGTCCGGGAGTGCTCGCAGCTGGTCCACCTGACTCTCGATGAACGCCTGCACCGCCTGTTCGACCGTGGCGCGGATCAGTGCCGGGAGCGAGCCGAAGTGGTAGTGCACCGCCGCGACGTTCGCGTCCGCGGCGTTGGTGATGTCGCGTAGCGTCACCGCCTCCTCGCCGTGTTCGGCGAGCAGCGTACGGGTCGCCTCCAGCAGGCGCGCGCGGGTGCGCTCGCCCGCCTCGCGGCGCCGGTCGGGCTTGATCGACTCCGGCATGATGAGACTATTGAAGCAAATGCTTGACAACTGCGGTGGCCAGGGGTACAAGTAAAGCAAGCGTTTGCTTTTCTCAATGCCCGGGCAGCCGCCAGCCATGCACCCCCATCCAGCCAGCGCCACGTCAGCGATGCCGTCATCGGCCCCGCAGCCGCGCGTCGGCCGCCGTCTGGGAACGCTCGCGCTGCTCGGAGCGCTCGCCGTCTCGCTCCTGGTCGCCGTGCCCGCGCTGCGCCCCGTCGGCCGTGATCTGCGCGGGGTCGGCCTGATCTGGATCGCGGTCGCGTTGGCGCTGGAGCTCGCGTCGTGCCTGAGCTTCGTGGTGCTCTTCCGGCTGTTCTTCGATCGGCTGAGCCCGCGCGAGGCTCGGGCGCTGGCCTGGACCGAGATGTCCTCAGGGGCGCTGCTGCCCGGCGGCGGAGCGGGCGGCGTGGCGATCGGCGCCTGGCTGATCAGCCTCACCGGCGCCCCGCGCGACTGGATCATCCGTCGTTCCAGCGGCCTGTTCTTCCTCACCACGGGCGTCAACGGCGTGGCGATCATCGGTTCCGCGCTCGTGCTGCTGACCGGAGTGGGCGGCGAGCACCGGCTGCTGCTGGTGCTCGGACCGCTCGCCCTGGCGGCCACGGCCACCGTGCTGATCGCCGGGCTGCCCTGGGCGGCGAGCCACCGGCGCGCCGCGATGCCCGCCTGGCTGGCCGCGGTCGTGGCGGGCATCGCCGACGCGCGGCGCACCGCCACCCGGCCACGCTGGCGGCTGCTCGGCGCGCCCGGCTACCTGTTCTTTGACATCGCCGTGCTCTGGACGACGCTGTCGGCCGTCGGGCGCCCGCCCTCGCCGCCGGAGTTGATCCTCGCCTACGTGATCGGCTACCTGGCCAACGCGCTGCCGATCCCGGCCGGCATCGGCGTGCTTGACGCCGGTCTCACCGGAGCGCTGGTGCTCTACGGGGTCTCGCCGGCCCACGCCCTCACCGCGGTGCTGCTCTATCACGCGATCGCGTTCTGGCTGCCCGCGCTCGGCGGCCTGGTCGCCTACCTGCGCGTCCGCACGCGGCTGCTGGCACCCGCCGCCGCCGCGGCGCCGCTCATCGATTCACCGACATCCCTGCCGAGACGAGGCTCTCATGACCGCCGACACCCTGACCATCTCCATCGCTCAGACCCCCAACGGGTGGACGGTTCGTCGCTCCGACGGCCGCGAGCTCGCCCGCTTCCGCGGCCCCGGCGCCAAGCGGCGTGCCCAGCGTTACGTGTGGGCGATCGCCCGCGGATGATCGGCCGCCATCCCGCCGGCGGCCCCGGGCCCCGGATCCGGACTCGCCGGCCCCGGACCCAACGCCGCGCCGATCATCCCTGAGTGCTTGAGGCGCGAGCCCGCTCGGCGGCGACGGCCGTGCCGTATGCCGGGTCGCGCGCGACGATCGAGCTCATCATCTTGCCGAACACGGTCGGGGCGTCGGTGGGGGAGCCCTGGGCGCGGTCGACGTTCATGAACGTGTAGAAGAAGTAATCGGATTCGGTGTCGATCTGGGACTGAAACTCGGTGTAGGGATCATGGCCGGCGCCCTGAAAAGGCTCGAGGATGGCGGGCACGCCGTCATGGAGCAGGTCAGACGCGGTCTGGACCGACCACTGGTAGGGAACCGTCGGATCGGCGGTCCCGGAGAACAGCAGACCGGCGGCGGCGCCCGCGCTGACCGCGGCGCTGCCCAGCGACCCGTTCGGGACGCCGCCCGACAGCGACATGAAGGCTGTCACCGCGGAGGAGTAGCCGGGGTTGCCGCTGTCGCCCGGGTGGCCGGGATCAAGCCCGACCAGGGTCGCGATGACCGCGCCCGCGGAGTCCCCGCCGATGCCGATCCGGTCGGGATCGATCCGGTACCGCGCGGCATTCGCGCGCAGCCAGCGCACCGCGGCCTGGGCGTCGTGCTCGTCGGCGATCGCGTCGGCCTGGCAGGCGGGGGTGAGGGCGTTGTCGGTGACGACGCAGGCGGTCGGCGTCAGCAGCCGGTAGCCGATCGAGACGGTGACGTAGCCCAGATAGGCGAACCTCTGCGCGAGCTCCTCCGACGCGCCGCTGGTCTTGGCGCCGCAGCAGAAGCTGCCGCCGTGGACCCACACGATCGCCGGGCGCCGCGCCACGGTGTCGCCCGACGGCTGGTAGAGGTCAAGCGTCAGTGATACCGGCTTTCCATGACGGCCCGGAGCGCGTCCGTAGGCCAGATTGCTGGTGGTGGTGATCTGTGAGAACGCCGGATCGAGATACCGCAGCGTCGTCGTCCCCGACGCCGCCGTGCTCGAATGCGCGGTTGAGCTCGAGCTCGAGCCCTGCGCGGTCGAGGAACCGCAACCGGCCAGCGCGATCAGCGCGAGCGCGGCTGCCACGAGCAGCGCAGGCAGCCGCCGCGGAGTCAGGCGACCGAGATGTCGTCGGACAGGTAGACGTCCTGGACGGCATGAAGCAGCGAGACGCCGTCCTTCATCGGACGCTGGAACGCCTTGCGTCCCGTGATCAGCCCGGTGCCGCCGGCGCGCTTGTTGATCACCGCGGTCCGAACCGCCTCGGCGAGATCGCTGTCGCCGGAGGAGGCGCCGCCGCTGTTGATCAGGCCGGCGCGCCCCATGTAGCAGTTGGCCACCTGGTAGCGGGTGAGGTCGATCGGATGGTCGGTGGTCAGCTCTGAGTACACCAGCTTGTTGGTCTTGCCGTAGCTCGTGCCGTTCTGGTTCATCGCGCCGTAGCCGTTGTTGTTCTCCGGCAGCTTCTGCTTGATGATGTCGGCCTGGATCGTGACCCCGAGGTGGTTGGCCTGCCCGGTGAGGTCGGCGGCGAGGTCGTAGTCGGCGTCCTTGGTGACGAACGCCGGGTTGCGCAGGTAGCACCACAGCACGGTGAACATGCCGAGCTCGTGGGCCTCCTCGAACGCGGTCGAGATCTCCCGCAGCTGGCGGGTGCTCTCCTCCGAGCCGAAGTAGATCGTCGCCCCGACCCCGGCGGCGCCCATCTCCCAGGCGCGCTTGGCGCTGCCGAACGGGACCTGGTCGAACTTGTTGGGATAGGTGAGCAGCTCGTTGTGGTTGAGCTTGACGATGTAGGGGATCCGGTGCGCGTACTTGCGCGCGGTCGCGCCGAGCACGCCGATTGTCGAGGCCACGGCGTTGCAGCCGCCCTCGATCGCCAGCTCGACGATGTTGGCCGGATCGAAGTAGGCCGGGTTGGGGGCAAAGCTCGCCCCGGCACTGTGCTCGATCCCCTGGTCGACGGGCAGGATCGACACGTAGCCGGTGCCCGCCAGGCGCCCGTGGTCGAACATCGCGCGCAGGTTGCGGATCGTGGAGACGCTGCGGTCGGTGTCGAGCATCACGCGCTCGATGAAGTCCGGACCGGGCAGGTGCAGCAGATCGGAGGCGATCGTCTCGCAGCGGTGGTTGAGAAGATCGTCGGCGTCGTCGCCGAGCAGGTCGATGATCGAATCCGTCTGTGACTCTGCGATGCTTGCCATCAGGTCGTCTCCTTTGATTCGCCGGTCCGCTCGGCCCGGGACGCCGACGCGGACCTCCGGAAATCGACGATAGCGGAGCCCGTCGCACGCGCAAGGGTCGCGCGCGCCATCCAGTCAGAATGAGTCAGACCACGGCGATCCCAGGAGACGACGATGACGATGCGCTACGGATACAAGGCCTCGGCCGAGCAGTTCGCCCCGCGGGAGCTGATCGACTACGCGCGTCTGGCCGAGCAGCTCGGCCTGGAGACGATCGCGGTCTCTGACCACTTCCAGCCGTGGCGGCACAAGGGCGGACACACCCCGGCGGTGTTGCCGTGGCTGGGGGCGCTGGGCGAGCGCACCTCCGAGGCGATGCTCGGCACCAGCGTGCTCACCCCGACGATGCGCTACCACCCGTCGATCATCGCCCAGAACTTCGCGACGCTCGCCTGCCTGAGCCCCGGGCGGGTGTTCCTCGGCGTGGGAACGGGCGAGGCGCTCAACGAGACCCCGGCGACCGCCGCGTCCTGGCCCGGGGCCAAGGAGCGGCGGATGATGCTGCGCGAGGCGATCGAGCTGATCCGCCGGCTGTGGAGCGAGGAGCGGGTCAGCTTCGAGGGCGAGTACTACCGGACCGATCGCGCGACGATCTATGACAAGCCCGACGCGCCGGTCCCGATCTACGTCGCCGCGGCGGGTCCGCTGGCGGCCAAGCTCGCCGGGCGCGTCGGCGACGGCTTCATCGCCACCTCGGGCAAGGACCCTCAGCTGTACCGCGATCTGCTGAGCAAGGTCGCGGAGGGCGCCGAGGCGGCCGGACGCGACGCCGGCGAGATCGACCACTTCATCGAGATCAAGGTCAGCTATGACCACGACCTCGACTACGCCCGCGACGCCTGCGCCTTCTGGGCCCCGCTGGCGCTCACCCCCGAGGAGAAGTCGGGCATCGACGACGCCACCGAGATGGAGGAGGCTGCCGACAAGATCATCGAGCGCGCGCCGTCGCGCTTCATCGTCTCCGATGACGCCGATGAGGTCGTGCAGCGCATCGAGCCCTACGTCGAGCTCGGCTTTGAGCACCTCATCTTCCACGCGCCCGGTCACGATCAGGAGCGGTTCCTGCGCCAGTTCTGCGCCGACGTCCTGCCGCGCATCCGCGATCGCTTCGGGGCCGCGGCGCGCCACTGACCGGAGCAGCGCACTCCGGGACGCGTCGAGGCCCGGCGACTCTCGTTGCGTCACCCGGGGGGTCGCAGGGTCCCGTCTGACAGCTGCAGCAGCCCGTCGGCGACCAGGCCGGCCGCGGCGGCGGCGTCGACCGCTTCGAGCGCCACGGCGCCGTCGGCGAGCACCCGCGCCAGGAGCCGTCCGCGCTGCTGACGCAGGCTTCCCTCGAAGCGGGCCTGGCGTCGGGCCGGCGGCGCCGGATCGGCGGCCGTGCCGGGGCAGCCGGTCTGAACCGGACACACCGAGCAGGCTGGGCGGGCGCTGCAGATCCGCTGGCCGAACTCCATCAGCGCCTGTCCGGCGCGCCATGGGTCCCCGGCGGTGTCGACTCCGCCGGGGAAGCGCCGCGCCAGCACCCGGCGGACGTTGACGTCGCGCGGCAGCACCGGCTCCTCCCGCGCGAAGCAGCGGATCGCGGCGGCCACGTAGGCACCGACGCCGGGCAGCTCGGTGAGATCATCGGGCCATCCGCTGGCGGTCACGATCGCAGCGGCGCGGTGCAGGTCCCGGGCACGGCGCGGATAGCCGAGCCCCTGCCACTCAGTCAGGACCTCGGCCAGCGAGGCGGCGGCCAGCGCGCCGACCGTCGGCCAGCGGGCCATCCAGCGGCTCCACGCCGGGGCGGCCCGGGTCACGCTCGTCTGCGCCGACATCACCTCCGCGACCCAGATCGCGTAGACGTCGCGGCTGGCGCGCCACGGCAGCTCGCGCGCATGCGCGCTCCACCAATCCAGCACCGCCGCCAGCTCGGGGTCGGTCACGGTGCAGGCCGACCCCGGCGCGTCGCCCGGATCGCGGCTGAGGGTGAGGGCGGCGGCCATCTCGTTTGGGGTGCAAGTGTGTCAGTCAAGCGGCGCGGCGTGACCCGCGACCCGCGACCCGGATCCGCCCGTCCCGGTATTCTCCGGCTCAGTGGAGAGCGACGCCGCCGCAGTCCCCGGCTACGTCAATCGGCCGATCGGGCGCGCGGCCGAGCGGCGGACCCGCCACGCCGCCGGTCAGACGCAGACCGGCCACCGGCCGGCGATGCGGATCGCGCTCGTCGCCCTGCGGGCCTATGAGCAGCGGGCCGAGCGACGGGCGCGGATGCGCGCGTGGCTGACCGCGCGGACGACCGCGGCCCGCGGCTGACCGCGTCCATGCTCGGCTCCTACTCGCGCCGCGCCGTGCTGCGCGCCGGCGCGCTGGGCGCGGCCGCGCTGGCCGCCGGCGCCGCGGTGGAAGGGGTCGGTCCGCGGACGGCCGAGGCCGACGTCACCCAGGAGCAGCCGCTGGCCCAGGGCAGCTACTCGCTCAACCAGCAGTGGCGGTTCGGCGGGGTCTACGTGACCGGCTCCGAGGACCCCGGCTATTCCGAGGCCGGCTTTGCCACGGTGGCGTTGCCCCACACGGTGACGGCGCTGTCGTGGGGCGGCTGGAATCCCGCCGCGTGGGAGCAGTTGTGGATCTATCGCAAGCACATCGCTCAATCGGCGGTGTCGGGCGGGCGGGTGTTCGTCGACTTCCAGGGCGTGATGACCAGCGCGGTGATCTACCTCAACGGCACCGAGCTCGCGGCTCACCAGGGTGGCTACCTGCCGTTCTCAGTCGAGCTGACCGAGCATCTCGTCGCCGGCGACAACGTGCTCGCCGTGCAGGTCGACGCGGCGCTGCAGGACGTGCCCCCCAACAACGTCGCGGGGGGCGACGCGGCGATCGACTACCTGCAGCCCGGCGGGATCTACCGCGACGCCGCGCTGCGGATCGTGCCGGAGGTCTACGTCTCCGATGTGTTCGCCAAGCCGACCGATGTGCTCACCGCGCCGGGCCTCGACGTCCTGGTCACGCTCGACCCGGCGATCTCCGATCCCGCGGCCGTGGTCACCGCCACGTTGCTGGACGGCGCCCGCCAGCTGGCCTCGGCGTCGGCCCAGGTCGCCGTGGGCGCGGGCCAGACCGCGCAGCAGACCGTGTCGCTGAACGACCTGAGCGGCATCTCGCTGTGGTCGCCGGAGAGCCCCAGCCTCTACCAGGTGCAGGTGCAGGTCAGCGCGCAGGGAGCCACCCACGCGTACTCGGTCACCACCGGCTTTCGCGAGGCGGTCTTTGCGCAGGACGGCTTCTATCTCAACGGCGCGCGCTATGAGCTGTTCGGCGTCAATCGCCACCAGCTGTTCCCCTACACCGGGATGGCCGCGCCCGCACGCCTGCAGCGCCGCGACGCCGAGCTGATCAAGGACGAGCTGCAGTGCAACATGGTGCGCTGCTCGCACTATCCGCAGTCAGACTGGTTCCTGGACGCCTGCGACGAGCTCGGGCTGCTCGTGTGGGAGGAGCCCCCGGGCTGGCAGTACGTCGGCGACGCCGCGTTTCGGTCGCTCGTGCTCCAGAACGTGCAGGACATGGTCGTACGCGACCGCAGCCGCCCGTCGGTGATCGTGTGGGCCACGCGCCTGAATGAGACCTCCAGTCAGAACAACGAGGCGCTCTACGCGCAGACCGATCAGATCGCCCAGGCCTACGACGGCACCCGCCAGACGACCGGCGCGATGAACGAATACTCGCTCACCGACTGGAACCAGCAGGTGTTCGCCTACGACGACTACCACTCGGTCAACAACGCAAACCAGGCGGCGACCCTGCTCGCTCCGCTGCCCGGCGTGCCCTACATGGTCAGCGAGGCCGTCGGGGCGCTGGACGGCGCGCCGCTGTATCGCTGGGTCGACCCGCAGGCGACGCTGGCCCTGCAGGCCACGATGCACGCCCAGGTCCATGACATCGCGCAGGGCGACGCCGCCTACGCGGGCCTGCTGGGGTGGTGCGCCATCGACTACGCCTCGCTCAACGGCGGCGACCGCATCTGGAACGACGTCAAGTGGCCGGGCGTGACCGACACCTTCCGCGTGCCCAAGCCGGCCGCCGGCTTCTATGCCTCCCAGGGCGCGCCCGCCGCCGCGCCGGTGATCGCCCCCGGCTTCTTCTGGGACTTCGGCGCGGCCTCGCCGGCCACCGGACCGGGCAGCCAGGCGCTGATCGCCACCAACTGCGACCAGCTCAGGTTCTACGTCAACGGCTCGTTGATCGGGACCGCCGGCCCCGACGCCGCCGCCTTCCCGAACCTCGCCCATCCGCCGGTGTTCGTCGACTTCCCGGCGATCAGCGGCTCCGGTGATCCGCTGCTGCGGATCGACGGCTACGTCGGCGGTCAGCTGGTCACCTCGCTGACGATGAGCTCGGACACCAGCCAGGACCGCCTGCAGCTGGTCCTTGACGACGACTCGATCGTCGCCGACGGCAGCGACGCCACCCGGTTCACGATCCGCGCCGTCGACGCCCACGGCAACCACCGCCCCCAGCCCGGGAGCACGGCCGAGGTGACGCTGACGGTGAGCGGACCGGGAACCCTGATCGCCGACAACCCGTTCGCCTTCGGCGCCTACGGCGGGGTCGGCGGCGGTTTCATCCGCTCCCAGGACGGCCAGGCGGGGACGGTGACGCTCACCGCCACCCACCCGACACTTGGGACCGAGACCGTGTCGCTGAGCACGATCGCCGGCTCGCCGAGCGCCGGCGCGGCGGGCAGCGGCGGCCCGCGTGTGCTCAACCCCCTGCCGGCGCCCGCCCCGGTGGTGGCGCCCGCGGCCGTGCCGGCACCCGCGCGCGTCGCCGCGAGGTCGAGGGTCGCCGACGACACGGTCCGCCGGGACCTGCGCCGGATCCTCACGCCCCGCGGCCCGGGCGCGCGGATCCCGCGGCTGCTGCGCGACGGCTACACGACGACCTTCCAGGCGCCCTCGGCCGGCCACCTGGTGATCGGCTGGTATCACGTCACCGTCGTGCACGATCACGGCGGGCGCCGGACGACCCGCCGGGTGCTCGTCGCCTCCGCCAGCGTCCACGTCAAGGGGCGGGGCCGCGCCAGGGCGCACATCCGGCTGACCCAGCGGGGGCGCACGCTGCTGCGCCACGCCCGGCACGAGCGGCTCACCGCCGAGGCCGCGTTCACCCCGCGGGGGCAGCGCCGGGTCAGCGTCTCGCGGATCATCGAGCTCAAGCGCTGAGCCCGATGATCCGGTCACCCGTCCGCCGACTGCTCAGGGTGCTGGTGCGCGCCTGGCGCCACGGGGTCTACATCAACGAGCTGCTGCTGACCACGCCCTGGGAGCGCGACGGGCAGCTGCGCTGGCGCCGGGAGCCCGATGGGTGGACCCTGGTCGGGACCACGCTGCCCGCCGAGGAAGCAGGCGAGCTTCAGCGCGGACGCCGGCCCGGCCGACGTTCCCGGTCCGCGCGGACGTCGGCGCCCGCGCGGACCGTCGATCCGTCGGTCAACCCGCGACCCGGACCATCTTCTTGTTGACGAACTCGTCGGTTCCGAACCGGCCGAGCTCGCGGCCGAACCCGGAGCGCTTGATGCCGCCGAACGGGAGCTCGGCGCCCTCGGCTCCGACGGCGTTGACGAACACCATCCCCGCCTCGATCTTGTCGGCGACCCGCAGCGCCTGCTCGGAGTCGGTGGTGAACACGTAGGAGCCCAGGCCGTAGGGGGTGTCGTTGGCCAGCGTGATCGCCTCGTCCTCGGAGCCCACCTTGTAGACCTGGGCGACCGGCCCGAACAGCTCCTCGTGGTAGGCGTCGTTGTCGGGCGTGATCCCGGTGAGCACCGTCGTCGGGTAGAAGTTGCCGTCCTTCTCGCCGCCCCCGCCGGCGACTGTCGCGCCCTGGGAGACGGCACGCTTGACCTGCTCCTCGAGGCGCTCGCTGGCCGTCGCGGAGGACAGCGGACCGATCACCGTGTCGGGGGAGCTGGGATCGCCGGGCTTGACCGCCGTCAGCGCTGCCGTGAACTTCTCCAGGAACGGCTCATAGAGCTCCTCGACGATGATGAACCGCTTGCCCGCGTTGCAGGCCTGGCCGGTGTTCTCCAACCGCGCGCCGACCGCGGCCTGCACCGTCGCGTCGAGATCATCGGTGCTGAACAGCAGGAACGGGTCTGAGCCACCGAGCTCGAGCACCACCTTCTTGAGGTTGCGTCCGGCGATCTCGGCCACCGCCGCGCCCGCCCGCTCTGAGCCGGTCAGCGACACGCCCTGAACGCGGGGGTCTCCGATCACCCACTCGATCTGCTCGTTGGTGGCGAAGATGTTGATGTAGGCGCCCTCGGGGAACCCGGCCTCGTGGAAGATGTCGGCCATCGCCAGCGCCGACTCGGGGCACTGCGGCGCGTGCTTGAGCAGGATCGTGTTCCCGGTCGTCAGGTTGGGCCCGGCGAACCGCGCCACCTGGTAGTAGGGGTAGTTCCACGGCATGATCCCGAGCAGCACGCCGAGCGGGCTGCGCCGGATGAACGCCGACCCCTCGCCCTCCAGCAGCTCGACCGGCTCGTCGGCGAGCAGCGTGGGGGCGTTCTCGGCGTAGTACTCATAGATCGCCACGCAGAAGTCGACCTCGCCGAGCGCCTGCTCGATCGGCTTGCCCATCTCCTGCACGATGATCTCGGCCAGCTGCTGGCGGCGCTCGCCGTACAGCTCGCTGACCCGGTGGATCATCTGCGCCCGCTCCTGCACCGTGGTGGTCGGCACCCATTCCAGATGCGCATCGTGGGCGGCGCCGATCGCGCTCCTGAGCTGATCGTCGGTGATCGTCTCGTACTCCTTCACCGTCTCGCCCGTCGCCGGATTGACGACCGCAAAATCCGCCATGAAAACCTCCCGTTACTTGGTGCCTGGTGTCGTTGACCTCAGCCTATGAGGTCCGCGGCTCGGACGGCTCGCGCGCCAGAGCCTCCGGCGGGATGAGATTCACCCTTCGCTCCGCGGCGGTTGCGATAAAAGGGGTCTGTGAAGCCCCTTTTATCGCTTCTGGGGTCCGCGAGCCTGACTCTCAGCTGTCAAACCCGAGCCCCAGCCGGTCCAGGGTGCCCAGCCACAATCCCCGCCGACCCTCGCGCCGGTCGGCCGCGGCGAGCCGGTTGCGGGTCAGCCCGATCACCGCCGAGCGCAGCGGCTCGGGCGGGAACGGCAGTGGTCGGCGACGGACGAAGCGCAGGCGCGTGGCCTCGGTGTCACGGCCGTCGAGCAGGTCCAGCGCGACATGAGCGCCCCAGCGCGAGGCGCCGACGCCCAGCCCGGTGTAGCCCGTGGCCCACACCACCCGGCCACCGAGCGCCGAGCCGAAGAACACCGAGAAACGGCTGCAGGTGTCGATCGCGCCGCCCCAGCGATGGGAGAAGCGCACCCCCTCCAGCTGCGGGAACGTCGTGAAGAAGTGCTGAGCCAGCCGCCCGAAGCTCGCCGCGTGGTCGTCCAGGCGGTCGGCGACCGGCCCGCCGTAGCGGTAGACCGCGTCGTAGCCGCCGAACAGGATCCGGTTGTCGGCCGACAGCCGGTAGTAGTGAAACTGGTTGGCGCCGTCGGCGAGCCCCTGGCGGCGTGACCAGCCGATGGAGTCCAGCTGGGCGCCCGACAGCGGCTCGGTCATCAGCACGTAGTCATAGACGGGCGCGATGTAGCGCCGCAGCGCGCCGACCAGCGGCGGGTAGGCGCTCGTGCCCAGCAGCACGCCTGTCGCCTGCACGGTCCCGGCGCCGCCGGTCACCCGCACCCCGGCGCCGTGGCGCTCCAGGCCGTGGACGGCGGAGTGCTCATAGACCGCCACTCCGGCGTCGATCGCCGCCTTGCGCAGGCCCTCGCACAGCCGACCGGGGTGCACGAGCGCGGTCCCGTCGCGGCCCCACAGGCCGCCGAGGTAGGTGGGGGAGTGGACCTCGGCCTGGACCGCGTCGCGGTCGAGCACCTCCACCGAGCCGCCGTACTCGCGCATCAGCTCCGCCTCGGCCGACAGCCCGGCCACCTCGTGCTCCTCCAGGGCGACCGTCAACGACCCCGTCGGCTCATACTCGGCGTCGATCCCGAGGCGCTCCAGATCCGCGCGCAGCCCGGCGAAGTTCTCCGCGCCCAACCGCTCCAGCGTCCGCATCTCCTCGGGGAACCGGGCCAGGCCGTTGCCCAGACCGTGGGTCAGCGACGCGTCGAGAAAGCCGCCGTTACGTCCACTGGCGCCCTCGCCGCAGCGGCCGGCCTCCAGCACCACCACCCGGCGGTCCGGATCGAGCGCGACCGCCCTGAGCGCCGCCCACAGCCCGGTGAAGCCGCCGCCGACGACGCACAGGTCGGCCTCCACCAGGCCCTCCAGCCGGGGCGACGCGGCGCGGACGGGCAGGTCGTCGAGCCAGAACGACCGCGTCACGGCATCGGCGAACGAGGCCCGCTGGTCGGCGGTCGGAGGCGTCTGCGGCCAGGGCGGGGTCATGACCGGTCGCGGTCGCGCAGCGACACCCGCTCGCGCCCCGGCCGCCCAACGCCGCCGTCAGCCGAGAGGCCATCCGGGCGCGCTCCCAGATCGGCCACCCGCACGATCTCGTCATCGTCGGTCAGCGACAGCCCCGAGCGCATGCTCGCGCCGGAGAAGAACTGCGGATGGGTGCGCTGGCAGATGAGCATCCAGCCCAGCCCGACGAGGGTCGTGATGATGATGACCAGCAGCGTGCCGCCGACGTGCCAGCCCAACAGGTTCAGCTCCACGTAGCTCTGGTCGGGATCGATGTAGACCTTGATCGACCAGGCGAGCACGGCGAACAGACAGAACGCGCTGGCCGCGGGCACCACGACGTCTGAGACGGCGGCGCGCACGCCGTGCCCCAGCGCCGCGCGGTAGTGCACGGCGCAGGCGACGCAGGTGATGCCCAGGTACAGCGCCGCGAACACCGTCGTCGCGGTGACCGCGTCGGAGATGACGTTGCCGTGGGAGAGGAAGTTGAGCGCCGCGTAGTAGACGATCGAGAACGCGCCGAAGGACAGCGTGGAGAACGACGGCGTCCGGTAGCGCGGATGGATCTTCCCGAAGATCGCCGGCAGGGCATCGTGAAACGCCATCGACAACGTGGTGCGCGCGTTGGGCAGGATCGTCGTCTGCGTGGTGGCCGCCGCCGAGGTGAGCACCATGAAGATCAGCAGGTGGCTGAGGATCGAGCCCAGCACCGAGCCGCCGAACACGGCGCTGCCGAGCACCGACAGCACGTCGTTCTGGTGGGCGGCATTGTCGAGGCCGATGCCGTGGGTGCCGACGCCGGCGAAGCCCTGCACCGAGATCGTGATCAACAGGTAGATGGCGAGCAGGAGGAAGGTGGAGAGCACGCCGGCGGTTCCCGGGATCCGGCCGGGCTCGTCGGTCTCCTCGTTGATCGAGGTGGTCGTGTCCCAGCCCCAGTAGATGAAGATCATCAGCAGCATGCCCAGCATGAAGGCGTTGAACGAGGCGAGCTTGGCCGGATCAAACCAGCTCCACGACGGCGTCAGGTGGCCGACCGGGGCGCTGCCGCTGCCGAGCTTGATCAGCGCGACCACGCCGAGCACGACCAGCATCACCATCTCGATGATCACCAGCCACAGCTGGATCTTGGCCGACACCTCGATCCCCCGGTAGCACAGCCAGGTCAGGCCGACGATCCAGGCGATGCCGAGCAGCAGCACCCAGATGCTGGTGGCGTCACCGCCGATCGAGTTGGCGCCGACGAGCAGGAACACGTACTGGGCGGCGACCTGGGCGTAGCTGGCCATCGCCAGGAAGTCGGCGGCGATCGTGCCCCAGCCGCCGGCGAACCAGCCGATCCGCGGCCCCAGGTTGCGGGCCGCCCAGGTGAAGCTGGTGCCGCAGTCGGGGTCGGCCCTGTTCATCCGCTTGGTCGCCCACGCGGTCGTCAGCATCGGGATGAACGCCAACACGACCAGCAGCGGCGTCTGCAGGCCGACGACCGCGACGACGAAGCCCAGCGTCGCCGCCAGGCTGTAGGCGGGGGCCGTCGAGGCAACCCCGACGGCGGTGCTCGTGACCAGGCCGAGCGCGTTGGGGCGCAGCCCCTTGTCGGCCGCGGTCGGGATCGGGGCCGTGAGCGCCTGCGCCTGCTCCCCGCCCGAGGAATCCATGGCGCCAGACCCTACGATCCGCCGCCGGTGACCGGCGCGATCAGGGTGTCGCGGCTGCGCGGCAAGCGGTGGACACAATGACAACCGGACCCCGTCATCATGTCGACCCGATGCCCGTCGAGCCCGACCGGACGACCGCCATCACCGTCGCCGAGGCGCTGGCGCTGCCCGCCCTGCAGCGCGGACTGCCCGAGGTGCTCGCCGGCCACGGCCGGCTGGATCGGCCGATCCGGTGGGTCCACGCCGGCGAGGTCCCCAACATCGCGTCGCTGCTCTCCGGCGGTGAGCTGCTGCTCACCACGGGCATGGGGTTCACCGGCGGTGACGCGCAGCGGCGCCGGTTCGTCGTCGATCTGGCCAAGCGAGGGGTGGCGGCGCTGGTGATCGAGCTCGGCACCACGCTGGAGGCGATCCCCGCGCCCATGATCGAGGCGGCGGCGCGCGTCGAGCTGCCGCTCGTCGCCCTGCACCGCGAGGTCGCCTTCGTCCGCGTCACCGAGTCGATTCACACCGAGCTGGTCAACCGCCAGTACGGACTGCTGCGCGAGGGCGAGGAGATCAAGGAGCGGCTGATCGCGGTGATGCTCGACGGCGACGGCCTGCCGGAGCTGCTGCGGGCGTTCTCGGGGATCGTCGGCAATCCGGTCTTCCTGGAGTCCGCCGCCGGCCAGCTGCTGTTCCACGCCGGCCACGACGACGACCTCGACGCCTGGGAGGGCGCTGGCCCCGGCGTCGGCCTGGAGCAGACGGTGCCGATGGGACCCGACAGCCAGCGCGGCCGGCTGGTCGTGCTGCCCACCCGGCGGCGGGCGACCGAGCTCGACGTCATCGCCCTGCGCCACGCCGCGGGGATCGTCGCGCTCGCCCTCCTGCGCGCGCGGGAAGAGGACGAGCTCGTCGTGCGCGAGCGCGGCAACCTGCTCGCCGAGCTGGCCGACGGCACCGTGTCGGGCGTCCAGGCCGCTCGCCGAGCCCGGCAGATGGGGTTCGCGCCCCAGGCTTCGTGGCTGCTGGCGGTGGCGATCGACGAGGCGCCGCCGAGTCCCGGCCCCACCCGGGCGGCGCTGCTGGCCGATCTGCAGCGCGAGCTGGCGGGCCGCGCCACGCCGCTGCTCAGCGGCGAGCGCGCCGTCGAGGGCCCGCTGCTCGGCCTCGTCGCCGTGGCCGGCGAGCCGGGTGACAGCTCGCGGCGGACCGCCGCCGCGCAGCTGGTGGCCGACGTCGTGACCCGGGTCTGGGCGCGCCGGCGCCCGGGCACGCGAGTCGTGCTCGGTATCGACGGGCCGGTGGACTGGGTGGGCGTGGGCGGGGCGCTGAGGGTCGCGGCGCGCACGGCGGCGGCCGCCGCATCGCTGCCCGATCGCCCCTGGTATGACGGCGGCGAGACCGAGCTCGAACGGCTGCTGTGGACGATCCGCGGCCACGGCGACCTGGAGGAGTTCGTCGCGCGCAACCTCGGTCCGCTGCTGGCCCACGACCGCGAGCGCAAGCTGGCGCTGCTGCCCACGCTGGAGGTGCTGTGCGCCCACGGCGGACACAAGGCCGAGGCGGCGCGGGAGCTGCACCTGCATCGCCAGGCGCTGTATCACCGCATCTCGCGAATCGAGGCGCTGCTCGGCGTCGACCTGTCCGATCCCGCGCGGTTGACCACGCTGCACGTCGCCCTGCGGGCGCTTCCCTACACCACCTGAGTTCAGCGGCCGGAGACCAGGTCGGCCAGTCGCGCCAGCGGGTCGGTCGCGGCGTCCTCCCGGGCGCTCTCACGCCGGTCGGCGGCGCGGTAGAGGCCGTAGACCAGCCGTGCCCCCAGCCAGCGCAGCGGCTCGGGCTCCCAGCGCCGGGCCCGGCCGCGGACCCAGGGCAGACGCGTCAGCGGCGAGGCGACGCCGAGCACCAGATCGACGAGCGTCCGGGCGGCGAGGTTGGTGGCGGCGACGCCGCTGCCGACGTACCCGCCGGCGCCGCCCAGGCCGGTCGCCGGGTCAAACGCGACCGTCGGGGTCCAGTCGCGCCGGACCCCGAGCACGCCACACCACGCCTGGTCGATGGCCACATCGGTGGTCGCGGGGAACATCGCGTGCAGGATCGCCACCAGCTGCGCGATCGTCGTCTCCTGGGTCATCCCCCAGTGATCGACGCGCGAGCCGAAGCGGTAGGGCACCCCGCGCCCGCCGAGGGCGATCCGCCCGTCGGCGGTTCGCTGGGCGTACATGTAGGCGTGCGCGGCGTCGCCGAGCAGCTCGGCGCCGTCCCAGCCGATCTGCTCCCAGCGTTCCGGACCGAGCGGATCGGTCACGATCATCGCCGAGTTGAGCGGCAAGAGCTCCCGGCGCGCGCCCTCCAGCGTCGCCGTGAACCCCTCCAGGCAGCGCAGCACGATCGGGGCCCGCACGTCGCCGCGCTCGGTGTGGGCCACCCCCGGCTCGATCGCCGACACCGGGGTGTCCTCATAGATCGTCACCCCGCGGCGGTCGACCGCGCGGGCCAGGCCGGTGACCAGCTTGGCCGGCTGGACCCGGGCGCAGTGCGGGCTGAACAGGCCCGCGCGGGCCCCCGACACCCGGACGCGCGTCTCAAGCTCGGTCGCGGTCAGCGCCACCACGTCCGCAGCACCCAGCCCCCACGCACGATCCTCCTCCAGCTGGCCCCGCAGGCGCGCCTGCTGGCTGGCGCTGCGCGCGACGGTGAGCACGCCGTGCTTGACCAGGTCGGCGTCGATCCGCTCGGTGTCGCAGACCGCGGCCACCTCGTCGACGGTTCCCTGAAGCTCTCGCTGCAGCGACAGGACCGACTCGCGGCCGTGACTGCGGGCCATCGCCGCGCGGGAGCCGGCGAAGTGATCAGACACCCAGCCGCCGTTGCGGCCCGAGGCTCCGAAGCCGGCGAACTCGGCCTCGAGCACGACGATCTCCAGCTCGGGCCGCGCCTGTGCCAGGTAGTAGGCGGTCCACAGCCCGCTGAAGCCGCCGCCGACGATGCAGACGTCGGCGGTCCGATCGCCTTCCAGGGGCGGGCGCGGTGGCGCGATCCCGGTCTGGCGGTGCCAGAACGAGATGCCGCCGTTGCGGCGAGCGGTCGTGGTCGGGTGACGGCGGGCCATGGCGGTCGCATCCCGAGCCTATTGACCGCACCACCGACGGCCGTCATCCATCCCGTCCGGACAACCGACGAGGCGTGCGACAGGCCGACGCGCCGCGCGTGCCCGCTCACGTCGGAGAATCGATGGCGACCCACGTCAACCTGAGAACTCAGAGGAGTGCACGATGGCGGTGACGCCGGTACCCACCCACCACACGCTGCTGCATTTCGCCCGTAACGGGGAGTTCGCGCAGGGCGACGCCGAGCTGATGGTGATCGACCGCGGCGAGGGCACCTACGTCTTCGACACCGAGGGCCGGCGCTACGTCGACGGCCTCTCCAGCCTGTTCTGCGCCCAGCTGGGCTACTCCTACGGCGAGGAGATGGCCGCGGTGGCCGGCGAGCAGATGAGCCGCCTTGCGTTCTCGACGCTGTGGGGGTCGGCTCACCCGCCGGCCCTGGCGTTGGCCGAGAAGCTCGCCGACGTCGCACCCCCCGGCCTTGACCGCGTGTTCTTCACCAGCGGCGGCTCGGAGTCGGTGGAGGCCGCCTGGAAGCTCGTGCGCCAGTACCACGACGCCAACGGCGAGCCCCAGCGGCGCAAGGCGATCGCCCGCCAGAACGCCTACCACGGGGTCACCCTCGGCGCGCTCGCGCTGACGGGTGTGCCGCGGTTCAAGCAGACCTTCGATCCGCCGGCGATCGACGTGCGTCACGTGCGGAACACCAACGAGTTCCGCTCCGAGCTGACCGGCCCGGCGCTCACCGCCAGCCTGCTGGCCGAGCTCGAGCAGACGATCATCGCCGAGGGTCCCGAGACGGTCGCGATGATCATCGCCGAGCCGGTGCAGAACGCCGGCGGCTGCCTGGTCCCGCCTGACGGCTACTGGCCGGGCCTGCGGGAGATCGCCGATCGGTACGGCATCCTGCTCGTCGCCGACGAGGTGATCACCGGCTTCGGGCGTCTGGGTGAATGGTTCGGCGTGACCCGCTTCGGCGCGGTGCCCGACCTGATCACCACCGCCAAGGGACTGACCTCGGCCTACGTGCCGATGGGCGCGGTGCTGGCGTCGGAGAAGGTGACCGCCCCGCTGTATGAGGACAAGCGCACGCTGCTGCACGGGATCACCTTCGGCGGTCATCCGGTGTGCGCGGCGGTGGCGCTGCGCAACCTGGAGATCTTCGAGCGCGACGGCGTGCTGGAGAACGTTCGCCGGCGCGAGCCCGGGCTGCGCGAGCGTCTGGAGGCCCTGCGCGAGCTGCCGATCGTCGGCGACGTACGCGGCGCCGGCTTCTTCTGGGCGGTCGAGCTGGTCAACGGGGAGGGCGACGGGCGGCTGTCGCTCGATGAGCGCGAGCGGCTGCTGCGCGGCTTTCTGCCCGGGCGCCTGCGCGAGGCCGGGCTGATCGCCCGCGCCGACGATCGCGGCGAGGCGGTGCTGCAGATCGCCCCGCCGCTGGTCTGTGACGACGCCGTGCTCGACGAGATCGTCGAGGCGATGCGCGCGGTGCTCGTCGACGCCGGCCGGTTCCTCGGTCTGTCGCAGCCGGCCGCGGTCTGAAGCCGAGTGCGCCCGCCGTTCACGGTCCAGGCCGCCGAGCTCGAGCTCGAGCCCTCCGAGCTGGTCGCCGACCAGATCCTGTCGGGCAGCCCCCGGGTTCGCGAGCGTGCCCTGTGGAGCTCTGAGGACGGCCGCCTCGAGGTGGGAGTCTGGGAGATGACCCCGGGCGACAGCTCCGACGTCGAGGTCGACGAGGTGTTCGTGGTCCTCGGCGGTCGCGCCGTGGTCGAGATCGAGGGTGGCCCGACCCTGGCGCTGTCGCCGGGAGTGGTCTGCGCCCTCCCGGCGGGAGCCCGCACCGTCTGGCGCGTCACCGAGACGCTGCGCAAGGTCTACACGGTCGGCGTGAGCTGACCGCCTACAGCCACCGCCGGGTGAGCGACGTGGCGGTCACCCCGTGGATGACGACCGAGAGCGACACGCACACGACCGTGGTCCACACCACGACCGCGGTGTCGTGGCGCGAGAGGTCGTGCCCGCCGGCGACGACCGCCGCGTAATACAGGGCGGCGACGCCGCGGACGCCGAAGAAGCCGAGGAACAGCCGGGGGCGCAGCCCGAACGGCGCGCCGGCCGCGGCCGCCAGCACGAGCGCCGGACGCACGACGACGATCAGCAGCGGCGCCAGCAGCCATCCGGCGACGCCGGGCACGGCCAGCCCGGCGGTGGTGATCACCGAGCCCAGCAGCAGCAGGACCGCCAGCTCCAGCAGCCGTCCGAGCAGCTCAGAGCCCCGGTACACGCGCGCGTGCAGGACGTCGTCGGACTCGCGGCGGCGAAACGCGATCCCGGCGGCGAACACCGCGACCAGCCCGTAACCGCCGAGCAGCTCGCACGCCCCGTAGGTCACGAGCGAGACCGCGAGCGCGAGGAAGCCGTCGAGGTCTGAGGAGAAGACCTCGCGGTCGCGCAGCTGACTGATCGCGGCGGCCGCTGCCCACCCCGCCGCGATTCCGAGCGTGAGCGCGACCCCGACCCGGTAGACCAGGTCGACGGCGAGCCAGCCACCGACCCAGCCGGCGTGATGGTGGGTGGCGATCAGCAGCCCGACGATCACGAACGGCGAGGCCAGCCCGTCGTTGGCGCCGGCCTCGGTGTGCAGCGACAGCCGCGGCTCGCCGACGGCGATCTCACCGGGCGCGGCGAGGCCCACGTCGCCGGCGAGCACCGGGTCGGTTGGGGCCAGCACGGCGCCGAGCAGCACCGCGGCGGCCAGCGGCAGGCCCATGGCGTAGGCGCCGAACAGCGCGATCACCGCGATCGTCGCCGGCATCACGACAACCAGCAGGACGGCGATCAGTCGCCACGAGGATCTGCGGACCTCCCGTTCGACGGCCAGGCCCGACCCGAACACGGCGATCACGAGCGCCAGCTCGGTGACGCGCTCGAAGACGGTGTGGTCGGTCACCGGGCTCAGCCGCGTCACGCCGATCGCCCCGAGGCCGAGCGAGGCCAGCACCCCCGCGAGCAGGTAGACGATCGTCGCCGACCACGGCAGCGCGTGCTGGCGCGAGAGCACGCCGATCCCCAGCAGCAGCACGCAGCCGACGAACAGCAGCCCACCCGAGTAGGCGCCGCCGAGGTGAAGCCCCGGGGCCAGCGAGCCAAGCGCCGGGTGGATCATCCAGCCTCCTCAGGGGTCGACGACGTGAACGCCGACCAGTCTTCCCGGCACACCTCGCGCACACGGTAGCGGGCAGACGAGCCTTTAAATGAGAGCGCCCCGGTACCGGCGGGATATGAGGCCGGACTCGGGGCGCGCTCGAGGGAGGAGAGGTACTGCGCTGCAGATGATGAGGCCTCAGATCCTAGAAGTCAAGGACGAGTAGTCGATCGCACTTATAAGCAAAGTCTCATAAATGCTCGGCGTCAACGTCCGGGTGCCGGGCTCGCTCCCGACCCTCCCGACCGCGCCCCTCATTGATACGGAACCGGGACCGCCGCGGTGCGCTGCGCCCGTCGCCCCGGTGAGAGCCCGGGCTCCGGGTCGGCGTCGATCAGGGCATCCCCATCACCGGGACGCAGCACGATGATCTCGCCGGGCGCGTTGGCCAGCAGCCACGCCACGTCGTCGGGCGCGAACCCGGGACCCCCCTTGGTGGCGGCGGCGATCACGATCCGGTCGGGGCGCTCGTCGGCGATCGCCTGACGCAGCGCGTGACGAACCGTGCGACCGCGCTCGACGCGCGCGTCGACCGGCACCCCGAACGCGGCGGCGCGCTGCTCGATCGCCTCCTGGGCGGCGATCGCCAGTCCCGACTGACGCGGCAGCGGCGCGTCGAGCGGCAGCTGACGAGGGACCTGGGCCAGGAACACCGGCAACAGCGTCGCGCCCTCGACGCGCGCCAGCCGCAGGGACGCGTCCAGCGCCCGTCGCGACAGCGCGGCGGCCACGAACGGGAACAGGATGCGCCGCCGTCCGCCCGCCGGCGCGGGCGGGTCGGGTTGGCGCCCGCGCGTGGGCAGGCCGGTCCACCGGCGCGCGACGACAGCGGCCAGCGCCAGGGCCAGCACCACGATCGCGGCGATCAGCGCGGCCGTCATCTCTCGTCCTCGATCCGGCCCGCCGGCCGTCCGTCGGCGACGGGCAGGCCGTTCGCGGTCCCCGGATCGACCATGTCGACGGCCGGTCCGCGCGACGCGGCGCGCTGGGTGCGGTCGGCGACGATCCGCAGGTCGACTCCCGGCATCAGGCGCAGCAGCCGTCCCGGCAGGGCGGGCTTGGTCAGCCGCTGCAGGGTGCTGCGCGGACTGGGGGTGCCCATCAGGATGTAGGTGGTGCCGCGCTCCTGGGCGACCCGCTGGGCGACGAGCGCGATGTCCTCGCCGTGCTCGACGAGCAGGTGGGCCCCGAGCACGCTGGTCAGCTTGCGCAGCGCGGCGAGCTGCTCGGCCTGCTCCTCGGAGGGGTCGCCCTCGGCGACCCACAGCACGTCGAGCTCGGCGCCCAGCCGCTGGGCCGAGCGCCAGGCGCGGCGCACGACCCGCTGGGACTGGGGCTGGGGGGTGACCAGGGCCATCAGCCGCTCGCCGATCGCCCACGGAACGGCCGCGTCGACCAGTCGCTCGTCACGGCCCCGGCGGGTCGCCGTCGAGGTGCCGGGCTCGGCCACGCCACCGCCGGGGATCCGTTTGGCCTCGATCTCCTCGGCGACCTGGCGCAGCGACACCTCGCGCAGCGCGGTCAGGTTCTCCAGCCTGAAGAAGTTGCTCAGCGCCCCCGGGACCCGCTCGGCCGGGTAGACCTTGCCCGCGCGCAGCCGCGCCACCAGCGACTCGGGAGTGATGTCGATCAGCACGACGTCGTCGGCCGAGGTCAGGACGGCGTCGGGCACCGTCTCACGCACGCGTGTTCCGGTGAGCTCGGCGACCTGGTCGTTGAGCGATTCCAGATGCTGGACGTTGACCGTGGAGTACACGTCGATGCCCGCATCGAGCACGTCGGCCACGTCCTCGTAGCGCTTGGGGTGCTCGGTGCCGGGGGCGTTGCTGTGGGCCAGCTCGTCGATCAGGCACAACTCGGGGGCCCGGCGCAGGATCCCCGGCAGGTCCATCTCGCTCAACGCCGTCTCGCGGTAGCGGACCTCGCGCCGGGGCACGATCTCCAGACCCTCGGCCTGGGCGGTCGTCTCCGGGCGCCCGTGGGGCTCCAGGTAGCCGATCACCACGTCGCGGCCCGCCTCGGCCTCGGCGCTGCCCTCCTGCAGCATCCTGTAGGTCTTGCCGACCCCGGCCGCCATCCCGAGGAAGATCTTGTAGCGACCCCGCGCGGCCGCTGGGTTCATGCCCCGAGCAGGTTGTGGATGATGAGGTCGATCAGCTTGATCCCGATGAACGGCGCGATCAATCCGCCGAGGCCGTAGATCAACAGGTTGCGCCGCAGCAGGGCGCTGGCTCCGATCGGCCGGTAGCTGACGCCCCTCAGGGAAATCGGGATGAGCAGTGGAATCACGATCGCGTTGAAGATGATCGCCGAGATCACGGCGGACCGCTGGGTTCCGAGGTCCATGATGTTCAGCACGTGCAGAGGGCCCTTGACCCCGGGCCTGGCCGACCACGTGTAGAGGAAGATGGCGGGCAGGATCGCGAAGTACTTGGCGACGTCGTTGGCGATCGAGAACGTGGTCAGCGCGCCGCGCGTGATCAGCAGCTGCTTGCCGACCTCGACGATCTCGATGAGCTTGGTCGGGTTGGAGTCCAGATCGACCATGTTGCCCGCCTCACGCGCCGCCTGGGTCCCCGTGTTCATCGCCACCCCGACGTCGGCCTGGGCCAGCGCCGGCGCGTCGTTGGTTCCGTCGCCGGTCATCGCCACCATCCGCCCGGCCTCCTGCTGCTCCTTGATCAGGGCGAGCTTGCGCTCCGGGGTGGCCTCGGCCAGGAAGTCGTCGACCCCGGCCTCCTCGGCGATCTTGGCCGCGGTCAGCCGGTTGTCGCCGGTGATCATGACCGTGCGGATGCCCATCGCCCGCAGCTGATCGAAGCGCTGGCGCATCCCCTCCTTGACGGTGTCCTTGAGGTAGATGACGCCGAGCACCTGGCTGTCGCGCGCGACCGCCAGCGGGGTGCCGCCCTCACGGCCGATGCGGTCCAGCGCCGCCTGCAGCTCGTCGGGCGCGCGGCCACCCTCCTCGGTGATGAAGTTGATGACCGCGTCCCCGGCGCCCTTGCGCAGGCGCTGGCCGTCGAGGTCGACGCCGCTCATCCGGGTCTGGGCGGTGAACGGCACGAACTCGGCGTTGAGCTGGGCCATGTCGTGCTCGCGGATCCCGTACTGCTTGGCCAGCACGACGATCGAACGGCCCTCCGGCGTCTCGTCGGCCAGGGAGGACAGCTGTGCGACCTCGGCCAGCTCGGCCTCGGGCACCCCGGGCATCGGCACGAACTCCGAGGCCAGGCGGTTGCCGATCGTGATCGTGCCCGTCTTGTCGAGCAGCAGCACGTCGACATCGCCCGAGGCCTCGACCGCGCGGCCTGACAGGGCGAGCACGTTGCGACGGACCAGGCGGTCCATGCCCGCGATCCCGATCGCCGACAGCAGCGCCCCGATCGTCGTCGGGATCAGCGCGACCAGCAGGCTGATCAGCGTCGTGTCGGAGATGTTGGTGTGCGCGAACAGTCCAAATGGGCGCAGCGTCGCCACCACGACGATGAAGATCAGCGTGAGGCTGGCGAGCAGGATGTTCAGGGCGATCTCGTTCGGCGTCTTGCGTCGGGAGGCGCCCTCCACCAGCGCGATCATCCGGTCCATGAACGACTGGCCGGGCTCCTGGGTGATCTCGACGACGATCTCGTCAGACAGCACCCGGGTGCCGCCGGTGACCGCCGAGCGGTCGCCGCCGGACTCACGGATGACCGGAGCCGACTCCCCGGTGATGGCGGACTCGTCGACCGAGGCGATCCCCTCGATCACCGTGCCGTCGCCCGGGATCAGCTCGCCGGCGGGGACGACGACGACGTCGCCTCTGGCCAGCTCCGCGGCCGCCTTCTGGGTGCCGTCGCGCAGGGTGGCGACGGTCTCCTGGCGCATCGAGCGCAGCGTGTCGGCCTGGGCACGCCCGCGGCCTTCGGCGAACGCCTCGGCCATGTTGGCGAAGACCACGGTCAGCCACAGCCAGATCGCGATCGTGAACGTGTACCACGCCGGGTCATGGCCGCCGAGCGCGCTGCCCCCGAAGACCTGGATGATCCAGATGACCGAGGTGATCAGCGCGCCGAGCTCGACCACGAACATCACCGGGTTGCGGATCTGCACCCGGGGGTCGAGCTTGATGAAGCTGTCGATCAGCGCCCGGCGCACGATCTCCGGCTGAAACAGAGAGACCGCTTGGCGCTGGGTGGGCGCCGCCGCCGGGGGTGTGGCAGTGCTCGTCATGAGGCATCCTTTGCGTTCACGCGATCAAGCGCGAGGTTCAGTTCCAGCACGTTGACCGTGGGCTCACCGGAGAACCCCAGTCCCCGGCCCCCGGTGTATTTCTTGACCAGTGTCATCACGGTCGCCAGTGGCAGGTGACGGACGGCGGCCACCCGGTGCGCCTGGATGTCGGCGTTGGCCGTGGAGATGTCGGGATCGACGCCCGAGGCCGAGGTGTCGATCGCGTCGACGGGGATCGAGGACACGGTGAGACCCGGGTCATAGGGCTTCTCCAGCGCGATGTAGGCCTTGATCCGGGACGCGAGCGTCTGCTCGGTGAGCAGGTCGTTGGGGCCGAGGTTGGCGAACTCGGTGCCCGCGTCGTTGTCGGACGGGTCGGTGCCCGAGGGTCGCGTCTGGAAATAGCGCTTGTCGGGCGTCGTGACCGGCTCGCCGTCGGACATCTGGACCTTGCCGTTCTTGTAGACCAGGTCGGTGAACTGCTGCCCAATCAGCTTGGAGCCGATCAGCTTGCCGCCGATCTTGACCTGCTGGCCGTTGGCGTTGCCCGGGAAGGCCGCCTGTCCGATTCCGACGATGACCAGCGGATACAGCACGCCGCACAGCAGGGTGAACGCGAGGGTGGAGATGAGAGAGGTGACGATGATCTTTTTCATCGGGGAGATCCCTCTAGTAGAGGTGTCCGGTCAGGCCCTGCACGACGGGGCCGAGCAGCAGGGCGGGGAAGAAGGTCAGCGCTCCGACGAGGATGATCACGCCGATCAGCAGGACCACGAAGGTGACGTTGTCGGTGCGCATCGTCCCCAGCCCGGGGGTGCTGACCCGTTTGCCGGCCAGCGCACCGGCGACGGCGAGGGCGAACAGGATCGGTCCGAAGCGGGCGAAGATCATGGTGAACCCGCCGAGCAGGTCGGCGAAGCCGACGCCATGGGAGCCGAGGTTGCCGGCGTTGGGCTGGACGAAGCCGGTGTAGCCAGCAAACGCCGAGCCGTTGTTGTTGGCCTGTGACAGGTAGGCGTAGAACGTCTCGGAGAACCCCTGAGGTCCGACGCCGACCGACGAGATCGACGCGGCCCGTGCCGACGACGAGGCGGTGGCCAGGGCGGTGGAGAACAACGCCGCCAGCGGCGTGAGCAGCAATCCCAGCGCGACGAGCTTGATCTCCGTCGCCTCGATCTTCTTGCCCAGGTACTCCGGCGTGCGCCCGACCATCAGGCCGCCGATGAACACCGCCAGCAGCACGTAGAGCAGGATCGAGTAGAGGCCGGTGCCGACGCCGCCGAAGATGACCTCCGACGCCGACAGGTTGGCGAACGGCACCGCGCCGCCGATCCCGGTGAACGATTCGATCGCGCTGTTGACCGCGCCGCAGGAGGTCACGGTGGTGATGACGTCAAACAGGGCCGAGCCGGCGATCCCGAACCGCTGCTCCTTGCCCTCCAGGTTGCCGCCACCGGTGCCGTGGCGAGCGGCGGTCACCAGTCCCGCGGCGTGCTGCGCGGGCGAGCCGTGGGCCTCGGCGACGTAGCAGACGATCACCGCGCCCAGGAACATCACCATCATCGTTCCGTAGATCGCGTAGCCCTGGCGCTTGGCGCCGACCATGTGCCCGTACATGAACACCAACCCGGCCGGGATGATGAGCACGACCAGCATCTCGAAGAAGTTGGTGAAGCCGGTCGGGTTCTCGAACGGGTGCGCGGAGTTGGTGTTGAAGAAGCCGCCGCCGTTGGTCCCGAGCTCCTTGATCGCCTCCTGGGAGGCGACCGGGCCCATGGCGAGGTGCTGCAGGCCGCCGCTGGTCAGCCCGTGGGCGGTCAGGTAGGTGGTGAAGTTGTCGATCGAGCCCTGGGAGATGAGCACGATCGCGATCACGATCGACAGCGGCATCAGCACGTACAGCACGGTGCGCACGATGTCCTGCCAGAAGTTGCCCAGGCTCTTGCCGCTGCGCCCGACGATCCCGCGGATCAGCGCGACCGCGACGACGATCCCGACGCCCGCCGACAGGAAGTTCTGGGTGGTGAGCCCGACCATCTGGCTGAAGTAGCTCAGCGACGTCTCGCCGCCGTAGTACTGCCAGTTGGTGTTGGTGATGAACGACGATGCGGTGTTGAACGAGACGTTCCACGGCATCGAATGGAAATGCAGCGGGTTCAGCCCGGTGAAGTCCCAGAACGTCTGGGTGCGCAGGATGATGTAGAAGAGCAGCCACCCGACAAACGAGAAGATGATCAGGCTCTTGGCGTACTGCTTCCAGTCCTGGCCGTCGTTGGGCTCGGTGCGAAAGCCGCGGTACACCAGCCGTTCCACCGGTCCGAGCACCGGATCCAGCCAGGTGTGGCCGCCGGTGTAGACCGCGGCCAGGTAGCGCCCGAACGGCAGGGCCAGCGCCGTCAGGATGATGACGAAGCCGAAGATGGTGACCCAGCCGGCGAACGTCACTAGAACTTCTCCCCGCGCAGCAGCGCATAGAGGAGGTAGAGGCAGACGAGCGCCGAGACGATCAGGCCGAACAGGTCAGCGCCGCTCATATCCGGTCCAGTCCCCAGATGAGGGCCAGCAGCACAGCGAACATAAGAACTCCCAGGAGGATGGCCACGATGTCCATGGCAGGCATCGTGGAGCCTCCTCCGTCAAGGCGACGTGAAGAAGACCTTGGCCGACGTACAGAATTTGTGAAGAACCCCGAGCCGGCGACGACGGCCGCGCGGGGCGGCCCGGGTGGATCGCCCCACGGTGGCACGCGGACGTCCGGTCGGCGATGATGGGAGCCATGGACGACAACCCCTCCACCCGCAGCGTCAAGATCGGCGTCGACGAGCGCACCGGCTGGTCCTCGGAGCGCCCGCGCCGTGACGGTGCCCCGCCCCGTCCGGTCGACATCTCCGAGAAGTGCCGGGTCCTGCCCCCAACCGACCGGATGCGCTACTCGCCCGGCAGCCTGGTGATCATCGCCGGCCCGGCCGGGGTCGGCCTGGACCAATTCGCCGACCGCGTCGTGGAGGAGCGCGGCGCCGTGCTGTCGCTGGCCAAGGTCCGCGCGCTGCTCAAGGGCCGCGTCGCCGATGATGAGATGGAGGCCCGCGCGGCGCAGCTGCTGGACGCCGCCGCGCTCAAGCGCCTGACCTCGCGCCAGTCGGTGGTCGTCCCGGTCGAGGGGCTCGATCCGGCCGACCGCGAGCGTTTCGTCCGCCCCGCCCATTCCCAGCGCCGCCCGCGCCACCTGGTGCTGGTCGACGGCAGTCCCGATCAGGTGACCGACGAGGAGCGCCCGCTGCTCGACGAGCTGCGCCGGGCGCTGGACGCCGGCGAGCTTGGCCGGGAGGGCTTTCAGACCTCGATGCGCCTCGGCGGCCAGACCCGGGCCGAGCTCAAGCGAATCGTGTTCGCGCGGCCGCCAGCCGACGACTGATGGATCTGGGGATCGCCGGACGGGTCGCGCTCGTCGGCGGTGCCACCCGGGGGATCGGGCGCGCGATCGCCCAGGTCCTGATCAACGAGGGCGTGCGGGTCGTCATCACCGCCCGGGATCCCGAGCGCACGGCGACCGTCGCCGGCGAGATCGGGGCGGTCGCCGGCTACGGGTGGGACTCCTCCGAGCTTGACGCCGCCGCAGATCTCGTCGCCCGCGTCGACGCGGAGGTCGGCCCGATCGACATTCTGGTCACCAATACGGGCGGTCCGCCGATGGGACCCGACCCGCTCGGCTTCTCCGAGGCCGAATGGGAGCAGGCCGGCCGCACGCTCCTGCTGGCACCGCTGACCCTGCTGCGCCTCACCGTGCCCGCGATGTGCGAGCGCGGCTGGGGCCGCGTCGTCGGGATCGCGTCGACTTCGGTGCGCGAGCCGATCCCCGGCCTGATGCTGTCCAACGCCCAGCGGTCGGCGACGCTGGCGGCGTTCAAGACCGTGGCGCGCTCGGTCGCCGGAGACGGCGTGACGGTCAACACCCTGCTCACCGGCCGGATCGCCACCGACCGCGTGGCCACGACGCAGGGCGGGATGGACGCGGCGCGCGCCGCGGCCGCCGAGCAGGTGCCGGCCGCACGCCTGGGCGAGCCCGAGGAGATGGCCTGGGCGGCCGCCTTCCTCTGCTCAGACCGCGCCGCCTACATCACCGGTGCCGCGCTGCCCGTCGACGGCGGCATGCTGCGCGGGCTCTGACCGCCCCAGACCACGACCCGCACGCCGGCCCGGGTCAGCTGTCCTGCGCGCCGGCACGCTCCCGGCGCAGCACCTGCAGCAGCTCCTCATAGGGACCGGCGAGGTAGGCGTCGTCGCCCGCGGCCAGGCGCGTGTCGCGCCGCGGGGGATGCTCGAGCTCGCCTCCCTGACGCCGGATCGCGATGACGCGGATCCGCGCGCCGAGATCGCTCATCGCCAGCCCCTCGAGGCCTCCTTCGCGGGCGACCGGCAGCCGGGCGATGAGGAATGGGTGGCTGCCGACGTAGAAGCTCGAGCGCACCTCCATGCCCAGTGACGCGCCGACGAACCAGGGCGCCGCGATCACCGCCGTCGACCACACGTGGCGGAAGTCGAAGTTGTGCTCCAGGCGGCCGCCGAGGTCCTGGTCGAACACGCGCAGCACCACCGGCGTCGCGGCCCAGCGCTCGCCGAGCCGGTCGCGGACGGCCAGTCCGGTCTCGATGTTGGTCATGTCGTCGGAGGTGACGATCGCCACCGATGACGCCCGCTGGAGGTTGACGGTGTCGAGCGTCTGGGCCAGCGTCGCGTCGCCGAGCACGAGCGGCACGCCCTTGGCGCGCACCTGGTTGAGGTAGCGGTTGGTCTCCTCGCGCTCGACGACGACGACCTCGCGCCCGCGCTCCAGCAGCCCGTCGAGCACCTTCATCCCCACCGAGCCCAGGCCGACCATGACCACGTGGTCGCGCATCCCCGGGATCGCCGCCTGGCCGAGCGACTGGGCGATACGGCGGGTGACCAGTGCATTGGTCAGCAGGGCGAGGATCGTCGTCACCACCGTGGTGCCGAGGATCATCAGCACGATTCCGTAGACCTCCAGCCAGGCCGATTGGCCGGAGAACGAGAAGTCGCCGAAGCCGACCGTGGCCACCGTCTCGACGGTGAAGTACGCGGCACTGACGACGCTCAGGTGCTGGTGTCCATTGAGGCGGTAGGTGAAGCGCAGGGCGATCGTCGAGATCACCAGCAGCGCCAAGCCGGCGAGCAGCGCGACGCGCAATGAGCGCTCGCTGTCGCTGCCCAGCTGGCCGACCGCGCGCCGCCACATCCGCACCAGGCGCGTTCCGGCCTGCTGAACCTCGGAGGCGTCATCGGTCGCCGGCGTCAGCCCGGCGGCGGCCAGCTCCTGGGCGGAGCCCAGCAGGGTGACCCGGTTGCCCGGCTCGACGTTGAGGTCGCGGCCCGGGCAGACGATCGGCGCCGCGTCGCCGGCCACGGTCACCCCGAGGGGAACGAGGCTTCCGTAGAGCTCGCGCAGCGTCGCCGCCCGCGGGGCTTCGGTCTCGAGTGTCGTGAACGCCACGTCCTCGATCTCGATGCTGTGTGCCGGCTGCCCCAGGCAGGCCTCGACGACCGCGGGCGCAAACAGGGTCGCCACGTCGATCAGCGCGGCCGCGCCGCTGATCTCCTCGACCGCGTGGGCGACCGCGGGGTTGTCGAGCTGGGCGACGAGGCGCACGTCGTCTCGCAGGTCGCGCACGAGCAGCACCGTCTCGAGCGTGCGCAGGTCGGTCGACTCGATGCAGATCACCGCCGCGGCCCCGGCCACACCCGCGGCGAACAGCGAGTCCGCCAGGCTCGCCCCCCGGGTCATGATCGGCACGCCCCAGCTGGCCACCGTGCGGCGCAGGCGGTCGCTGACCCCTTCGTCGTCGACGACCACGACGCGCGCGCCCGCGAGGCCGAGCTGCTGGACGGCCCGCAGGCCGACCGGCTCAAGCCCGCACAGAATCACGTGACCGGCCCAGTGCCGGCACTCCGCCGTCGCCGGCGCCGCCCTTGCCTCCGGCGGCGGCCCGGTGTCCCGCAGCATGTCTGACACGGATGCCATCCTCGCGGGCGCGCGCGGCGGTTGGCCATGGCCGTATGGCGCAGGCGCACCGGCCCTCTGGATCGTGGCGGTCTCGCTGGCCCTCATCACCGGAGGCCCGAGGCAGCCGCCTCGCCGCAGCGGTGCGGTCCGCTGCCGCAATCATCATCTTTCCGTTTAGTGGGGTATCGACCGGCTCAAGTTGCACGGATTCGCCACTGACGGCAAATGGTTCTGCCAATCCGTCATGTTCTGCAGCGTTGAGCTCGAACTGCACGCCGTGCCAATCACGAACGTAGGGGCGGAATGGGTGTCTGACGAATCGATTGCTGATGAGGCACGGCTGGCGGCGCTGCGCGAGCTCGGTCTGCTCGACACCGCGCCCGAGGAGGATTACGACCGCTTCACGACGCTCGCCGCCGAGCTGCTCGGCGCCCCCGTGTCGCTCGTGTCACTCGTCGATCGCGACCGCCAGTTCTTCAAGAGCGCCCACGGCTTGACCGCCGCCTGGGCCGACGCCCGAGAGACCCCGCTCAGCCACTCCTTCTGCCAGCACGCGGTGGCCACACGCGAGCCGGTGGTGATCGACGACTGCCGTGAGCACCCGCTCGCCCTGGACAATCTCGCCGTGCGTGACCTGTCGGTGCTCGCCTACGCCGGGATGCCGCTCGTGCTCGCCGACGGCAACGCCGTCGGCGCCCTGTGCGCGATCGACACCCAGCCCCGCGCGTGGACCGAACGCGATCTGCGGATCCTCTCCGGCCTGGCCGCCGCGGTGCTCTCGGTGCTGGAGCTGCGCCGTGCGGTCAACCGGCAGAGCCTTCACGATCCGATCACCGGCCTGCCCAACCGCGCGCTCACGATCGCCTACTCCCAGCAGCTCTCGCTCATCGACGAGGGCGGTGAACTGCTGGCGATCGCGATCGGGATTGAAGATCTGGCCGAGGTCAACGAGGGCTACGGCACCGCCAACGGTGACCGCCTGATCACGCTGGTCGCCCGCCGCATCGGCAAGCAGCTCTCCCCGCAGGACGTGCTCGGTCGCCTGGAGGGCGGCGTGTTCGTCGTCCTGCGCCCGCGCGTCGCCGACCAGCTGGAGGCGCTGGAGCTCGCTCACCGGATCCGCAGCGCGGCGTGCGAGGAGCCGGTGGTGATCCGCGGCGACCGGGTCGGTGTCTGCGCGACCGTGGGCATGGCCACCGCTGCCCCCGGGGTCGATGGCACCGCGCTGATCAATCGCGCGATCGACTCGCTGCGTCACGCCAAGCACGGCCAGGAACGCGTTGCGGTCTCGGGCCCGAGCGGGGCGCACGCCGGCCGCCGGGCCGCGGCTCGTCTGCGCCTGCGGGGCGCGCTGTCGGGCGCCGTCCGCCGCGGGGAGATCTCGGTCGCGTTTCAGCCGATCGTCGAGCTCTCCACCGGACGCACCCGCAGCTACGAGGCACTGGCCCGCTGGAATCACCCGGAGCTCGGGCTCGTCGGGCCCAACGAGTTCATCCCCGTCGCCGAGGCGACCGGCGACATCGTTCTGATCGGCGAGCAGGTGCTGCGCTCCGCCTGCACTCAGCTGGCGCTGTGGCGCGCGATGGTTCCCGCCGACGGGCTGCAGGTGACCGTCAACTTCTCCCCGGTGCAGTTGGCGGTCCCCAACATCGCCGACGTGGTTCAGGGCATCCTGACCGAGTCCGGCCTCCCCGGTTCAGCCCTCACCCTGGAGATCACCGAGGGCGTGTTCATCTCCGCCGGTCCGCTGCAGCGGCGCAACCTGGACGCCATTCGTCAGCTCGACGTCCGGATCGCGCTCGATGACTTCGGCACCGGCTACTCGGCGCTCAGCTACCTCAAGCGCTTCGCGGTCGACGTCATCAAGGTCGACCGCTGCTTCCTGGACGGTCTGGAGACCGATCGCCGTGACGCGGCGCTGATGCGCGCGATCCTCGCGATCGGCACCGGGATGGAGCTCGAGGTCGTCGCCGAGGGCGTCGAGACCCGGGCCCAGCGGGAGCTGCTGCGCCTCTCGGGTTGTCACTGGGGCCAGGGCTTTCTCTTCTCCGAGCCGCTGCCCGCCGAGGAGATCCAGATCTCGGGGCGGCGCGAGCCGGTGCAGACGCCGGTCGTCGCCGCGGACTGAGGTCGACCACCTCGGCCGTCGCGGTGGACTGACGTCCACCGCCGGCCTGCGCCCGGGGACCACCGGACAGGTGGTACGGTCGCCGACCTGATGCTGAGCGCTGACGCGCCGATCGCGCAGCTGTTCTGCGAGCTGGTCGCCATCCCATCGCCCAGCGGTCGCGAGCGGGCGATCGGAGACGCCATCCGCGCCTGGCTGGCCGGCGCCGGCGTCGACTCCGGATTTGACGCGGCGGGGTCGCTCAACGAGTCCGATGCCGGAAACCTGGTCGCGACCGTGCCCGGTGGCCCGCAGGGGATGACGCTGCTGTTCGTCGCCCACCTGGATACCGTCGAGACGGGCGCGGAGGCGGTCTCGCCGGTGCTCGGCGACGACGGCGTGATCCGATCGGCGTCGGAGACGATCCTCGGTGCCGACAACAAATCGGCGGTCGCGGCGACGATGCGCGCCTGCGCCTTCGCCGCAGAGCTGCCGGCGCACCGGCGCCCGACCGTGGTCGCCGCCTTCACCTGCCGGGAGGAGGCCGGCCGCATGGGCGCGTCGCTGCTCGACCTCTCGGGGGTCGATGTCGATTGCGCATTCTCGGTCGACGGCTCACAGCCGATCGGCACCGTCATCACCCGCGCGCTGGGCCAGAGCGTGTTCACGGTCGAGATCCGGGGTCGGACGGCGCACGCCGCCGCCGATCCTGCCGCCGGCGTGTCGGCGATCGCGGTGGCCGCCGAGGCGGTGGCCGGGATGACGCTCGGCCGGTTGCCCGGCGGCGGCAGCGCCTCGATCGCGTCCGTGGTCGGGGGTGCGGTGCTCGACCGCTTCGGTGGCGGTGGCGGTGGCGACGAGGGGAGGGCTGCGGCGCGCGCCGCGCTGGAGGCGACGCCGACCAACTCGGTGCCCGACCTGGTGATGCTGCGCGGGGAGGTCCGCGGCTACACCGAGGCGGAGACCGCCGCGGCCCGGGACGAACTGGAGGCCGCCGTCGCACGGGCCTGCGCCGTCCATGGCGCCTCCTACGTATGGCGCGACCGTCTCCCCGCGGTGCCGCCGTTCCCCGGCGCGCCGGACTCACGCGCGCTTGAGCTCGCGCGGCGCGCCTGCGAGCGGGTCGCCGGGGCGCGCTACGTCACCACCGAGGCCCATGCGACGCTCGAGGCCAACTACCTGGCCGGCGAGGTCGATGTCGTCGCCCTCGCCAGCGGCGGTCGCGACCCCCACCAGTTCACCGAGTCGATCTCGGTGGCCGAGCTGGAGCAGCTGGAGGGGTTGCTGTGCGCGATCGTGCAGCTGGCCGGCGAGCCGGGGTAGTCAGCGCCGCGCCCGCCTTCAGTCCTGCCGCGGCCGCGCGAGCATCCCCGCCACCGCGTAGATGTGGGCAAACGCCCGCGCCTCCTCACCGGTCCACAGCGACGAGCCGTGGCCGTAGGTCGAACCCAGCCCGCGCCCGGCATCCAGCAGCGAGTGCGGTGACCGGGCGCCGAGGGCGATCGCGCTGCCGCGGTGCAGCCGCATCCGCACCTCGCCGGTGACCCGGGCCTGCGAGCTGGCCAGGAACGCGCGGATGTCGTCGAGCAGCCCGTCGTAGTAGCGGCCCTCGTGCAGCATGTCGCCGAACGTGGTCCCCAGACCGGCCTTGACCGTCTGCTGGGCGTGGGTGAGCACGAGCCGCTCCAGCTCGCGGTGGGCGGCGATCAACAGCAGCATCCCCGGAGCCTCGAATCCGAGACGGCCGATGATCCCCATGATCGTCTGGCCGGTGTGGATCCCGCGTCCGTAGCCGTGGACGGCCCCGATCCGGTTGCATGCGGCCAGCACGTCGTAGCCGGCGACCCCGATCGCGCCGTCATCGGCGCCCGGCACCGCCGGCCCCGCGGCCTGCTCATAGGCGACTGGCAGTCCGCGTTCAAACGTGATCACGAGCTCCGCCGGCTCGCTCGGCGCATCCTCGATCGACGCCGTCGTCGGCCACGCGGCCTCGGGCAGGTACTCCCAGGATCCGTAGGTCTCCCCGCCGCCGATCGTCGTCCCCAGGATCCCGACGTTGAACGAGTACTCGGCGGTGATGTCCGATACCGCGTAGCCGCGGGCGCGCAGGAAGTCCCGCTCCTCCTCGCGGGTGTGGGCCTCGTCGCGGATCAGACCGGCGATCTCCAGCTGTGGGGCGATCGCCTTGGTCACCGCGTCGAAGCGAACGTGGTCGTTGCCCGCGCCGGTCGATCCGTGCGCGATCACGTCAGCGCCGCGGTCCAGCGCGACGCGGGTGACCTCCTCGGCCTGGAGCATCCGCTCGACCCCGACGCACGATGGATAGACGCCACCGCGCAGGTAGTTGGCCCGCAGGATGTCGGCGACGAACTGCTCATACAGCCGCGCCCGCCCGTCGATCACGACGTGCTCCACGGCGCCCAGCTCCGCTGACCGAGCGGCGATCTGTGCGAGCTCGGCGTCGTCAAAGCCCCCGGTGTTGACGGTGACGGTGGTGACCCGCTCGCCGCGGTCCACGAGAACTGCCAGGCCGTAGGAGGTGTCCAGCCCGCCGGAGAAGGCGAGCACGTAGTTGCGACCGGGCATCAGATGGGGCGCTCCAGGATCGGGACCTGGTCTCCGACCAGGCCGGGGGACAGAACGAAGTATTCGTGGGTTCCGGCGTCGATGCGGCGCTGCAGCGCCCACTGGGCGTCCAGATCACGCGCGTCGAGCATCAGCGTCGGCTGTGGGTTGGCGGGGTCCGCGGGGCCGGCCTCCTCGACGGCGCCGGTCTCCTCACCGGCGAACACCGCGGTGCGATAGGCCATCGTGTGGGCGACCGGATGCAGATCGAGCACCGCTGCGAGCAGCCGCATCGGACCGAACTTGCGATGCACCCTCAGCGACGGGTCATAGAACTGGGCCACGCCGGTCAGCGTCCGGGCGCCGTAGGCCTCCAGCGCCAGGCCCTTGGCGACCGTGCCCAGGCCGGGGATCGCCGAGCACAACGACCACCCGACCCAGGCGTCGCGGTCAGGCGTGGGGGCCGCGCAGTAGCCGGCGACGGGGATCGGGCCGGCGTGACCGAGGCGGTCGGCCTCGGCGAGCACGGCGGGCAGCACCTCGGCGATCCGCGTGCGCTCGGCGTCGCTGCGCGCCGCGTCGGTGAGTGCCGCTTCGGCGTCCGCGCGCGGCAGTGTGATCAGCAGAAAGCCGGAGGGCAGCAGGCCCAGGTCGATCATCACCCAGTTCTGCAGGGGGATCCCCTTGGCGCCGAACGCGGTGGCGTTGAGCACGTTGTAGGCGCGCATCAGGTCCTCCAGCTTCCACGGCCGCTCGTATGGCCCCAGGAAGTCCAGCGGGGTGATCGGCACCCCGCAGGGCTCCAGTGCGAGCTCGTGCAGCACCGCGGTGTTGGAGGCCAGCCACAGCTCATAGCCGCCGGCAAGCAGCCGCCGGGCGGTCTGGGCGATCGCGTCTCGGGAGACCATCGCGCGATCCTCTCAAGATCGGACGGGACCCGCCGCGTCCCGGGGGTATCACTGACGCGCGACGGTCACCGCGCGCGGCGATCCAGCACCGTGCGACGGGCCAGCTCCCCGAGGCCGGCGACGACGATGCTCGTCCCGGTGGCGATCAGCAGCGGCAGCCAGAGGTTGTTCTCAAACGCCGCGCCGCCGAAGTAGCCCAGCGCCGAGGCGTACAGCGACCACAGCAGGCCGGCGGCCGTGTCGGCGGGCAGGAACCGTCGCTCCGCGCCCAGCGCAGCCGCGCCCGGTTTGAGTCCGAGCGCAGCAGACGATCGGCGATCCGCCGCAGGCCACCGCGCCCGAGTCCGTAGGCGCCGTTGTCGCCGAGCACCGCCCCGGCCATCGCCGCGAGCACCACCAGGTAGGTGAGCGGCGAGCCCGAGATGTGATGCAGCAGCGAATTGAACATGCAGCGTCGCCGACAGCGTCGCAGTCCCGAGCGCCGTCACGGCGGGGAGAAGCGCAGCCGGGCTCCGGTCTGGTCACCGCCGACGGTGAACGTCGCGGTCGCGCGGTTGAGCGCGAACTCGATCGTGTCCCCGTCCTCGGTGGCGACCTGCACCCGACGCGCCAGGGCATCGACGCTGCGCACGACGCCATGCTCGGTCACGCCGAGGTGGTCGATGATCACCTCGGCGCCGACGGTGGGCATCACGCGCAGCACCATCGATCGATGATGTCAGCCACACAGCGGCGCTCAGACCCCGAGCTCTTGTGATGCCAGCCGGGCGCCCTCCAGCCGCGCCGAGATCTTCTGCATCGCCACGTTCCGTGCGAAGTCCGGTGACCCGTGTTGGGGCTTGACGTCACGGCTGAACGGCGAGAAGCCGCAGTCGTCGGTGGCGCCCAGGCGCGCCACCGGGATGTGCTCGGCGGCCAGCAGCAATTCGTCGCGGACATGCTCGGCGGTCTCGACCTCCGGCGTGAGCGGGTTGATGACACCCATGAAGCAGACCTGAGCGACCCCCTCGGCGTCCTTGCGGCTATACCGGCCACACATCTCATACACCGCCTCCCGATCGTCCTCGGACGCGCACTGGATGAGGAAGTAGCCCGCGTTCATCTCGAACATGTGCTCGAGCAGCTGCCCGTAGGGGACCTCCTTGGAGTGCACCGAGTCGCAGTCGCCGCCCGGGCAGGTGTGGATCCCGATGTCGCGTCGCTCCTCCGGGGTGAACCGCGCGAACAGCCGGTTGTTGAGGTCGATGAACTCCTGCAGCATGTTCTTGCCCGTCCACGGGTTGCGGGAGTCGTTCTTGTTGGCCAGCCGCCCCTCGGTGAAATCGACCGAGACCCTGGTCGCGCCCGCGGCGAAGCACTGGCGGATGTCCTTCTCGGCCTCGTCGACGCAGTCGGCGAGGAACTGCTCCCGCGGGTAGCCGTCGATCTCGCCGTCGAGGGGGTAGAGCAGCATCATCATCGAGGGGGAGATCACCGCCTGCTTGACCGGGTGGGTCGCGATCGCTCGGTTCTTGGCGACGTACTCCGAGGCGTAGGTCTTGTACCGGAACGGTCCCTTCGTGATCCGGGGCAGCTGGCGGTGATGACCGTCGTCGAAGATCGCGAAGAACTGGCCATCGCCGGCCAGGCCGTCGGCGAGTCCGGTCCCGGCCAGCGTGTCGGTGAGGTTGTATGTGGCAAAGCTGGACTCGCGCTGCTCACCGTCGGTGACGATCGGTTCCCCGGTCGCTTCCAGGCGGTGGATCGAATCCTCGGCGGCTTCGTCCTGGACGGCCTGCAGCTCTTCGAACTCAATCGCCCCGTCGTCGTAATCGGCGTAGGCCTGCTGGAGCGCCATCGGACGCGGCAGGGATCCGACCAGCTCGGTGGGGATCGGCATGATGAGTCCTCTCTCTCGTGAGTGCGACAGTCGCGCCCTCATCGGTGAACCTACTCTTGTTGGCGAGCCTCGGTCAAGCCGCGACGCGGCCGGCCCGGGCGGTGCCGTAACCTGCCCGGCCGTGAGCATCACCGTGGTGGGATCAATCGCCTTTGACGCCGTGCAGACCCCGTTCGGGGAACGCGACCGAATGCTGGGCGGTGCCGCCACCTACTTCTCACTGGCCGCCTCGATGCTCGACCAGGTCAACATCGTCGGCCCGGTCGGCGACGACTTCGGCGAGTCCGAGATGGCGGTGCTGCGCACCCGCTCGTCGAACGTCGACGACGTCGAGCGGGTCGCCGGCGGCAAGACCTTCTTCTGGCGCGGTCGCTACCACGACGACATGAACACGCGCGACACGCTCGACACCCAGCTCAACGTGTTCGAGCACTTCGCGCCCAAGCTGTCAGACACCTCGCGTGAGGCCGAGGTCCTGTTCCTGGCCAACATCCAGCCCGGATTGCAGCTCCAGGTCCGGGAGCAGTGCGAGCGCGCCCAGTTCGTCGCCCTGGATTCGATGAACCTGTGGATCGACATCGCGCGCGAGGAGCTCAAGGCGATCATCGGCAAGGTCGACTGCCTGATCCTCAACGACGAGGAGCTGCGCCAGCTCACCGGCAAGCCGAACCTCTACACGGCCG
Organism: uncultured Acetobacteraceae bacterium; assembly: GCA_964658375.1. Taxonomy (GTDB): domain Bacteria; phylum Actinomycetota; class Thermoleophilia; order Solirubrobacterales; family Solirubrobacteraceae; genus Palsa-465. The sequence continues at coordinate 17,566 of CAZZYU010000001.1, read as the reverse complement.
CCAAGGAGCTTCTGACCTGGGGTCCCTCGATGATCGTCGCCAAGCAGGGCGAATACGGCGCCGCCCTGATCACCGCCGGGGACTTCTTCGCGCTCCCCGCCTATCCGCTGGACATCGTCGTCGACCCGACCGGCGCGGGGGACACCTTCGCGGGCGGGTTTGTGGGCTTCATCGCCAGCCACGCCGGCGGGCCGCTCGACGCCAACGTGCTGCGCAATGCGATGGCCTACGGCACGGCGCTGGCATCGTTCACGGTCCAGCGGTTCGGCACCGAGTCCCTCCAGGCGATCACCTCCGACGAGGTGCGCCAGCGGGTCAACGATCTGTGGGGCTTCGGCCGCTTTGAGCCACTCGAGCCCCCGCTGCGGGCCTAGGCTCCCGGTCCGGCGGTTGCACGGTGCCGGCGGTCCGCGCGCTCGCACCGGATGAGGCGCAGCTCCTGCGCGAGCTGCGACTGCGCGCGCTCACCGACAGCCCCGACGCGTTCGCCGCCACCGCCGAGGAGGAGAGGCAACGCACAGCGCAGGAGTGGGCGACCCGGGCCCGGGACGCCGCGGGCGACGGGGACGTGGTCATCTACCTGGCCGTCGACGAACAGGCACCGCTGGGCATGGCCGGAGCATCGTGGTTTGATCGCGACCGCGGGATCGTGCAGCTGTGGGGGATGTGGGTCGATCCGAGCTGTCGCGGCGCGGGGCTCGGCACCCGCCTGGTAGCTGCGGTGCGGGAATGGTCACGCGCGCACGGGGCCCGGTTCGTGCGCCTGGGCGTGATCGAGGGTCCACGCGAGCCGACGGCCTTCTACGAGCGCTTGGGCTTCGTGCGCACCGGCGAGGAGCGACCGCTCGCCCGGGACGCCGCGCGGCTGGCGTTCTGGATGGTCCGCCCGGCCTAGGCGTCTAGCTTGAAGCCGATTGGGTCGAGCGGCCCAGCGCGTAGTGCTCGATGTCGTCATCAAGCGTGCTCTGCACGACGTATGAGCCGGTGTGAAGGTCGGTCACCTTGCCCTTGGCGTCGATGTAGATCGTGGAGGGCTGGCCTTCGAGGTCGGCCAGTCCCGGCAGGTCATCGGAGGGTGCCGTGTAGCTCGGGTAGCTGACCCGGTGGGTGTCGAGGAAGTCGGCCGCCGCGGACGGCTGATCGTTGACGTCGACTCCGAGGAACGCGACCCGCCTGCCGTAGCGGACCGACGCGTTGGCGATCAGCGGGTACTCGGCGCGGCAGTCGGTGCACCATGACGCCCAGGCGTTGACGACGATCGGGTAGCCGCGCAGCGCCTTGATCCGGGCCTCGAGCGCCGACACCGAGCCGAGCAGACGATCGGACTGGCTGTGCAGCGTGCGCAACGCGGGCGGCGAGCCTGTGAGCGCCTTCAGCGCCGCCTGCTCGGTCGGCGCTGCCGTGGTCTGACCGGAGAGCGCGCCGGCGTCGGCCGCGGGGCGGTTGAGGAAGTGATCGAGATCGTCGAGCACGTCGGTCGAGGTCCAGGGCAGTTGGGGGTGGGTGAGATCGTGGCGGCCCTGCGCATCGAGCAGGCCGCGCAGCCCCTTGTCGAGGTGGCCGCCGACATCGGCCATCCCTTCCTCGGCGACGATCTCACGGCCCGTCGGACCGATCAGGAACAGGCCGTCGGTGTGGTCGATGTCGAAGCTCAGTGGCGTGTGGGTCAGCCAGTCGATCTGGGCCGGCTTGTCTTCGGGCACCCGGTAGTAGGACACGCCGAAGAACCTCCAGAACGCGCGAACGTGGGCTGGGGTGCCGGTCAGCATCGTGAAGTCGGCGCCGGTCAACTTCTCGTAGGCACGCAGCCTCGACGGCGTGTCGCGCCATGGGTCGACGGTGGTCTCCACGACGACCACTTTCCTGGTCAGACCTGCCGCCTTGAGCTGTGACTGCAGCTGGATGAGCGCGCCCGTCGTCATCGGGCAGACCTCCTGGCACAGGGTCATCGCCGAGGCGAGCACGACGTACCGGCCCCGGAAGCTCGCCAGCGAGACGCGCCTGCCGTCGGCGTTGATCAGCGAAACGTCCGGCGCCCTGGGTGCGTTGAGCAGCTCGGTCCCGGTCTCCACCGACGCGACGGAGGCTGCCGGCCGTCCCGCCGCCAGCATCTCGTTCTTGCGCTGGACGGTGGCGAGGATCGAGACCGTGATCAGCAACGCGGCCGCGACGGCCGCGGCACCCACCAGAAGTCGACGAATTCCCCGGAAGCCCACCGCGACTCATGCATACCAAACTCGGGCGGCGGTTGTTCCGGCTGGCCCGCCCCTGATCGTCTGCGATGAGACGAGGCCTCACGCGCGCCGGCGGGCTCAGCCGCGGCGGATCGACTCCCACAGCGAGCCGCAGATCCCGGTCGCGAACAGCACGACCACCAGCAGCGCGACGATGTCCAGCCAGGTGACCCCGTGGTTGACCATGTCCAGGACGGTCGCGACCGCGATGAAACCGGTGAAGGCGACCGTGATCAGCAGCAGCACGATGCGCATCACGTGGCCAGAACCAGCCCGATGGTCATCCGCGCGCTCGCTG
>CAZZYU010000001.1:0-14934 GCA_964658375.1 uncultured Acetobacteraceae bacterium | reverse complement strand
CACGATGCGCATCACGTGGCCAGAACCAGCCCGATGGTCATCCGCGCGCTCGCTGTCGGCGGTCGGGGATCAGGCCAGGCCGACTGGCGAGCTCGCGGCGGTGATTCGCCACGGCTGGCGCGGATCCTCGGTGAGGCTGAGCGTCCAGCGCTCGGTGAAGCTCGTCTTGCGGGTGCGACTCCCCGCCACGACCGCCGCGGTGTCGCGGTTCTCCAGGTAGCGGCGGCCGGTCAGGTCGACCTCGATGGTCATCGTCGGCGGCTGTGCGCCGGCATCCAGTCCGACGATCCGGATCCGATTGACGACCGGTCCGCGCACGACCATGCGCAGGCTGCCGCTCGTGTCGCCGGCGCTGAGCAGCTCGCGTCTGGCCTCCGGCGTGGCGATCGCGTTCAGCGGCGCGTCGGAGCCGTCGATCGCCTGCGCCCAGGCGTCGACCGCCCGGCGCGCGGCGACCTCCAGCACGGCGGGCGCGAAGCGGCCGTCGGCGACGCTCAGGTCCATCGCCGCCGACTGCGCGTCGCCGTCGTACTGCAGGTCGGCGACCTCGGCCACGCTCGTCCCCTCCGGGACGGCGTCGGCGACGGCGCCCTCCACCAGCGCCGAGTCGCGCATGCCGCGCTCGTCGGCCCACGGCGTCGCGACGATCTGCTCATCCAGGGCGTGCTTGCCCTCCGCGCCCTGCTCGATCGAGGCCAGCACCCAGTGCCCGGAGCGGCGCCTGAGCGTCCAGAACTCGCGGATCCGCGTCGTCTCGCCGAGGCGGCCGGCGCGCTTGAGGTGGCGTCCGGAGCGGTCCACAACGTAGTCCTTGAGCCGGGCGTCGACGCGGACGACGACGTTGTCGGTGTCCGGGTCGCCCTTGTGGGTGAGGCCTACGAGCTCGATCCCCGCCTCGCCGAGCGGTTGCACGTGATTGCGCCACCCGCGGCGCTCGAAGTCGTCAAGTCGCCGCTCCCACTCGGTCAGCAGCTCGGGTGCCACCAGCGAGCGCAGGCGGATGCGATCGTCGGCGTCCCACGCCGCCTGGATGTCGACGAACAGCTTGGCGGCCGCGGCGCGCACCGTGTCGGCCGCGAACGCGGGATCGGAATCCGATGCCTCGGCGGCGGCCAGCTCGACGCGACGCTCGCGCGAGGAGCGGTTGCGTCCCGGAGCGTGCGTGCGGGGCGTGCGCCGGGCGGCGCGCGCGCCCCACCAGTCGCTCAGCCAGGGCAAACCGCGAGTGGCCAGCAGCCACATCAGACCGAGCGCGATCAACACCAGCGCGCCGAGCCCGTGGCCGAGCACCGCGATGTGGATGAGCAGGTCGATGATGATGTAGATGGCAAAGCCGCTGCCGTGACCGCCGCCGCCACCACCACCACCGCCGCTGAAGCCACTGGAGCCGCCCCCGGCCGCGGCGAAGGCGGCCGGCGCGGCGACGAGCACGAGTGCCGCCACCGCCGCGAGGACGAGGACCGTGTGACGCCGCCGGGGCGTCATGCGGGCACCGCCTCCGCCAGCGGCCCGACGCCCGGCTGCTCCTGGGCGATGTGCTGATCGGCGTGGTAGCTGGAGCGCACCAGCGGACCCGCGGCGACATGCTCAAAGCCCAGCTCGTAGGCGACGGACTCCAGCGCCGCGAACTCCTCGGGATGCCAGTAGCGCACGATCGGCAGGTGACGCTCGGTCGGGCGCAGGTACTGCCCGACGGTCAGGACCTGGACATGGTTGGCCCGCAGCTGACCGAGTGCGTCGACCATCTCCTCAAAGCTCTCGCCGAGACCCACCATCAGTCCCGACTTGGTCGTCACCGAGTCGCCGGCGATCTCCTTGGCGTTGCGCAGCACCCGGGTCGAGCGCTCCCAGGTCGAGCCGCGGCGGGCGATCGGATACAGGCGCGGCACCACCTCGACGTTGTGGTTGAACACGTCCGGGCGCTCGGCGATCACCTTGGCCAGCGGCATCTCGGCGCCGCGGAAGTCCGGGGTCAGCACCTCGACCTTGCAGCGCGGCGCCTGGCGGCGGATCTGGCGGATCACACCGACGAACGCCGACGCCCCGTAGTCGGCGAGGTCGTCACGGTCGACGCTGGTGATGACCGCGTGGCGCAGTCCCATCCGTGCGACGCTGCGCGCCACACGGGCCGGCTCCAGCGGGTCGTTCCACGTCGGCTTGCCCGTCTGGACGTTGCAGAATCCGCAGCGGCGGGTGCAGGTGTCGCCGAGGATCATGAACGTCGCCGTGCCCCGTTGCCAGCACTCGCCGATGTTCGGGCACGCCGCCTCCTGGCAGACGGTGTGCAGGTTCTCGGAGCTGATCAGCTCCTGCAGCTCGCGATAGCGCCGGCCGCCGGGCGCGGGCACCTTGAACCAGGGCGGCTTGCGGCCTCGAAACGGCTGGGTCTCAGCGCCGAGCACCGTGAGCACGTCCATCCCACCGGGGTTGGAGCGCGACCGCGTCCGATGCTCACGTTCAGCCACCTTTCAAGAGTATCGCGAGCCGCTCGTCGGCCTCGCCGCTCACGGGTCGAACATCCGCTGGGCATTGGACGAAAGCCTGATGCCGTGCGCCTGCGTCCTCCGACAGATGTCGAGAGGACCCCTCGCTCAAACCCCCGGCAACGACAAGGACCGTCCAGATGCTGCGCTTCCCCTTGCCCCGTACCCGAGTCGCGTTCCGCGCTGCCGGGCTTCTCTTCAGCGTCGTGACCCTGTGGGTGGTCGGACTGGAACGGGCGCCGGTCAGCCGGGCGGCGGTCACGTTGGGCACCGCCTCCACGCTGGTCGCGCAGAACTGCTCTCCGGTCGCCGCGGCCGACGACGGGACGATGGTGTGGGACAGGATGACCTCGGCGGGGACCTTTGACGCCTACATCGGCAACGGCAACTGCCAGGGCACTCCGCTGCTGCCTCGGTACGCCGGCAATCGCGGGGTCACCGACATCACCGCGGACGGCCGGTACGTGCTTCTGGTCACGGCCGTGGGTTGGGACAAGTCCACGTTCGGGGCCCAGCCCGGCAACGGCTCGCAGAACGCCATCCAGCTCTATGACCGGCAGACCGGGAAGCTCTCGACGCTCCTGACCGGGGCGACGGCGAGCCAGCGCGGGGTGATCTGGCCGGAGTTCAACGCCGACGGCACGGAGATCGTCTGGAGCCAGATGGTCGAGACCGCGCTACAGGCGCCACCGGCCGGAGCCTGGCAGCTGCACGTCGCCAATGTCAATCTCGCCACCGGGACCCTGTCTGACAACCGCGCCTGGCAGCAGCCCGGAGTCCCCTCGGCGATGTACGAGGCCTACGGCTGGATCCCCGGGACCAACAAGCTGATCTTCATGTCGACGGCCGGCCAGACCGCTCCCGGGATCAACAGCTTCCAGCTGTTCACGCTCCCGGACTCGCTGTCGGGCGCGGCCACCCGCATCAGCCCACCGATCGCCGCCTACTGGCCGTGGGAGAAGGCCGCCGACACCTACCACGAGTTCGCGCACTTTGCCCCGAACGATCCGAACACGCTCTACACGACGATCGGGACCGGTGGCCTCGGGGCGGACCTGTGGTCATACAACCTGAACACCGCCGCGCCCTCCGGACTGCTGGCCCAGCCCACGCGGATCAGCTACTTCGGGGGCAACTTCGACGCTCCCGCGGGACAGCAGACGGTGGCCGGATTCCCCACCCCCGCCTACCGGATCGTGACCAGCATGGCCTGGGTCAACGGGGCCTGGGTGGCGTCGGTCTGCTCAGATCGGCGCTGTCAGACGATCAACGCCTATCGCATCTCGGTGCCGGCTTCCCCCGTGAGCCAGCAGCGGGTCTCAGGCCGGCGTCGGCGTGCCTAACGCCTGCTCCAGACGCGCCCGCGAGATGAGTCGCTGGCGCCGGCCGAGCGCGCGGGCGACGGCGACCGCCGCGCGCTTGCGAAAGCAGCGCATGAGCGCGTCGCCGCGACCGGTCTCGGCCGCCAGCGAGGTCATCGACACCCCATCCAGGCCGCAGGCGACGACCCAGGAGAACGGCGCCAGGTCGTTATCGACGTTGACCGCGAAGCCGTGGGTGGTGACGCCGCGGGCGACGTGCACCCCGATCGAGGCGATCTTGCGCTCACCGACCCAGACGCCGGTGTAGTCGGCGCCGTCCTGCACACGGGCGCGGGCGCTCACGCCCTCCTGGCCCAGCGCGTCGATCAGCGCCCGCTCCAGGGTGCGCACGTACTCCACGACATCGTCGACGCCGACGATCGGGTAGCCGACGAGCTGGCCCGGGCCGTGGTAGGTGACCTTGCCGCCGCGATTGACGTCGACGATCTCGATCCCGCGGTCGCGGTACCACGCCTCGCCCATCGAGAGCTCGCCGGGAGCCGATCGCCGTCCGCGCGTGTACACGCGGGGATGCTCGAGCAGCAGCATCGTGTCGGGAACCGCACCCGCCTGACGGGCGGCTCGCACCCGCTCCTGCAGCTCCAGCGCCTCGTCGTACTCGACGAGGCCCAGCTGGGCGACCCACAGCTCAGGGGCCCGGGACTCCATCGCCCGGATGCTAGTGGTCCCGTCCCGTCCCGGCCGCCGGAGCGGGAGGGACGGGACCACCGGCGCGCATCTCGCGCTAGGAGCCCTTCACCTCGCTGGCGGCAAACGCGCCGCCCGCGGCGGCGTCGCCGTTGAGGCCGTACTCCAGGTGGGCCAGGATGTTGATTCCGTTGCCACAGACCGGATCGCCGCTGTTGCAGTACGTGTCGGAGATCGGGCCGTAGAGCTTGCTGTCGCCCTTGATCGTCTGCCCGAACAGGCCGAGCGGGTTACCGAAGACGACGACGGCGGCCACCTTCGAGGCGTCGGCGGTCGGAATCGCCGTGCCGGACCCGAGGAACGTCTTGATCCCGATGGCGATGTCGACGACGCTGGCGCCCTGGGAGTAGCCGCCGAGCACGAACTTGGTGTTCGGGCAGCTCGCCGCGGTCGATTCAAGCTCCTTGGTCATGTCGGTCGCGCCCGGTCCGGCGCTCGTCTGCAGGACGTTCGCGGCATACGGATCGCCCCAGATCGACACGCTGTCGCCCGGGAGGTTCTTCTCCACGGCCTTGGTGAAGTCCGGGCCGACGATGGAGCCGATCGGCTTGAGCTCAAACGTCCCGCGGGCGAACAGGACCTGCACGTCTGAGCAGCTGGTCGCGGCGGAGGCCGGCGCCGCGGCGACGAGTCCGCCGGCGAGCATCGTTCCGGCGACGGCGAGCATGGAGAAAATTCGGGTCAGGCGTTTTGGCACAGTTGCCTCCGGGGGCATCGTGGGGCGATGGCATGCGGCGGCGGGGCCGCTCGAGGCCGGATGCTAGGTACCGTCGTGTACCGCGTCAACCCGCTGAACGCGTGATCGCCCTTTGGGGCAGCCCGGGCCGCGCGCGCTGCTCAGCGTGGCGAATCTCACAGCCGAGCGGGCTCGGTCAGCCGGGCGGGCTCTGCAGGTGCTCCCGGACCGTGGCCAGGAACCGCGCGGCCAGGACGCCGTCCAGCGCCCGGTGATCCCAGCTGAGGCCGAGGATCGTCATCGGACGGATCGCGATCGAGTCGATCCCGTCGTCGTCGGTGAGCACGACCGGCCGCTTGACGACGGCCTCGAGGTCGAGGATCGCGACCTGCGGCTGGTGGATCACCGGCGTGGCCATGATCGAGCCGTACTGGCCGGGATTGGTGATCGTGAACGTCCCGCCGCGGACCTCCTCGGCGGTCAACTGCCGGCTGCGTGCCCGCTCCGCGAGGTCGCGGATACGCGCCGCCAGCCCCTGCACCGACAGCTCCTGCGCGCGGTGGATGACCGGCACGATCAGCCCGTCCTCACCCAGGGACACCGCGATCCCGAGGTTGACGTCGCTCACGCGCGTGTAATCCTCGCCGTCCAGCCACGCGTTGAGCGCCGGATGCTCGTGCAGCGCGTCGATCGTGGCGCGCGCGACGAACGCCAGCGCGGTCGCGTTCAGCCGCCGCCGCGCGAGCTCGACCCGGCCCATGTCGGCCTCGACCCACGTCGTACAGGTCGCCGCGGTGTCCAGCGAGCGCTTCATGTGCTCGCCGATCTGGCGGCGCATTCGCGACAGGCTCTCCCCGCCGGATGCGGCCGCGGGCCCGAGACCGGGCTCCGGCACGGGCGCGCGCTCCGCTGCGGGCTCGGTTGCGGGCGGGCGCGGGGTCGGATCCGGACGGTACGGAGACTCGGTATGCAGTGGAGGCTCAGGAGCGGGCGCGGCCGCAGGACGGTGTCCGTTGCCGTTGCCGTTGCCGTTAACGAGCGCGAGCACGTCCTGCTTGCGCACGCGTCCGCCGCGTCCGGTGCCGGTCACCGCGACCAAGTCGATGCCATGCTCGGCGGCGATCCGCTGCACGACCGGGGAGTAGCGCGGAGCCGGGGAGCGCGGAAGCGGCATCGGGGCCGGCGGGATCGGCGTCTGCGCCTCGCCGGTCGGCGCCGGCGAGATCCCACTCGCGATCCGCGCCAGCACCACCCCGACCTCGACCGTCTGCTCGACGGCGACGAGGATCTCGGCCACGACCCCGGCGCCCGGCGCCGGCACCTCGGTCTCGATCTTGTCCGTCGAGATGTCGCAGACGGTCTGATCGGCGCTGACCCGGTCCCCGACCGACACCCGCCACGCGACGACGGTGCCCTCGGCGACCGACACGCCCATCTGCGGCATCGTCACCTCGATCAGCGAGGTGGGGTCTGACTCAGTAGGCGAGGAGCTCACGGCACGCGTCCCTGACGCGGTCGACGCCGGGCAGGACGGCCTGCTCAAGCGGCGGGGAGAACGGAATCGGGATATCAGGGGTGGCCACGCGGACGACGGGGCCGTCGAGGTCCTCAAACCCCCGTTGCGCGATCAGCGCGGCCACCTGGGCGCCGGCGGCGCAGGACATGTTGGCCTCGTCGAGGATCACCACCTTGGAGCAGCGGGCCACCGAGTCGAGGATCGCCGCCTCGTCGAGCGGCACCAGCGATCGCAGATCAAGCACCTCGACCGAGGCGCCGTCCAGATCCTCGGTCGCGCGCAGCGCGACGTCGACCATCGCGCCGTAGGCGATCACGACGAGGTCAGAGCCCTGCCGGGCCACCCGCGCGGTGAACGGCGTCTCGTAGATCCCCTCCGGCACGTCGCCCTTGACCCGGCGGTAGAGGTGCTTGTGCTCCATGAAGCAGACCGGGTTGGGATCGTGCATCGCGGCGTGCAGCAGGCCCTTGGCGTCGTGCGCGGTGGAGGGCGCCACGACCTTGATGCCCGGCGAGTGCATGAACAGCGCCTCGGGATTCTGGGAATGGAACGGCCCCCCGGAGAACCCGCCGCCGGACGGCAGCCGAACGGTGATCGGAACGGCGAGGCCCAGGCGGTAATGCGACTTGCCCGCGACGTTGATCAGCTGGTCAAAGCCGCAGGAGATGAAGTCGGCGAACTGCATCTCGCAGACCGGGCGCATCCCGACGACCGCGGCGCCGATCGCACAGCCGATGATCGCCGACTCCGCCAGCGGGGTGTCCATGACGCGGTCGGCCCCGAACTCGTCGATCAGCCCGTTGGTCACCTTGAAGGCGCCGCCGAACACGCCCACATCCTCACCCATCACGAGCACCCGCTCGTCGGCGCGCAGCTCGTCGCGCAGCGCCGAGGAGATCGCCTGCAGGTAGGTCATGGTCGCCATCAGCGATCCCCGCCCGAAGGCGCGAAGCCGCTCCACGGCGCGCGCCCGTCGCCCAGCGGCTCGGGCTCGCCCTCGCAGAAGACGCCGTCCAGGACGGTGTCGGGCGAGGGCATCGGCCCGGCCAGCGCCTCGCTGACCGCGGCGTCCAGCTGTGCCGAGATCTCGTCGCGGATCGCGTCCACATCGACGCCGAGCTCGGTCAGCCGCCTGACCTGGCGATCGATCGGGTCGCGCAGCTTCCACTCCTGAACCTGCGCCAGGGGCACGTACTTCATGTCGTCATGGGCGGCGTGGCCGTGCATGCGCATCGTCACCGCCTCGATCAGCGTCGGCCCGTCGCCGGCGACGGCTCGCGCGCGCGCCGCCCGGGTGGCCTCGAACATCGCCTCGGCGTCGTTGCCGTCGACCGACACGCCCTCAAAGCCGTAGGCGGTGGCCCGCCGCACGGGGTCGACGGCGAACTGCTTGTCCAGCGGCGTCGAGTACGCGTACTGGTTGTTCTCCAGGATGAACACGATCGGCAGGCGCTGGACCCCGGCCCAGTTCATCGCCTCGTGGAAGTCCCCGCGGGAGGTGGAGCCGTCGCCAAACCAGGTCAGCGCGCAGCGACGCTCGCCGCGCAGCTTGAACGCCATCGCCATGCCGGTCGCCACCAGCATCATGTCGGGCAGCATCGAGACCATCCCGACGCACCCCAGGGTCCGGTCGCCGAAGTGCACGTTGCCGTCGCGCCCCGCGGTCAGGCCCGCGGCGCGGCCCATGTACTGGCTGAAGATCCGAACCGGCTCCACGCCCCGGATCAGGTGCGCGGCCAGATCACGGTGCAGGATGCACAGCCGGTCCTCGGCGGCCATCGCGAAGGCGGCTCCGGCCGAGACGGCTTCCTGCCCGAAGCCGTCGTAGAAGGAGCCGGGGACCTTGCCCTGCCGGTAGAGGCTCATCGCGCGCTCCTCGATCCCGCGCATCTGCACCATCGCGCGCAGCAGTGACACCCGGTCCTCCAGCGTCAGATGGGCGGCCTCGGCGCCGCTCAGCGCGCGGTCCGCCGCCGCGGTGCTCACGGCTGTGGCGGTGTCGGCCATCGCGCCCGTGAGGTTACTCCTGGGCCCGACGGTCAGGTCTACCCTGTGCCGATGGACCTTGCGTGGCTGGTCCGCGCGCGCTGGCGCCTGCGGGGCGCGTGGATGTGGCCGATGTTCGTCGTGCTCGGGGTGATCGACGGGATCATCGGTCACGCGCTGCCGGTGAGCGGGAACGCGCAGAGCGTGTTCGGCGGGATCGTCGTCGGACTGGTGCTCAACCTGATCGGCGTCGTCGTGCTCGCGCGGCCGGTCGGCATGCTGCTCCGCACGCGCCGGCGTGACCTGCCCGGAGCGATCGCCCGCAACTACGGCGGCACCGCGTGCGTCGTGCTGGTGACCGTCGGATTCGTCGCACTCGGACTGGCGCACCATTCGACGCTCGTCGACCAGCGCGCGACGATGCGCGACGCGATCGCCCGCGCCGCGGCCTACATCGGCGATCACGCCCCGCCGGCGTTCCGGGTCAACGCGTCGCACACCGACACCCTCGTGATCCAGACCGGCGCGGTGTACCGCACGTGCGTGCCCAACACCTCCGGGAGACGCGTCTACTGTGTCGTGGTCAACGAGAACCGGCCGGCGGCACGCTCGGTCACGTTCGGCGGGTATGAGTCCAACCAGATGATGTCGCGCGGAGTCAACTAGAGAGATCGGTGCCCCGGGTCGCTCTCATCACCGGCGCCTCGTCGGGGATCGGCGCCGCGGTCGCGCGGCGGCTGGCCGCCGAGCCCGACGTCGCGCTCGTGCTCGTCGCCCGCCGTGAGGACCGGCTGCGGGCGCTCGCCGACGAGCTCGGCGGGGCGACGGTGATCGCCGCCGACCTCACCGACGCCGATGCGCCCGCCCGCATCCGGGACACGGTGGCGCGTGAGCACGGCCGGCTGGACATGCTCGTCAACAACGCCGGCGCGCGGTGGTCCGGGACGTTCGCCGCCACCGGATGGGCCAATGTGCAGCGTCATCTGGAGGTCGACTTCGTGGCGCCGTTGCGGCTGACCGAGGCGCTCCTGCCGCTGCTGCGCGCCGCCGCGCAGCCAACCGCTGCCGAGGGTCGGCGCGTCTGCATCGTCAATGTCGGCTCGACCGCCTCCCGGGTCGGCCGCCCCGGCGTCGGCGGCTACACGGCCGCGAAGTTCGCCCTTGCCGGGTGGAGTGATTCCCTGCGCGCAGAGGAGCTGGCCTCCGGGGTCCACGTCGGTCTCGTGCTCCCGGGCTTCGTCGCCACCGAGGGGTTCCCCGCGACCGAGCTGATCGCCAGGCGGGCGACCCGGTGGCTGGTCTCATCTCCTGAGGCGGTCGCCGAGGCGATCGTCGAGACCGGGCCGGGTGGACGCGCCGAGCGCTACGTCCCCCGGTTCTACGGCGTCGCGGCCGTCGCCCGCGTCCTCGCCCCGCCGCTCGTGCGTCGGGCGACGCGCGGGGGCGGCTTGACCACGCAGACGCAGGCCGACAGGGACGGCCGATGAGGTCGTCTCCAGCTAAGCTACGGTGTCGTAGCTAACCGACGAAGCGAGGAGCTCTCTGCGATGACTGAAACCGCCCGCCGGGTGGCCGTGCTCGGCGGCAGTCGGATTCCGTTCGCCCGCCAGAACGGACCGTACGCCAAGGCCTCCAACCAGGACATGCTGACCGCCACCCTTGACGCCCTGGCCGCCAAGTTCGGCCTTGAGGGTCAGAGCGTCGGCGAGGTCGCGGCCGGCGCGGTGCTCAAGCACAGCCGAGACTTCAACCTCACGCGCGAGTCGGTGCTGGGCTCGCGGCTGGCTCCCGAGACCCCCGCCTACGACGTCCAGCAGGCGTGCGGGACCGGTCTGGAGGCGACGATCCTGGTCGCCAACAAGATCGCCCTGGGCCAGATCGACGTCGGCATCGCCGGGGGTGTGGACACCACCTCCGATGCGCCGCTGGCCCTCAACGAGAACCTGCGCAACACCCTGCTTGACGTCAGCCGTGCCCGCTCCAACGGCGCCCGCCTCAAGACGCTGGCCCGCCTGCGGCCCCAGCAGCTGATGCCGGAGATCCCGCGCAACGCCGAGCCGCGCACCGGCCTGTCGATGGGCGAGCACACCGCCGTCATGGCCCAGGAGTGGGGCATCGGCCGGACCGAGCAGGACGAGCTGGCCGTGACCAGCCACCACCATCTCGCCGCCGCCTACGACAGCGGCTGGATGGACGACCTGGTCGTCCCGTTCCTGGGCCAGGAGCGCGACCAGAACCTGCGGCCCGATTCGTCGCTGGAGAAACTGGCCAAGCTCAAGCCGGTGTTCGGCGGTCCGGAGGGGACGATGACCGCGGGCAACTCGACGCCGTTGTCCGACGGCGCCTCGACGGTCCTGCTCGCGTCCGAGGAGTGGGCGGCCGCGCACGACCTGCCCGTGCTCGCCTACTTCAGTACCGCCCAGACCGCCGCCGTCGACTACGTGCACAAGCGCGAGGGCCTGCTGATGGCCCCCGCCTACGCCATGCCGGTGATGCTGGACCGCGCCGGGCTGTCGCTTCAGGACTTCGACTTCTATGAGATCCACGAGGCGTTCGCCGCCCAGGTCCTGTGCACGCTGAAGGCGTGGGAGGACCCGGTGTTCTGTACCGAGAAGCTCGGCCGCGAGCAGCCGCTGGGCGCGATCGACACCAGCAAGCTCAACGTCCACGGTGGCTCGCTCGGCGCGGGCCACCCGTTCGGGGCCACCGGCGGCCGGATCGTCGCCTCGTTGGCCAAGGCGCTGTCGGAGAAGCCCGCCGGTCGCGGCCTGATCTCGGTCTGCGCGGCCGGCGGCCTCGGCGTCACTGCGATCCTGGAGGGAACCGATGCCTGACCGTTACCAGCAGCTCGTCAACACGCCGATCGGCAAGCTCGTCGCCGGGCAGGTCGGACTGCCTGCCCCGCCGATGCTCGAGCGCTGGCGTTCGGGCCAGCCGGTCGTCAATGGCACGGTGCTGCTCGGGGGGCCCGCCGGTGGCGCTGCGCCCCGGCTGGCCGGCGCGGTCGCGCGCACGCTGGCCGCGATCGAGGCCCGCGTGCAGACGCCGTTGGGCGAACCGCTGCGCGAGGCGGTGGCCCAGGCCGGCCTGGCGGCGACGATCTTCAACCCGGAGGCGCCGGCCCCCGATCAGCGCTTCAAGGCGCTGGTGCTCGACGCGACGGGCCTGGTCGGCAGCGAGGATCTGGCCGACGCCTACCGCTTCTTTCATGACACGGCGCGCCGGGTGAGCGCGAGCGGGCGGATCGTCGTGCTCGGCACGCCGCCCTCGGCGACGGGGTCGCCCGAGGAGCACGTCGCCCAGCGGGCGCTGGAGGGCCTGGTCCGTTCGCTGGGCAAGGAGGCCCGCCGCGGCGCCACCGCCCAGCTGGTCTACGTCGAGCCGGGCGCCGAGGACCAGCTGGATTCGACCCTGCGCTTCCTGCTCTCGCCGCGCTCGGCCTACGTCTCGGGTCAGGTGATCCGGATCGGGCCGCGGGTCGCATCGCCGGGTAAACCCGACTGGGACCTGCCGCTGACCGGCAAGGTCGCGCTGGTCACCGGGGCCGCGCGCGGGATCGGCGCCGCGATCGCCGAGGTGCTCGCGCGCGACGGCGCGCATGTCGTGGGCCTCGACATCGAGTCGATGGTCGGCGATCTGCAGGTCGTCACCGGCGCGATCGGCGGCAGCGCCATCACCGCCGACGTGACCGCCGACGACGCGCCCGCCCGGATCACGCAGACGCTGCTGGCCGACCACGACGGCGTCGACATCGTCGTCCACAACGCCGGGGTCACGCGTGACAAGACGATCGGGCGGATGACCGAGCAGCAGTGGTCGATGGTGCTCGGGATCAACCTGATCGCGCCGCAGCGGATCACCGCCGAGCTCGTCGAGCGCAAGGCGATCCGCCGCAACGGCCGCGTGGTGTGCCTGTCGTCGATGAACGGGATCGCCGGTGCCGCCGGCCAGACCAACTACGCGACCTCCAAGGCCGGCCTGATCGGCTTCGTCGACGCGCACGCGCCGCTGCTGGCCAAGAAGGGGATCACCGTCAACGCGGTCGCGCCGGGGTTCATCGAGACCCCGATGACGGCGGCGATGCCGCTGGGCCCGCGCGAGGCCGGCCGGCGGATGAACAGCCTGTCCCAGGGCGGGCTGCCCGTCGACGTCGCCGAGACGATCAGCTGGTTTGCCTGGCCGGCCTCGGCCGGGGTCACCGGCAACGTCGTGCGCGTGTGTGGCCAGTCGTTGATCGGAGCCTGAGGCGTGGCCGAGAAGGTGGTCAAGGGCTCGCCCGCGCTGAGCGGACTGTTCGCCCGCGCGGGCCTGGCGATGGTCCCCGGCGCCTCGGCCCTGCCCTGGGTCGGCGGGGGCGGCGGTTCGGTGCCGTCCACGGCACTGGTGCGCACCGGGGTGCGCGTCAGCCGCGAGCGTCTGGCCGCCTATGACCGGGTGTGCGGGTTTGACCTCTCCGACACGCTGCCGGTGACCTTTCCGCACACGCTGGCCTTCGGTCTGCAGCTGTCGCTGATGACGAGTCCGGGCTTCCCGGTGGCGGCGATCGGGCTCGTGCACATCGCCAACCGGATCGTCGCGCACCGGCCGATTGAGGCCGGCGAGCCGCTGTCGCTGCGGGTGCGCGCGACCGAGCTGCGCCCGCATCCCCGCGGGCGCGCGTTTGACCTGCTCTCGGAGGCGTGGGTCGACACCGAGCTCGTGTGGGAGGAGACCTCGACCAACCTCGTCCGCGGCCGCCGCGACTACTCGATCCCGGCCCCCGACGCTCCCCCCGACAGCGCCGAGCTGCCGGCGACCGCGACGTGGCGCCTGGCCGGCGATCTGGGCCGGCGCTACGGCGCGGTGTCGGGCGATCTGAACCCGATCCACCTGCATCCGCTCAGCGCAAAGCTGTTTGGCTTTGCCAGCGCGATCGCCCACGGGATGTGGACGACGGCCCGCTGCCTGGCTCAGCTCGGCCCGGAGGCGGGGGGGCCGGGGTTCGGGTCGCTGGCCATCGACGTCGCCTTCAAGCGCCCGATCCTCCTGCCCGCACGAGTCGCGTTCGCCGAGGCACGGGTCGACGACGGGCTCGCCTTCGGGGTCCGGGACGCGCGCCGCGACACCCCTCACCTGGACGGACTGATCACGCCGGCGTGATTTCCCCGTAACCGCGGGACGTTTGATGGCCCCGGCCGTCTATCGTTCCCGGCAATGACGACGTTCACCGACCTGGGACTCGAGCCGGCGCTGCTGCAGGCGCTGCGCGACGTCGGCTACGACGCGCCCAGCCCGATTCAGGAACAGGCGATCCCACCGCTGCTGGAAGGCCTTGACGTGATCGGCCAGGCGCAGACCGGCTCGGGCAAGACCGCGGCGTTCGGGCTGCCGATGCTCCAGTACGTCGATCCCGAGGAGGCCGACGTCCAGGGGCTGGTGCTGACTCCGACGCGCGAGCTGTGCATCCAGGTCACCCAGGCGCTGCGCGCCTACGGGAAGGCCAAGAAGATCGATGTCGTGGCAGTCTTCGGCGGCGCGCCGATCCGCAGCCAGCAGGCCCAGCTGCGCGCCGGCGGCCAGGTCGTGGTCGGCACCGTGGGGCGCGTCAAGGACCTGATCAGCCGCCACTCGCTGATGCTGCACGCGTGCCGCTTCGTCGTGCTCGACGAGGCCGACGAGATGCTCGATCTGGGCTTCCTGGAGGACGTCGAGAAGATCCTCGCGCTGACTCCGTCCAGTCGCCAGACCGCCTTGTTCTCGGCGACGATGCCGCCGGAGATCCGGCGCCTGGCCGACCAGTACCTCTATGACCCGATCGTGGTCAAGGTCAAGGCCGACACCTTGACCGTCGACACCGTCGAGCAGTTTGCGCTCGAGGTCGCGCCCAAGGACAAGACCGACGCGCTGATCACCGTGCTGGAGGCCGAGCGACCCGATCAGGCGCTGATCTTCGTGCGCACCAAGATCCGCTGCGACCAGCTGTTCCGCACGCTGCGCGACCGCGGGATGAACGTCCGGGCGCTGCACGGCGACATGAGCCAGGGCTCCCGTGACGGCGTGATGATCTCCTTCAAGGCCGGTCACGTGCCGCTGCTGGTGGCCACCGACGTCGCGGCCCGCGGCCTTGACATCTCCGGGATCTCGCACGTCATCAACTACGACGTGCCGACCTCGCCCGACGTCTACGTGCACCGCATCGGACGCACCGGCCGCGTCGGGCGCAGC